>NZ_JBGNUU010000006.1:344399-411829 GCF_041950485.1 Nonomuraea sp. ATR24
CGGGGGGGCCGGGCCCGGGCCCCCACGGCGGTGATCAGTCGGTAAGTCCGCGCCAGAAGGCGCACCGGTGCTCGTCGCCGAGGTCGACCGGGCCGATGCCGCCCTGGCTCGCGGGTTTCAGGCTGAGCACGGTCTGGCCGGACGGGGTGAAGGCGTGCCAGGCGGGTGCGCCGGCGGCCTGGGGCTTGCCGCTGTGGGCGAAGGACGTCCAGTAGCCGATCATCTGCTGCGCCAGCCGCCACTGCTCGGAGGTGAGCCCGTCCCAGGACTCGCCGTCCAGGTCGAACAGGTAGGGCAGGTCACTGGCGTGCTGAGCGCCCAGCGGGAAGCCGGAGGGAATGCCGGCGATGTTCGGGGCCTGGGCGTCGGCGAACTCATAGGCGTACACCGTGGTGCGGGCGGCCAGCGCCTGGTTGCCTTCCAGGGTCGGGCAGGCCCATGCGCGGTCGCTGCTCACCGTCGCCCAGGCCAGGCCGGGCGAGGAGAAGGCCGTCAGCGGGTATTCCCGCATCACCGTGCCGGCCTGATCGCCGAACGCGCTCTTCATCAGAGCGGGGTAGTTCTCGGCGGTCACCGGGATGCCGGCCTGTGCAGCGCCGGCGACGAAGCCGTTGCTCTCGCTCCTGGTGGCGCCGGAGATCACCGGCACGCGCAGGAACCTGCCCGTGCGCAGCGCCTGCGCCGGGTCCAGCGGCAGCAGCGGCGTGCCGTGGGCGAGGGCGCTGCCGAACCGTTCGTTGATCTTCATCAGCTCGGAGACCGGCTTGGAGCGCAGGCACTCCAGCTCCTTGCCCGCCGCGCAGCCGAGCTGCTTGGCCGCGGCCAGACCGATGTCCCGGCTGGTCTTCAGCGAAGCGTATGGCGTGAACGGCGGCATGTCCGGAACGGGGACGTAGGTGCCGGACGGCCAGTTGAGTGTGCACGTCCCCGACTGCATGACGGCCTTGTCGACCAGGCCGCGCGTGGCCGGGGAGGTCAGCAGCGCGCAGGTGCTCATCCCGCCGGCGGACTGGCCGATCAGCGTCACGTTGCCGGGGTCGCCGCCGAAGGCCGCAGCGTTGCGCTGCACCCATCGCAGGGCTTCGAGCTGGTCGGCCAGCCCGAAGGTGCCCGAGCCCGGCAGCCCCGGCAGCGCGAGGTAGCCGAACGCGCCGAGCCGGTAGTTCGGCGTCACCACGATCACCTCGCCCTGGCCGGCCATCCGCCGGGCGTCGTACATGCTGCCGGAGCCTTCGACGAAGCCGCCGCCGTGCAGCCACACCATCACCGGCAGCGGCTTTCGAGACGCCTTGGCCGGTGCGGTCACGTCGAGGAACAGGCAGTCCTCCTCGCCGAGCTGCTTACCCCTGTCCGCCTGCGGGCATGGCCGGCCGGGCTTGGTGGCGTCGGCCACCCCCCGCCACGGGGCAACCCGCACCGGCTCCTTCCACCGCAGCCTGCCCAGCGGCGGCTGCGCGAAGCGGATCCCCGAGTACGTCCTGACGGCACCGTCGTCCACTCCCCGTATCCGGCCCGAGTCCAGCTTCATGATCGACGGGCGTGGCTTGGGCGCCGTGGATGGCTGCGCCGCGGCCTGTGTGACGCACGCGGTCAGGGCAAGGCAGCCGCCGGTGACCAGAGCGAGTAGCCGCCGGATCGGCGGGCTCGCCATTGACGTGGCAAAACGCGATCTTTTTGCGCTCATGCGGGCCAGTCTCGCGCTGGGCCGGGGGTTGCCGTGAGGTGCGGACGTTGCGGCTTGGCGATCGGTTGTTGCGAATCAGCGCGACCAAGGACCCAGCGGCCGGGTGGCGGCGCCGGTGAGACGCCAGAGCGAGGTGACTTCCGCAGCGCGGGCGGCATGGAGGAAGTCAGCGGTGTCCCGCGCTCGTGGATGCTGCGGCCTGGTGTCGATTTTGTCCAGCACGTGCAGGCCGGCTGCCTTGATGTCGGCCAGCAGTTCACTCCGCGTCCTGAGCCCGAGGTGCTCGGCCAGGTCCGACAGGATGAGCCATCCTTCACCTCCCGGTTCGAGGTGTGCGGTCAGCCCGTACAGGAAGGCGCGGAGCATGCTGCTGCCCGGGTCGTAGACGCCTTGCTCGACAGCGGAGGTGGGCCGGGCTGGGATCCAGGGCGGGTTGCAGACCACGAGGTGCGCGTTTCCGTCCGGAAAGAGGCCGGGGCCCACGATGTCGACACGTCCGGTGAGGCGCAGCCGGCGGATGTTCTCGCGGGCGCAGGCCAGGGCGCGGGGGCTGATGTCGCTGGCCACGACGTGGTCGATTCCCCGTCGGGCCAGGACGATGGCGAGCACTCCCGTTCCCGTTCCGAGGTCGAACGCGGTGCGGCGCCCCGCGGGGAGCGGCGCATGTGCGACGAGGTCGACGTATTCGCCCCTGACCGGGGAGAACACGCCGTAGTGTGGGTGAATGCGGGCGTCGAGGGCCGGTACTTCCACGCCCTTCGTACGCCACTGGTGCGCTCCGATCACGCCCAGTAGTTCTGTGAGCGAGACGGCCATCGGCCCGGACGGCGGCCCGTACGCCTCGGTGCATGCCTGGCGCACGTCGGGGGCTCTGCGCAGGTTCAGGCTGTAGTCGTCTTCCAGCAGAACGAGGAGCCTGCCGAGCACGCGGGCCCGGTGGGCGCGGGCTCTGCGGTGCAGGTGGAAGGACTCTGCCGGGCTGCCGCCCTGCCGGGAAGGTTTCCGGTCGATGCGGCGGCCCATCGCCTGCAGGAGTTGACGTGCGTTGTGGAAGTCGCCCTGCCACAGCAAGGCGGTTCCTTCGCAGGCCAGACGGTGAGCAGTGTCGGCTTTCACACGGTCGTCCGCGCCGACGACCCGGCTGGGAGGCGGTGTCGCACTCTCGGAATGCCAGTGCGCGGAACGGAGGATGCCTGTCTCGGTCCAGTGAATGGTGGACACCACGTACTCCTCGTGAATCGAACGTGCAGGGGCACGAAGAGCACTTCGACGAGGAGCAGGGCGGACGGCCCGTGCTGCTGCAGCACGGGCGCGCGTGTCAGGGCAGGTAGGGCTACCGCTCCCGCGTCGAAGCGCGAGAGGAGAGATCGCCGAGAACCATGCCTAGCGTCACGACCAGCCCTTTCGGAGAGATGACACAAGAGGCTCGCACAGCCGCCCCTCCGCAGTCAAACCAGGAGAGCCGGTCGCGGCTCCGGTGACCGGGGCACAGCCGATGTTGCAGCAGTGCGCGGCCAGTAACGTGGAGTCCTTCAGCCCCTGTCGTTGCAGGTGCGCAGCTCATGGCGTGCCTGGTGGCGGCTCCGGCGCCGGTCCTCGCGGCGGATGTGACTCCACTCCCGGCCGCCGCCGAGAATGCCGCATTCGAACAGGTAGTGGTCAGTGGCGCCCCAGTAGCAGCCGCTTCTTCCGCGGCGGTTCATGAACGCGCTGTCGGCGGTGATCTCCTCCGGCAGCGTGCACGGCCCGAACCGATGATCGTGCACGGGACGGCAGTTCGCCATCGGCGCTTCAGCCATGCCCACCCACCAGGGCCGGGTCTTGTCGGTCTTGCTCATACGGTCACCTTTCGGCTCCGCGACGCCCCGGGATGGGGCTGTCACAAGACCGGATGCACCGTGATCACCTCCACGTTCGCCCGCCATGTCGGAGCCGGAAGCTTATCGCGTTGGACTTGTCCCACCCTGTGCGAGCCGTATCTCCGCACCGGTCGGCCAGGTCCCGCACCGCGCCCTGGACGGTCCGCTGGGGGATGGCCGACAGCGGACCGGCCCCGCCTGCCTGGTCGCGTTCGGAGCCGGCGGGGCCGGTTACCGGGCTGGGCGGGAGATCAGCGCTTCTATGCCGTCCAGCAGGAGGTTGAGGCCGAACTGGAAGTCGGCGTCCTCGGTCCAGCCGGTGGAGTCCCTGAGCAGGCCGGCGCGCATCATGGCCGACAGCGCCGGGTACGTCGCGGGGTCCAGGACCTCGGTGAGTATCTCGCCGTACTCGGTGGCGCCCTTGGCCCTGGCGGCGAGTTCGGTGCCCCCGGCGCCGAGCGAGTGGGTGAGGGTGGCGTCGGTGAGGGCGTAGCCGGTCAGCACCGTGGCGGCGTGGAATCGCTGGCCGTCGTCCAGCCCGGTATCGGACAGCGCGTCCAGGGCCCGGTCAAGCCAGAGCAGCCGCCGCGGGCCCATGGGCGGGGTGCTCGGGCGCAGCTCCAGCAGCCAGGGCCGCGACAGCAGGACGTCGCGGGTGAGCCGGGTCCACGTGGCCAGGTAGGGGCGCCAGGGCAGGTTCCCGCGTTCGGGTGGTGGGGGCACGGCGCTGTCGGCCATGACGGTCAGCAGTTCGTCCTTGCTGCCGACGTACCGGTAGAGCGCCATCGGGGCGACGCCCACCTGGGCGGCGACGTTGCTCATGGAGACGGCGGCCAGCCCTTCGGCGTCGGCGATCTCGATGGCGGCCGTCGTGATCGTGGCCAGGTCCAGGCGTGGCCGGGGGCCTCTGCGCGTGGTGGGTTCGCGGTCCCACATGCGCGCCACGACGGGTGGCAGCTCTGCCATCGAACATCCTCTCGTGCGATCGGGATCTGTGTATGTCATATAGGCTAATAATTGCGTATGACGTACAGAGTAGGCCGTACATGATGATGGAGGCGTGATGGAGATCCGTATGTTCGCACCGGGCGACCGTGCTGAGCTGCGCGAGCTGTTCGGGCGCGTGGGGGAGGGCGCTCCCACGGCGTCGCTGTGGGGGCACGTGGACTCGGAGGCGGCCGTCTACCTGGACCCCTACATGGAGTTGGAGCCGGACTCGCTCTTCGTCGCGGTCTCCGGGGGCGCCCTGGTGGGCTACCTGACGGGCTGCCTCGACAGCGCGAGGTTCCCCGGGGAGGGGGAGCGCATGGAGAAGGCCATGCGGACCTACAAGCTGATGTTCCGGGCCAGGCCGACGGCCTTCTTCGCGCGCAGCCTGGCCGACCTGGCGTGGGCCGCGGTCCGCAGGCAGCCCCGCGTCGGCGAGTTCGCCGACACCCGGTGGCCCGCGCACCTGCACATCAACGTGGCACCCGAGGCCCGGGGGACCGGCGCCGCCGACGGGCTGATGAGCCGGTGGTTCGACCGGCTCAGGACGGCCGGATCTCCCGGCTGCCACCTGCAGACCCTGGTCGAGAACACCCGGGCGGTGCGGTTCTTCGAACGCATGGGCTTCGCCGAGCACGGCCCGGCGCCCCTGGTGCCCGGCCTCCGGCACGACGGCCGGCGGGTCCACCAGCGGACGATGGTCTGGAGCGCCGGCCGCGCTGCCGGAGAGGCCGAGACCGCAGCGCGGACGTCCGCCTGGCGTCGATGACCGCGGCCGCACCGCCGGCCGAGCGCGGCGCACGGCTGCTTCACCGGCCGAGCACAGCGGAGCACGCCCGGCGATGCGGTGCCGGCAGGTTGAACTCCTGCCACTCCTGCGCCGTCATCGACCTGCCGGCCGCGACGCAGGCCGAGGCGAACAGGTCACGGTCGGCGGGAAGTCCGACGTCCCAGCGCCGCATGGCCGCCTCGACGCCACCTCCGGCGCTGACCAGCGTGCGCCCGTCGGCGCTGAACGCCATCGCCGCGACATACGCCTCATGGCCGGTGATCGCGGCGCCGATCGGCTGCTGGGTGGCCACGTCCCACAGGCGGATCCTCCTGTCGTTGCCGCCGCTGGCCAGGAACCGCCCGTCGGGGCTGAAGGTCAACGAGGTGACGCCCCCGTCGTGCCCGGTCATCGGCGTGCCGATCTGGCGGCGGGTCGCCACCTCCCACAACCTGATCGTCCTGTCCACGTCACTGCCGGCGCTGGCCAGGATGCGGCCGTCGGGGCTGAACGCCAGCGCCGTGATCGTCCCCGTATGACCGGTGAGGGCCGCGATGCGGCGCTGGGCGCCCGCGTCCCACAGGTCCACGACGTTGCCGTCGAACTGGGTCGTGGCGGCCAGGACCCGACCGTCGGGGCTCAACGCCGCCATCGGGTACGACGCCCCTTCCAGCCGCATCGGGACGCCGATCGGGCGGCGCGTCGCCACCTCCCACAGCCTCGTCCCCTCCCGGCCGAGCGTGAGCAGCGCCCGGCCGTCGCGGCTGAAGAGCAGGTCATCGACGTACGAGCGATCGGCGGTGAAGGGCTTGCCGAGACGCCTGCGTCCCTCCACGTCCCACAGTTGCACCGTGCCGTCCCCGGTGACCACGGCCAGCGTGCGGCCGTCCGGGGCCGGCGCCGCCAGGTGGCCGGTGAACGGGGCGCCGATCGGGCGGCCGGCGGCCACCTCCCACAGGCGCGCCTTGTCGTTCTCGTCCGTCGTGACCAGGGTGTGGCCGTCGGCGCTGAACCCCGCTGACATGAGATCGTCCGTCCCGGTGGTGAGCGGAGTCCCGAACTGGCGGAAGATGGACACGTTCCACAGCCGGACCGTCTTGTCGAGACCCGCGGTGGCCGCCGTCCGGCCGTCGCGGCTGAAGGCCATCGAGACGACCTCGTCCGTGTGGCCGCCGAGCGTGGCGCCGAGCTGGCGCCGGGTGGCCACGTCCCACAGCTTGGTCCCGTCACCCCCGGTGGTGGCCAGGACCCGGCCGTCGGGGGAGAAGGCCACATGGTGAGGGTCGTGCCCGCTGCTGATGGAGCCCTTGCTCCGGAGGGTGGCGACGTCCCACAACGCCACCTCCGTGCCGTTGCCCGCCCCGGCCAGCGTGCGGCCGTCCACGCTGAACGCCACCGATTTGATCTCGTCCTCGAAGCCGACGGCGCCGATCTTGCCGCCGGTCGCCGCGTCCCACAACGTCACGACCTTCTCGCTGGTGGTGGCGAGCCTGCGGCCGTCGGGACTGAACGCCACCGACCCGATCCCGTAGCCCTGTCCTGCGAGGAGGCGGATCTGGCGGCGCGTGGCCACGTCCCACAGCTGGGCGCCCTTCCCGGTGTGACCGGAGCCGGCCAGGGTGCGCCCGTCCGGGCTGAACACCAGTGTACTGAGGTCTTCCCGGCTCTTCAGCGGCCCGCCGAGCGGGCGGCGCGTGGCCACGTCCCACAGGCGTACGGTGGCGTCGGCGGCGGCGGCGGCGAGAATGCGGCCGTCCGGGCTGAACGCCACCGCGTCGATCTCCGTCTTCCCGCTGGTGAGCGGCGCGCCGAGCTGGCGCCGGGTGGTCACGTCCCACAGCCGGACGGTGCCGTCCTGACCGGAACTGGCCACGGTCCGGCCGTCCTGGCTGAACGCCACTCCTTCGACGGCCTCGGCGTGCCCGATGAGCGAGCCCTTGCCGGGTGTGCTCGACGCGCTGAGCAGGGCGCGGCGGGCATCGTCGGTGGGCGCGAAGTGCCAGGCGGTGGCGGCGAGCGCCTGCGCCTGGAGGGGGTCGCGGGTCAGGACGCGTTCGCTCTGCGTGGCGAGCTGACGTGACAGGGCCTGACGGCTCTGGGTCTCGGTCAGCCGCTGCTGCGCGTCGGCGTCGCGGGCCGCGAGGACGGCGGTCCCGGCGCCCGCCAGCGATGTGATCACGAGAGCCACCAGCGTGACGAACGTCGCCCGCCGCCGCCGCGCCAGCCGCCGCACGGCCTGGTCGCCGGCTCGCAGGAAGTCGCGGGCGACCTCCCCGAGCGCGGCGTGCTGGGCGGGGTCGGCCTCCCAGCGCCGCCGCGCGGGAGCGATGGCGGCCAGGCGGGCGCCGCTGTAGAGGTAGCCGGCCTGGCGGTGGTGGGCGTCCCAGCGGGCGGCGTCCTGCGCGAGCTGCTGCAGCGCCAGCAGGTCGGCGCGGTCGGCCTGGAGCCAGGCGCGCAGCCGGGGCCAGGCCCGGATCAGCGCCTCGTGGACGATCTCCGCCCGGTCGCTGTCGACCGTGACGAGGCGGGCGCGGGTGAAGGCGTCGAGCACCGTACGGGCCAGGTCGTGCTCCTCACGGGCCGGCAGCACGTCGGACAGCGGCGCGGTCCTGCGGGTGTCGCCGGTGTTCTCGCCCAGGTGCACCAGCCGCACCAGCATCCGGCGGGCGAGCCGCTGCCCGTCCTCGCCCAGCCCGTCCAGGATCTGATCGGCGGTACGGGCCAGAGCCTGGCCGATGCCGCCGGTGGCCCGGTACCCGCCCAGGGTGAGCACGCCGTTCTCGCGGCGTTGCCAGGTGGCCAGCAGCGCGTGCGAGAGCAACGGCAGCGGCGGGCCGCCCAGCCCGGCTCCCAGGTCCTCCAGCAGCAGCTCCACCAGCCCTTCTTCGAGGGCCAGGCCCGCCAGCCGGGCGGGCTGCTCGATCACCTCGCGCAGTTGCTCGCGGCTGAGCGGGCCGACCACGACCGGGTGCTCCAGCGCGTGGGTGAGCTCGGGGAAGGAGGTGCAGTGACCGAAGAAGTCGGCGCGCACGCCGATCACGACCGCGGCACGGCGCGCCGCCGCGGCCAGCGCCGCGATGAACGCCGCCCGCTGCGCCTGGTCGGTGCATTCGGTGAACAGCTCCTCGAACTGGTCCACCACGATCACCGCGTCGCCGGGCAGGGCCTCCACCAGCTCCGCCCATCCCGCTTGTTCCGCCGGTTCCGCCCGTTCCGGGACGTCGGCGACGGCCTCGATCGCCTCGCGCAGGCGCGCCGGCGGGGCCGCGCCCGGCGTGAGCAGCAGGCAGCGGCGCACGCCCAGAGCCGGGATCAGCCCGGCCCGCAGCACCGACGACTTCCCCGCCCCCGAAGGGCCGGCGACCAGCAGCGGCTCCCCGCCGCAGCGGCGCACGCGCTCCTCCAGCGTGCGCGTGAGCTCCGCGCGGCCGAAGAACAGCGCCGCGTCCTCCTCCCCGTAGGAGTGCAGTCCCAGGAACGGGCTGCGGCTGCCGTCCTGCGCCGCCGGGGCGGGCAGCGGGCGTCCCGAGGGGAGCCGGTAGGCGACGTTGACCGCGAAGGGACGGCGCCCGGCGGCGTCGGCGGCCTGCCTGCGCGGCAGAGGCAGGCCGCGCGCCCGCAGATCCCGGTTGAGCGCGGCGTGCACGTCGTCCAGGGACAGCAGCGGCGGCCCGGCGGGATCCCCCTCCGACAGCAGGCGGATCAGCGCCCCGGTGAACGCCGTGTGCCGCTCGCCGGGCAGCGACCAGGCGGCCTCGTCCATGCTGGTCGCGGTCAGCAGGTAGCTGTCCGGCCAGCCCGCGGCGCGGCCAGCCCAGCAGCAGTCCAGGATCACGATGCTGAGCCCGGCCCGGCTCCTGGTCAGCAGCTCGCGCGCCTCGGCGTACGGCAGCGCCTGGTTGCGCGGCGGCCCCCGTCCCAGGTCCACGCTCGCCCGCGTGGCCAGGTACAGCCGGTTGTCCGGCCCGATCAGCCCATGACCGGCGTACCAGAACAGCAGCACCTCGCCCGCCCGCCCGGCCAGGGCGTCGATCTCCGCCGCCAGGTGGGAGGGATCGGGCGGATCCAGCAGGCAGGTCACGTGCTCGCGGGCCAGCCCGGTGGCCTTGACCAGGGCGTCGGCGAGATCCCGCGCGCTCGTGGCCGCCGCGGGCACGTCGCCCGTCAGCGCTCCGGGAACATGCCGGCTCGACCCCACCAGCAGCGCCCGCACCCCAGGGCCGGACAGCAGCCCCGGCCGGTCAGTCACGCGGGCCCTCCGCGGGTGGCAGCCCGTCCTTGAGCGCGGCCTCGACCTGCGCGGCCAGCGCCCGGGTCTGCTCGGCGTTCAGCGTCCTGACGCGCTGGGCGCTGACCTCGACCTCGGTGTCGCCGTCCGTCCTGCGCACCTTGACCGTCACGTCGCTGGTGCGGTAGCGCAGCCAGGCGATCAGGACGCCGGCCACGGCCGCCACCACGCCGGCTGAGCCGGTCACCACCTGCACCGCCTCGGCCACCGGGCCCAGCGCCCCGGGAGGAGGCTCGCGCTCGACCAGGCGCACCCACCGGCGGACCAGGGGATCCTCGGACAGCCACGCGTGCAGCTCCCGCACCTGGCCCGGCCCGCCGTCCACCGCCAGCACGCCCTGGCCGGCACCCGAGGTCTCGTTCGAACCGCTTCCCATGCCACCCCTCCGCGAGCCGGTACGGCGATCGCCACCTGGGTATCGCTCCGGCCGGTCCCAGCGCTACCCGCCCGGACGCGGATCCTCCCGAGACGCCGACTTTGCGCCAGCGGGCGCTTGGCGTTCTGGAGCTGCCATCTCTGGCTGTCCCCGCCCCAGCACCGGGACGTGACGATCCGGTCGCCGTTACCCGGTTCGGCCCAGGTATGGCAGGTCGGCGAGGGGCCCCCGGATCCCCGGCTGGACGGCTAGGTCGGCCGGCTCAGAGCTGGATGCCCTTGATGATCTGCGCAAGCTCGGGTACGAGAGGCTGGCTGGCCATCACGGTGACGACGACACCCTTGCGCTCGACCCATCCCGCGTACTGGCCGTGGCCCAGCGCGCCGTCGCCCTGCTGGGTGAGCACCTGACGGTCACCGATCTTCACGGTCTTGGTCTTTCCGGAGAACGTCCCGATGTCGAACGGCCCGTTCTTGAGCTGCGCCAGCTTGCTCGCCTTCGGCCAGCACACCACCCTGACCCACAGCGACCGGCTCCGGCGATCCACCTCGCTGCGGTCGTCAGTCCACTGGTAGCCATACTCGGTGATGCCGTCGTGCTTGTTGACGACCACCGATCCGTTCTTGAACCCCTTCGGGATGTGGTTGACGCGGACTCCCTTGATAGCTGTGGCGCCCCTCGGCGGCTTGTCGATCTTGGAGTCGTACGACCGCTTCACCTCCGCCTTGGTCGGGACGGGGCAGTTGGGGCGCTCGGCGGCCTGGGCCGGGAGGGCCACCACAGCCGCGGCGACGGGCAGTACGGACAGCACGGCGATCTTCTGCAGCTTGTTCATACCGGGTTGGATGCGACGGATTCGCGAAAAGTTCAGTAGCACGCGGCCCTGCGGTCACCACGGCAACGCCGACACCACCGGACTGTGAGAACCCGCCGGCTGCTTCTCGCCGTGGACAGGCTTTGAACCAATACGGGGAAACCGGTGGCCCGGGTCGGATCTACGCTGGGATGGACATGGAATGGGAGGAAACCATGAAATTCATGGACGTCCACCATGGCATGACCGGCATCACCGCGGACCAGCTCAAGCAGGCCCACGACGCTGACCTGGCCATCCAGGAAGAAGAGCGGGTCACTTTCGAGACGGCGTGGGCCGATCCCGACTCCGGGCTCGTCTACTGCCTGTCCGAGGCGCCGGACGCCGACGCCGTGCAGAGGATCCACCAGCGTGCGGGGCACCCGGCCGACGAGATCCACCCCGTGCCGCTGACCGTCTAATTGCTCAGACACTCTTCCCGGCACCGGGAAAGGTGAAGGGCTGCGGCCGATGCGCACATGTGCGCGAGCAGCATGCCCAGGTTCCACGGGCGAGGCCGGCAGGGCCGACGGCGCGCGCTCCGTGACAGGCGTACCGGACGGCCGCCTCCAGCAACCCCACCCAGCCGTCATCGGCGTACCGCCTGGCCGATCGCCGGATCGACCTGCGGCAGGCCGAACAGGGAGAAGACACTGCTGTCCATGAACGCGACAATGCGCTCTATCCCGGCCGGGGAAACGGCGAGCACGTGGAGGGCGTGGGCGCGCCAGTAACCGTCCCGGGTCGCGAGGTAGATCGCGACGCCGGGTTGCCCGTTCGCGTCGACGCGGACGAACCGCGCCTGCCCGGCGGCCGGCAGACGGGGCGTCAGGAAGCGGGCGACGGCTTCCCGGCCCGCGAACCAGGTGGGGATCGGCGGCATCTCGAAGGCCGCCTCCTGCGCCAATGTCCGCGTCAGCGCGTCGATGTCGGCCCCTTCGAACGCGGTGACGTAGCGCCGCAGCAGCTCGCGCTGACGCTCTTCGGTGGGTTCGGCGAGCTGCAGATCAGGCCCGGGGAGGTTGCCGAGTTGTGTCCTGGCCCGCTGCAGCAGGCTGTTCACGGACGCGACGGTGGTGTCGAGCAGCTCGGCGACCTCGGCGGCGCGCCACATCAGCACATCGCGCAGGATCAGCACCGCACGCTGTCTGGGCGGGAGCACCTGGAGGGCGGCTATCAGCGCCAGGCGCAGCGTTCCTCGATCAGCTACCACCTCGGCCGGGTCTCGCGCCTCGTCGGGAACGCGGGCGGGGAAAGGCTGCAGCCACGGGATGTCCCAGCGCGGTTCGGCCGGTGCCGCAGGGTCGCCGGCGGGCCCGCCGAGGCCGGACGGCAGGGGGCGGCGGCCGGCCTGCTCCGCGGCGCGGAGGCAGGCGTTGGTCGCGATCCGGTACAGCCACGTCCGCAGCGAGGACCGGCCGGCGAACGTCCCGTAGGAGCGCCAGGCGCGCAGGTAGGTCTCCTGCACGATGTCCTCCGCGTCGTGCACGGAACCCACCATGCGGTAGCACATTTTGAGCAGTTCGTCGCGGTACGGGTCGGCCAGGCGAGCGAACTCCTCGCCGGGCCTCACTGGCTGTGTCACATCGACTCCCGTCCGCCTCCGCAGCGGCGGATCGTTGGGGCTGGTGTTCCGCGCCCCCGAGCTCGCGGCACGGAACACCCCGGAAGGAGGTCACCCGGCGGCTGCCGCCTGCGTTTCCTCCGCCTTGCGCATCGCGTACGTGTCGAACACCACCACATCAGAGATGATCTTGCCGTCCCGGACGACCAGGTGATCGACGGTGCGCAACGTACCGAACGGTCCGGTTCTCATGTCGTAGACCACCACCGCCTGCTCGGCGTCACCCAGCGCCGCGATGATGTCCACTCCCGTGACGACCTGAGCGAACCCCCCGATCGCGGCCGTCACCGCTTCGGCGCCCTCGAGGCGGACCCGGGGGCTCTGGAACACCACGTCCTCGGCCAGGCACTCCGTGACCGTGGCCATGTCACCGGTTCCGAATGCCTTGATGAACACCGTCGCGACGTCGACGGCTGCTCTGCGCTCTGCCATGAACACTCCTCCGTATTTCTCCACCGATCGATCACGCCGCGGGCGGCGCGTCCCGCCTTTACTGATCCGGCGACCGGCCGAAACTCATCGCCGGTTTCGACCGGAGCACGGATGTCAGGCGGCGCGCCGCGGGCGGGTCGCGGTTGAATAGTCAGAGATCGGCCGCGACGAGCGAACGGCCGGCACCAGCTCATCGCGGATGAAGTCCTCGATGCGGTATGCCGCCTGAGTCGCGGGCGGCGGTTCTTCCCACGGTGCCTCGCCCAGCGCGGTGGCCATCGCCCAGGTCTGGTTCAGCAGCGTCGCGAAGCTACGGCCGGTGCCCGCCGCCATGAGGTCCGCGATGTCGGCCTCGGCGGAGGTCTGCTCCACCCCTACGGGCCGGTCGAGGTGCTCGCTGAGCAGCGTGGCGATCTCCCGCATGGTCATGGGCCGGATGGGAACTCGTCGCCAGTGGCCGGGCGATCGCCGTCCTGCCGGTCGGCGATCGGCGCAGCTCACTACGTCCCGACCTCGTCACCGTCCCGATCGAGGGCGCTCCGCCCAGCCAGGTCGTCCTGGCCGGCCGCAGGGGCGACCCGAACCCCATGCTCAAGAGTCTCCGCCTGGCCGCCCGGGCAGTCCTAGGAACATCCTGAAGATCTTGGTGGGTGTGCCGGCTCACCCACTGGTCATGACGTGATCGGGTCGAGAGCCCACATGAGGACCAATCACCTCCGCTTCCGGTGAACGACCTCCTTGTCGCCCTTGCCCGGATACGCCATGATCAGCAGCCGTTGCCCGCTCTCCGCCTCGCCCTTCCAGGGGAACCAGGCGTGGTGCACGCGGATGCGGTAGTGACCCTTGCGCCCGTCGAGGGCGAGGTTGGGCAACTCGGTACCGCTGAGGCTGTCGTAGAGCACGATCTCGCCGCCCGGGCTGTAGTAGCCGACCTCGACCACCTTGTCCCAGCCCTTTGTCTCGACAGGCGGCCGGCGGGTGTAGGTCTCCAGGGTGACGCAGAGATCGAAGTCGGGGTGGGTCATGACGGCCAGGATGCCGCGAGAGGAGGAGACCAGCCCGTTGCCGGGGTCCGTGTCCGACGCCGCTTCCTCCTCTCCTTCTCCCTCGTACGTCTGCAGCACCCCGTAGTCGGTCCACTGCGGCTCCTTCATCCGGATCGCCCTGGCCGGCTTGATGCGCGGGCGGTGGCGCGGCGTGGCGTCGCACATGGCTTGGGCGTCGGCCTGCATCGCCGCGATCTCCTGGTCCTGCTTGGCCTTCGCGGCCTCGACGATGGCGGTGGCGCTGGGGCAGATGCCGGCCAGAGGATCGGTGAGGGAGGCGCGGCCGATCTTCAGCCGGGCCAGCTCCCGTGGGTCGTTGCGGGTGTGGACGCCGCACAGCCGGCGCCCGTAGGCGAGCACGACCTGGTCGGGCGTGGTGGCGGGGAACACGTGCAGGCCCCGCGCGCCGTCGTGGTTGCGCAGGGAGCACACGAACTTCTGCTCGGCCGTCAGCTCGCGCGGCGCCGCCTGGCCCGTGTCGACCTCCCACGGCGCGGACAGGTCGCAGTCCGTGGCGGGGCCGCGGGACTGGTCCGCTGCGGGCAGCAGGCACAGGGCCACCGCCGAGGCGAGCCCCGCCAGGAGGACATGGTGACGGATGCGATGGGCGGGCGGGGCGGCGTACAGGAGGAGCAGGATGAGGCCGGAGGCGGTGAGCGCGAGGGCGTACCAGAGCGGGGAGATGCCGGGGGAGAGGAGCTGGGCGCTCTCGTAGGGGACGGTGGCACCCGGCTCGACGTAGAGGCTTTCCGGGTAGAGCCACAGCTCCCCGAAGAAGGTGGAGTGCTCCGAGGTGAACGCGCTCACGGCGCCGACCCCGCCCAGCATGAACAGGCTCAGCGTCGTGCCGCGCAGTAACGTGCGCGTCCGCCGCCGCACGGCTGCCAGGATCAGCACCGCCGGCGCGCCGACGCCGACGAGGAGGTCGAGCGCGAACCAGTACGCGGTGGCCTCCGACCCGGTGAACTCGCGTACCACGTCGCCCAGCACGTTCTTCGGCCCGAGCCAGAACGGGATCCCCTGCGCGAGGTTGACGGCTGCGGGGACCAGCGGGAGAACGATCGCCACGGCCGGCAGCGGCCACCACCTGGCGCGTACCCGCACGGGCTCCGTCCGGGGAGAGGGAGGCTGGAGCGTGCCCAGGTCGTGCGCGGAACGCGCCCACCAGACCAGCGAGAAGACCGAAACCGCGCTCAGGAGCGAGGGCATCAGCAGCTCCCACGCCACCGATTCCGCGCCGCCGAACGCCACGATCGAGATCGAGCCGGACGAAAGGAGAGAGAAGAAGACCGCGATCACGCCGGCCCGTACCGTCGCGCCGTTCCAGCGCGGATCCCGCGCCTGCGCCACCAGCAGGGCCACCAGACATACCGACCACAGGGCGTCCAGCGCCCAGGTCCAGTTCTGCCCGGCGAAGAGGTAGTTGCCGCTCTGGTACGCGATGGTGATGACACCGTCGTACACCACGCTGAGCGTGCCGGTCACGAGCATGAGCACCCGTGGCCATCGGCGGGGGTTCCCCCGCAGCACGCGGAAGAACAGCCATATCGCCACGAGCTCGACCACATTGGCGACCAGGGACATCCACCACAGGTAGGGGATCGGCAGGTCCCAGGACAGGACGTATACGGACATGGCGTAGAGAGCGACCCGCAGCAGCCGTACCTCCCGGCCGTACCGCGCCGGTTCCCCGCGCAGCCGTCCGCGCAACACCTCCCGGTACGCCCACGCCTGCACCGCGGCGATCGGCACCAGCAGGGCGGCCAGCCACGGCCACGCCCGGATCTCGTCCGCCATGTACCCGTTCGGGTCCGCGACGACCCTCCACAGGGGGACGAGGTCGCCGGTGACCAGTCCGACGACGGCGAGGACGCTCACGGCGGCCACGTAGAGGGCCGCGAAGCCGGCTGCGAATCGGCCGAAACGATGGCGGCGCATGAGGCACTCCGGCATGGGGGATGTGGAGGAAAACGCCCAACCTTACTGATCCCCGGCCAAGTGGATCAAGCGTCGGCTGCAGTCGCCGGAGACACGGCGGGATGTCCCAAAGGGATGTGGCCGATGAGTCATTGACCGCACACGGGTTGTTTCGTACGTTCATGGGGCTCGTCGGACGGCATCGCCGGGAGGCGCTCATGACGGAACTGTCCAGCACCCCATGGCCATGGCCCGACCTTCCGCCCGGTCCGCTCGGCACCGCCTCCCCTGAACTGGCCCGCAGGCTCGCCGAGGCTCCGGCGGAGCCCGTCACGATGCCGAGCGGGGACCAGGTGCCGATGATCGTCGGCTATGAGGACGTCCGTACCGTTCTCGCCTCGCCGGCCAGCAGCCGCAACCTGCGCGAACCCGGGCTTCCCAGGATGGTCAGCGGCACCTCCCTCGAGGACGACCCCTCGGCACTGATCAACCAGGACCCGCCGGAGCACACGCGATACCGCCGCATCATGCAGGGCACCTTCACCCCCCGACACATCGAACGCTGGCGGCCACGCGCGGCCGCGATCGCCAGCGAGCTGATCGACGCGGCCGGCCAGGAGTTCGACCTGGTCACCGATTTCGCCCTGCCGCTGCCCGCGCGCGTGATCTGCGAGATGCTCGGCGTCCCGATGGACCGGTTCGACCAGTTCCGCGGCTGGACGGAGATGTTCCTGTCCACGTCCGAGGCGAGCGCCGAGGCCAGGGGAGAGGGATTCGCCGCGTTCATGGCGTACGCCGGCGAGCTGATCGCCGAGCACCGCGCCAAGCCGGGCGATGACCTCATCGACCTGCTCATCGAGGCGCGCGACGAGGGGGACAGGCTCAGCGAGCCGGAGCTGACCCACATGGTGTTCACCCTGATCATGGCAGGGCACGAGACCACCGCATCGATCATCATCCGAGGCGCGTTCCGCCTTCTGTGTCACCCTGACCAGTACGCGCAGCTGGCGGCCCGCCCCGAACTCCTGGAACCGGCGGTGGAGGAGATTCTGCGCTGCGAAGGTCCCGGAGGGAACGGCCTGCTCAGGCTGGTCACCGAGGACATCGAGCTGCCCGGCGGCGTGATCCCCGAAGGCACCGTCGTGCTACCCAACCCCACGGGCGCCAACCACGACCCGTCGGCGTTCGACGACCCGCTGCGGTTCGACATCCGGAGGTTCGCCGGAACGGCGCCGCCCAATCCGCACCTGACGTTCGGCCACGGCCCCCACTACTGCCTGGGGGCGAATCTGGCCAGGATGGAACTGCAGGAAGCCTTCCGCGCCCTGGTGACGCGGCTGCCCTCCCTCCGCGCCCAGGAGGACCTGTCGACGCTCCGCTGGACCAACGACGGACTGATCCATCGCCCGGTCCGGCTCCCGGTCAAGAAGAACGCGTCTTGACCGGCCTCTTGATCCGTGTAGGGGGAAGGGCGGCAGGACGAGCTGGCGCGGGCATGGCGTCGTCGTCGGGCCAGGGCCAGGCCGAATGGGCCAGGTTCTGTCGGGCGCGCTGACCCTCTCCGGAGACGATCACTGGAATCCGGCGGTCGAGCTTGCTCCGGCAGCCGTTGTACTGCGGCCACAATCGCGTCATCATCCGCCACAGGCGCCCTCGATCGGCCCCGATGGCCTCCGACGCCCGAGCGGGAAGCTCTCCGGGCCGACCTGCGGATCAGCGAGCAGATTGAGATACCAAGCCGGATGCGCGGCCAGACTTCCACCGGACCCCACCACTATGTATCTCCCCGGCCCGTACATGCCTTCGCCTGTACGGCGGAGTTCGCCGCCCGACTCCACGTACTCCCCGATATGCCGGGCGACCCATGCGGTCGGGCTGTCGGCGAGCCCGGGCCGGAGGCAGCCGACACGGTCGGTGTCGTGTTTGACTCCCCGGGCGGTGTCGCTTGACCGGCGGCTGCTCAGGCGCGGCGAGCCCGGCCCATTGCGGCTCCGGTAGGAGCGCGTAACGGTCTACGCACCTACGCCGGCGCGGTGTTCGACCTACGCCGCAAGCACGCTGACCTGTGGGCAACCCGCGTCGAGGGGTCATCCGATTCGCTCGCTCACAAGAAGGCGCAGGCTGCCAAGGCCACAAACGGCGCCCGGCGGGCAATCCGGTCACCATGAGCTCACTCGGCACGGCCAAGCTGTTGATGCTGGTCAACGGCGGGACCGGCACCCTAGGGCAGACCCCGGACGGCACCAGTATCAGCGCCGACGTCATTAGCGACGCCTCCCTCCGTTCTTCAGGAGCAGGCTGGCCGAGCAAGGCATGAACGTCGCCCGCTCCACCACCAACTGGTGCGGCGCCGGCCACCCCATCACGCCTCGCGGTGGATCGGCGCTGACGGCACCGTGACAATTCCCGGCCAGGGCATCTCGTACGGGCGCGAAGTGCGGCCGCGCAACCAGACGGCCGAGGTGACGTACGCCCACAAGAACGGCTGGGTGAACAACTCCGGCGCGGACGCGGGGATCGTGAGTGCCCTGCCCGGCAAGGGCGGCGGGCGCGGAGAACGTGGGGTTCGCCGAGCGGCCGGCGAAGCTCGGCAAGGTCATCGACGAGTACGAGAAGCGCCACTTCTCCTGAACTCCGCCGCCCCCTGACGGCAGTGCCGGACGGGTGCGGGCACGAGCGTTCCGCCGCTGTCGCGCCGTGCCGGGCGGCTGTGCGGTTCAGTTCCGGTTCACAACGCGTGCGTACGTTCGTGGACCAGGGTGGCGCCGAGCTCGATGAGACGGCTCTCCGGCAGGCGGGAGGTCGGCCCGGACACGGCGATCGACCCGATGCAGTGACCACACCCGTACGCTTCGGCGTCGTCGGCCTCGGCGAGATCTACCAGCTCGCCCACCATCTCGCCTTCCAGCGGGCGGCCGGCCTGGAGGCCGTGGTCGTCTGCGACCTCGACCAGGACGTCGCCACCCGGACGGCGCAGTCGCTCGGCGCCGAGGCCGGCACCGACTACCGACGGCTCCTCGATGACGAGCGGATCCAGGCCGTCGACCTCGTCCTGCCCCACCACCTGCACTACAAGATCGCGCGTGAGTTCCTGGAGGCGGGCAAGCACGTACTGATCGAGAAGCCCATGACCGTCGGCGCCGCGGACGCGCGCGAGCTCGTCGCCCTCGCAGCCGACAAGGGCCTCAAGTTCACCGTGAACGAGAACACCCGGTTCGTCCCCGCCTATCAGGCGACGCTCGACGCCGTCACCAGCGGCGAGGTGGGGGACGTGACCCTCGTCCGCACTCTGATCAGCGGCAACGAGTTCGGGCGGCTCGGCAACCCGAGCCTGTGGAAGGGACGCCAGGACGGCTCGGGCGGCGGCACCATCATCGACGCCGGCGCCCACTCCTTCTACCTGCTGAAGTGGATGTTCGGCGAGGTCGCATCGCTGCGCGCGCTGTCGGAGCGTCTCGTCGACGTCAGCCAGGTCGAGGACTGGTCGGTCGTGGCCGGCCGGATGCGGTCGGGCGCGCTCTTCTCCGTCGAATCCACCTTCACCTCCGGCGGGCCGTGGAACGAGCGCCTCGAAGTGCACGGGACCGAAGGGCTCATCGTCGTCGACCAGCACCAGAACCCGCCGGCCATGATCTTCCGCGGCAAGCGTGACCATGCCGGATCGCCGCTGCCCGGCACGACGTACGAGCCGGGCACCTGGAAGTACAACTCGATCGCGGCCGGGGTGGAGAGCTTCGCCCGTTCGATCGCGGACGACGAGCCGACCGCCGTCTCGCCCGAGGACGGCGCGTACGCGGTGCACGTCATCGAGCTCGCCTACCAGTCGGTGGCCTCGGGCTCGGCCGTCACGGCCTGAGGCTCCCCCCGACCCCTTGGACGACGGGCATGCCGGCCATCGAGGAGAACAACCAACGGCATGGATTAACGCACCCAGGGCGCGCACTCCCGTCCCGATTGGCACGAGCTGTGCGCGTTCCTGGGTGTGGAGCCTTCCGTGCCCGGCCGGGCGTGGTGAAGGCGCAGTCCCGCTGGTCGCGGTGAAGGGCACTCGGCCGCACGGCTCGCCTTCGGGGGAGGCCGAGGTGGTGCACACGGTGATGGGGGAGCTGCTGCCGCTCCGCCGCGACGTGGCCGAGCGGCTGGAGCCGGCGGATCTGGCCTGGCGGACCACTCCACCAAGGACTCCTTGACGCCTGCGCCCAGGGGCCGGGCGCCGCCGGCGCGCGACGCAACTGCCGGCGGTTGTGCCGCCTGTGCAGCGCCGTGACGACAAGGCGCAGCGTGCACACTCTCAAGCTCCACCCTGAACTCCAGAACATGGCGGTGGAGACGGTAACTCTCTCGACGGTGCGCGGAGCCAAGCCGGGAGCGATGGTCAGGGCCGCGAGCACGTCGGTCTCAGGTCTGGCGAGCGGCATCACCTCGAGGCCCCCAGGCTTGCGGCGGTGCACTGCTCGGGGAGTTCGCTTCTGCTGTCATGCGAGGTGCAGAGGTCGTGGTCTCGGACATAGGGAGGTTTTCAAGGATTTGGCGGTGTACCAGAGGCCCTGGGCGGTGAGCACCACGCCGCCGATGACGACCAGGCCGGTGGCGGCCTGAATCAGGGTGTGATGGGCGGCGTTGACAGCCTCTACGCGCTCGTTGGGGGTCAGCTGCCTGCGTTCAGCGGCCGTCAGTGAGGTGGTCTCGCCGGCCAGGCGGCGGGCCGCTGGGCCGATAAGGAACGATGATCAAGCTGGCCCCTCCTGCCAAGGCCAGTCCAGCCAGGATTCAGCGCGTCCAGTCCGGGCCACTCAGCAAGCAAGGATGCCGCCGAGCAGGCTGTCACGCCCGACAGTGTCGGCGCCCTTGACGCTCTGGGAGTCGATGATTCCCGCGGACGGCTCGCCGTCACGGCCGTCCTGGCGGCGAGCCTTGATGCGCAGCTCGCACAGAAGGGCCTCGGTCACGCCGGCCTGCTCCCACTGCTGGAAGTACCAGTACACGGTCTGCCAGGGAGGCAGGTCGGTAGGCAGGTACCACGTAAAGGATGGCGTTGACGATCTCCCGCCGCGGGTGCTTCTCCGGCCGCCCGCCGGTCCGAAACAACACCCCAGCGGTACGATGCAAACACCGAACCGGGCAGCTGGCCGTACCAGCAGCACCAGCGGGCAGGACTTCTCCGTCAGGGGGCGTGGCCGTACCGCGCCCACCAGCGGTTTTCCACGTACCTCACGTTGATGGAGAGCCCGTCATGACCTCTGCCGTCCCTCGCGCCTTCCACTGCGAGCACACCCGCGCCAAGAGCAGGGTGTACGCCCTCGTCGAGCGCTCCGGCCAGCCCGCGACCCTGCATGCCATACTGACCTGCACCGATCCCGCCCTCGCTCAGCACGCCGCCTACCTCCTCTCCTCGGTGCTGGAGAACGGCCTGGGCCCCGCCGCCCGCGCTGAGTCGGAGCGGATCGCAGCGGCTCTGCCCGACGCGCCCGCCGCCTCCTTCCGCCGTACGCTGGCCGATGTCGTGAACGGGACCTGGGCCGACGCCCCTGAGCTGGCCGGCACGTGGGAGTCCCTGCGGCGCGGCCGCGGCGACTCGGCCGGCCTCGGTGGCGACCTTGAGAGCCGCACGCCGCATGACGCCCGCCTCGACGCCTTCCCAGGGCCGGTCGTACGCACGATCAGCCTGCTGGAGGTGCACGTCCACGACCCCGCTCGCCTACTCGCGGCGGCCACCGCAACGGGCTGGAGGCCGCTCGACGCCGAGGCCCTCGACGAGGACGACAGCCACGACGTCGTCGGAGCCGTCATGCACTTCGTCAACGGCCCGGAGTTCCTACCTGGCGCCGACCAACTGATGGAAGCCACGCAGGCACGGCTGCTGCGCGTCGACAGGGGCGATGAGGTGAGCGACTGGAGCACCGCGCCCGTGACAGCGAGGTTCGACACGGGAACGAGGTCCGAGCACGACGACCAGGCCGACTGATCGCTACCCCATAGGCACGTCGGCGCGGCCGAGCACGAAATCGACTCGGCTGCGCCCATCCTGCCCACCGACATCGCCCCGATCGCCACCGGTGCCCGGAGCCGCGACATCGACGTCAAGGTCGCCCCTCTCACCCCGACCGAGGCCAGATTCCAGACGATCCAGGCACTCCCCAACCCGACCGGCATAGACGCGGCACTGCACACCGTGGCCGCCGCCAACCTGTTCCGTGACATGAGCGGCATGGCCGAGGTCAGCAAGGTCCTCACCAAGGGCATCGAGCTGGCGGCCGGCAACGACCAGGCCGCCGCCCAGCGCACCGGCGAGGCCATGAAGACGGCCGCCGAACACATGCAGAAGATGGCTCAGATCGCCCTCGAAGCGGTGTCGAAGGCCGTCCCCGCCGGCCAGGCCGCCCGTAGTCTCAGCGCGCTCGGCGGCATGCTCAACCAGTCCAAGAACGGGGCGGGCGGCGGCAAGGAGTAGTGCCCGCACCAAGGTGAGATGCCTCCGCCGCGCACCAGGCGGAGGCCTCAGTCCCACCCGTAACGATCAAAAGAGACGGCCACCCGTCCTGGCGGAAGTGACCGTACAGCAGGGGCTCTGGCCCGGGATGCGTGAGCAACTGCTTGCGCACCTGCGGGAAGAGCGAATCGAGCCGCCCATGCGCGACCAGGGTGAGGCGGATCGTCGGGTCGGCACCGCGGCAGGGTTGAGCCGCCGCCGTCGGACTCGAACCAGCTGCCGTTCGCCCACAGGTGCATCTCGGAGTCCAGGCGATCTCGTCCCATGCCCGCATCCGGACCTTCTGGAACGTAGGCCGGCATGCCCAACCTGCGGCGACACGCCATCCCCGCCGGCTCCCCAATCCTCTACAGCCGGGCCAAATGGCCACGTCGGCGGCAGCACCGCGCCTCCAGCTCGACGACGAGCCCCGCCGTGTTCGGGGCCTCCGCTTCCTGACCCGGACGTCTGGGGCAGCGGCATCGCGAGGGCCCTGCTGACGGCCGTGCTGGACGGGATGCGGGATGCCGGGTACGACGACGTGCATCTGTGGACCCTCCGCGACTCCACCCGGGCGCGCCGGTTCTACGCCAAGCACAGCTTCACCGAGACCAGCAGGACCCACTTTTACCCATCGAGGAAGGGCCCCGCTGGCCCCGATCGAGCTGGAGCGAGCGGTAGGCGAGGCTCGATCAAGGACATCCCTCGCCCGGGAGGTCCACGCGCGATGCCCCGTGGGCCCACCAGCTACCTTCGGGGCTGTTGGAGTGTCAGGCATGCTAGGCACATGAAGGATTCCGAACGTGTCTGACGCACGTCAGGCACGCGCCATGCTCCTGCCGGCCGCGGCATGATCCACTCGGTGCCCGCGCTGAGGCAGGCTGAGCCGTACGAGATGATCGTGCGGCGGTCGCCGCCGCACCTGCGCCCGTACGCGCTGGGGGCGGCGGGGTTCCGGACGCGGACGGCGGCAGACGCGCGGATGCTGCCGCTCAACGCGGCCACCTTGATCGTCGACTTCACCGGCATGAGCCCGATCGTCACCGGCCCGCGCGCCACCGCGACGTTCGCGGTTCACACGCCGTGGCGTCACGGGATGGCGGTCGGGCTCACCCCCGCCGGGATGTCCGCGCTGACGGGCGCGCCGGTCCGGGAAGTGGCCGGGGCGACCGTGCCGCTCGCTGACCTCCTCGGAGCCCGGGCCGAGGAGCTGGCGGGGCGGCTGGGCGAGTCAGCGAGCTGGGATGAGCGCTTCGCCCTGCTGTGGGAGCGCCTGACGGCGTGGCTGTGCCCCGGCCCGGGACGCGACCACCTGATCATGCGCGCCTGGTGGCGGCTGCAGGCCCCGGACTGTCCGCGCACGATCGCGGGCCTCGCCGCCGAGCTCGGCGTCAGCAGGCGGTACGTCGAGCTCGGATTCCGCAGAGTGGTGGGCCTGTCACCCAAGACCGTCGCCCGGATCGCCCGCTTCCAGCGGACCGTGGACAGCTGGCGCCGCCCGTCAGCCACCCTGGACGCGGCCCTGAGCTGCGGTTTCGCCGACCAGCCGCATCTCAGCCGGGAGGTCAGGGCGATGTCGCGGCTGACGCCCGCGCAGCTGTTCGCATTCGTTCAAGACACCGGGCGGCTCGCCGAATAGCGTGCCTTCCGCTCCCGGCCGAACGGCGTGCCGGGACGGGAAGGGGCAGCACGTCATGGGAGCCACGCTCGCCGACTTCGGCAGGGATCCGCTGGGGATCACCATCGTCAAGGCGGTGTTCCTGTTCCTCTTCCTGTCGCTGGGGGTCGTGTTCGGGGTCTGGTTCGAGCGCAAGCTCATCTCCAGGATGCAGAACCGCATCGGACCCAACCGGGCGGGGCCCCTCGGGATCCTGCAGTCGGTGGCGGACGCGATCAAGATGGGGTTGAAGGAGGATCTCCTCCCCAACACCGTGGACAGGGTGCTGTATCTGCTGGCTCCGGTCATCATGGTGGTTCCGGCGTTCGTGGCGTTCTCGATCGTGCCGTTCGGGCCGAAGGTGTGGATGTTCGGGCACCAGACGCCGTTGCAGCTGGTCGACCTGCCGGTGGCGGTGTTGTTCATGCTGGCGATGGGGGCCATCTCGCTGTACGGGGTGGTGCTGGCCGGGTGGTCGTCGCGCTCGCCGTACGCGCTGCTCGGTGGTTTGCGGTCGGCGGCGCAGGTCGTCTCGTACGAGATCGCGATGGGCCTGTCGTTCGTGGCCGTCTTCATCTTCGCCGGGACGCTGTCGACCTCGGAGATCGTGAACGCGCAGACGTCGCTGTGGTACGGCGTCATGCTGCTGCCGTCGTTCCTGGTGTATGTGGTCTGCATGTTCGGTGAGGCGGCGCGGATTCCGTTCGACCTGCCCGAGGGTGAGGGTGAGCTGGTCGGCGGGTTCCAGACGGAGTACTCCTCGTCGCTGAAGTTCGCTCTGATCATGATGGGCGAGTACCTGCACACGTTCACCGCCTCCGGCATCGCGGTCACCCTGTTCCTGGGTGGCTGGCGGGCGCCGTTCCCGATCTCGCTGTGGGCAGGCGCGAACGAGGGCTGGTGGCCGATGCTCTGGTTCTTCATCAAGTTCGCGCTGACGTTCTGCTTCGTCATCTGGGTCCGAGCCTCGCTGCCCCGCGTGCGCTACGACCAGCTCATGTCCTTGGGCTGGAAGGTCCTCATCCCGGTCAACCTGGGCTGGATCCTCCTCGTCGCCGCCGTCCGGACGATCACGCAGAGCCCGGGGATCGTCTCCATCGCGCTCGGGGGCGTCATCGTCGTCGGCGTACTGGCCATCTGGATGAGGTTCGACACCGTCGGCCAGCGGCGACGGGAAGCCAGGAAGGCACGGGTCGACGCCGAGTTCGAGGAGCTCGGCGAAGAGCCGACCGCAGGCGGCTTCCCGGTGCCGCCGCTCGATCTACCGCACTATCACGGCCGCTGATCCGCCACCCGGGCGCTGACCAGGGTGGCCCGCCGTTCGGCGAGCCGGGGCCACGGGTGGCACCAGGAGGCCGACGAGGGCGATCCAGCCGGGCGGCTCCAACCCGGGCACAGCGGGGTAACGACGGCCGGGCCGAGGAACTCCAACGCGCTCATGCCCATCCCGAACAGCCCCCGGTACTGGCCGATGGCGCGCGGCGGGGCGAGCGCGAAGGACAACTCGAAGCCGCCGGCCACCTACGGGCCCTCAGCGCAGAGTTCAGGACGAGTTCGCGGACCTCGCGCCGCTCGCCCCAGTGCCTTACATGCCTTACAAGATCGTTCACGGCGTGTGTCACGGGTTGCTCCTCTCCTACCCGCACCGAGCGGGATCGGAGAGGAGGACCGACCCGGGACCTCAGACGATACGCACCGTCGCTTTCCGGCGGATTTTCCGTGGGGGCACAAGATCAGCAGGTGGGGCAGGGGGCATCGCGCCGGATGCGCCAGGTGAAGGTGGTGCTTGCCTGGCCGCCGCCGACGGCCGTGACCGTGACGTTGTAGCTTCCTACACGGGGCGTGCCGCTGATCAAGCCAGTCGTCGTGTCGATGGTCAGCCCGGGCGGCAGACCGGTCGCCGACCAGGTGTAGGACCCGCTCCCGCCGGTGGCCTGCATCTGCAGCGACACGCGGTCCGGGAGGTACGTGTTCTGGGTGCCCGGGTTGACGACCGTCATCGCCGGCGAGGGCGTGGGGATATCCGGCGGCGGGCAGTCGAACAACACCGGACCAGACCCTGTCGATCGGGTGATGAACTCCGGAGACCCCGACAGGTATTGGACCGTGGCGGTCGCCCGGCCCGAGTAATAGCCGGACTCGCACACCTCGCCCGGGCTGGGGGCGCCGAGGCCGAACAGGGGGACCAGAGTGGTGTACTGCCAGACGTCGGTGCGGCCGGTCACGGTTACGCCGGGGCCGCCGATCAGCCCGTGGTAGAGCAGCTCCACGGTGAGGTCGATGCGGCGCACTGGACCGTCACACTGGACCGTCGCGGTGTAGTTGACGGTCTTGGCGTCGGTCTTGCTCGGTGGGCTGCCCGGCGAGACCCACCAGCAGACGTGGCCGTCGGGAAGGTCGGCGGATGCCGGGGCGGCGTCGATGCGGCGCGCTGGACCGTCGCACTGAACCGCCGCACTGCCGTTGACGGTCTTGCTCGGTGGGCTGCCCGGCGCGCCCGACCAGCAGTTGTCGCCGTCGGGAACGGTGGCGGATGCCGGGGTGGCCAGGCCCAGGAATGCGATGGAGAAGGCGGCTGTGACCAGGGCCAGGAGGATGCGGGATAAATGGCGATACCACAGATTCACACGCATCGCTGGATGGTCTCACGGGACATCAGCGTCGACAATGGGTGAGCCCGGGGCCGGGGCGTGCACTCGAAGACAACCTGCTCACGCACAACGAGGCCTTCCAGCACGACGTCGTCGACCGCCACCGGCTCGCTGGTGAGAAGCCCCGCTACGAGGACCCCGCCGCGGCGGGGATCGACCGCGCATGGCTGGCCCGGACCGTAGCCGTCCAGCACGTCACGGCCACCCGCGACAGCGACGACCAGTAGCCCCCGGCGTTCGCGTCGTCCAGCGCCGACGGCGGCATAGGCGTCCATGCGGTCGGCGAAGACGGCGTTGATGAGGTCTTCGCGGGTGGCGAAGCGGCGCGACAGGGTGGCCTTGCCGACGCACGGCCTCGCAGGCGATGCAGGACATGGAGACGCCGAGGCCGTAGCCGGCGTACAGGCGGCGGGCCGCGGCCAGGACGCGTTCGCGGTTACGCTCGGCGTCGGCAAGCGGCATTCGCACCCGGCGTCTTCCACGCTGACGTAGCGCACCGCAGACCCGACGGTCAGGTAGCGCCGGTAGAACACCACTGCCCTTCTTGCCGCGCACCAGCCCTGGGCTGAGAGGCGCCCGTTCTCTTGATCGACACGTTCGTACAAGCCACGCAGGTGATCTCGCCGCATTCTGAGGTCAGACAAACCCCCCAGAGAAAGGCGTGGCATGAGGTCCTTCTTATCCATCGTCATCGCGGTACTCATCGTCTGGTTCGGGGCGGCTCCCGCCTCGGCCGCGGAGCCTCCCACCATCTCAGCGGTCGAGGCGTACGAGCAGGTCAAGAAGAACGCCGCGGACGGTGTCGGCGGGCGGCGACTGGCGAGCGGAGTCACCGTCTACGACTCTGATCCGTTCTTCTTCCACGTACGCGCCTACGGAGACTCCTACTGCCTGGACAACTTCGCCAGCGGCAATGGGGCGAACAACTCGCCGGTCGGCTTCTGGATCTGCAACCGCGGCATCACCGAGCAGTGGCGGTGGCGGTACTACAGCTCCACCGCCTACTACGGATGGGAGCTCGTCAACCAGGCCTCAGGACGCTGCCTCGACTACCCCGAATCCGCCGACGGCCAGCTCGGCTGGCAGTTCAACGTCTACGACTGCAAGGAGGGCGCCGCCGGCGGCCAGACCTTCAGGCTCTACAGCAACGGCTCCAGTCTCGCTCTGGCCTCTCCGGTGAGCCAGTGGTACGCCTGCCTGGACGGGTACTCCTCGCGCTGGCAAGGCAGCGGCAGCCCGGTCGGACTGTGGCGATGCGACCTGAACAACCCGAACGACTACCAGCGCTGGTACTGACACACCATCGTCCTGCGGCTCAGGACTCAGGCCACGGCGGCAGAGCGCGCAACCTGTCAGTCGCTTCTACGAAAAGACGGGAAGCCGCCCGGACGGACGGCTTCCCACTGCCGGGCTGTGGCCGCCCACAGCCATACGAACGATCTGGGGCCACGGTCACCGGGTCACATAGACGCGGGCGTGGGTCCAGGTCGGCCAGACGTAGTCGAAGTTGGTGGTGCCGGCGTTGTACGCCTGGTAGCGGTAGCCCGGCTCATAGGGCACATACAGCTTGTCGGTCTGGCAGTATGTGGGTCCCCGGCCGGCCTTGGTACAGCCTTTGATTTTTTTGTAGATCTTGTTGCGGGCCCAGACAATGATCTCCGGCCGCATGATCGCCTGGGGCTTGTTGCACGTCATCATGCCGATCCCGAACATGCGCTCGCCCTCGCGGTCGAACACGACATAGTTGCTGCAGCCCTTGTACTCCCCTCCCCACGCCGAATCAGCATGGGCGGGAGCGACGGAGATGGCCACCATGGCCATCGCTGCGGCGCCGGCGCCGACTGCCTTGAGTGCGTTTCTCATGGACCACGCCTTTCCATGAAGAGTTCGAGTTTCTGCGTGCGCATGTCAATGGTGCGGCGCGATCGCGGTCAGAGCTTGTACGAACGTGTCGAATCCCCGACCTGCGAGGCGTCATCGCAGGGACCGGGCACGGACCTTAGTCGTCGCCTTCGGCCAGCGTGGCGGCGAGCGGTTGGAGCAGGCCGGCGAGCTGCGTCCGCTCATCCCCACTGAGCGCGGCGAGGTCGGGCGCTTCGGCCTCCCACTGAGTGGGCGCGGCCGGGTCCAGGGCGTGGCGGGCGGTGAACGCGTGCCAGCGCGGGTCGCTCGCCTTGCCCGGAGCTGCCGGCAGCCCGTACGCGAGCACGTGCTCGCGGGTGAGCGCGATCCGTTCCACGGCCAACCAGCAACCGCTGGTTCGGGCGAGCCAGTCGGTCAGGATCGCCTCGCCGCTGGCGTCGTCATCGCCGACGTAGGCCAGCACCGCCAGGCGCGGATCGCCGCAGTCGAAGGTCCAGCTGGTGATCTGGGTCCGCAGCGTGTCCTTTTCGGCGGCCAGGTGCAGTGCCACCGGCTGGTTCTCCGTCCGGTCGCGCCGGTACAAGTCGGGGACCTGGGCGAGGATTTCGCCGGGATCGGTGCAGGCCGACGGGGGGTCTCGCGCACCGCGTCGATCAAGTCGGGGAAGTCGCCGCACAGGCGCGCCTCGGCCAGCTGGGCGGAAAGCTTGCGGTAGGCCGCCGCGGTGTTCGGGATGATGCCGGTCACGGCGGCGCGGTCAGGGTGAAGTTTCGGCCCTTGATCGTGATCGTCGTGCCGCCGGCGACCGGGCCGGTCGCCGGGCTGACGGTGCTGATCTCCGCAGCCGGGGACATCGCGTCGAACTCCGACTGCCGGATCAGCGTCCCCACGGTCTTCCACAGCTTGCGCGCCTGCGGGGGAAAGATGGTGCCCTCCGGCCGGAAGCCCTCGATCAGGGTCCTCGGTGACCTCGACGATCGGGTCGGTGACCGGGACGGCGGCGGTGGTCTTGGTCAGTTGGGTGCCGTTGGCGGCGTACAGCGTCATGGGTTCCCCCGGTAGAAGCGGCCAGCAGGGGGCCGTCTGACGGTGCCGGCGCAACGATGGCGTTATCAGCCGCTAACGTCCCGCCGGCCACCGGACCCGCGTCTGAGGGGCAGCGCACCTGCCGGCAGAGGGCGGCAGGTGAACATACCGCCGGCATACCCAAGTTTGGTTGGCTTCTCGGCATCCATCCGTCCTCACCACTGAGGGGCCACCTATGAGGAAATTCGCCGCCGCCGCCATGGCCGTCGCCGCAGGCACAGCCGTTCTGATCACCCCTGTCGCGGCGCACGCGGAGACCCGCATCTGCAAAGCCGGGATCAATCGCTACATGCCCGGCGCCCCCGATAAGGGAAGCGCCTCGTGCACATCTGGAGACGGGCTCTACCGCGTCTTCATGACGTGCTCGGCCAAGGCCACCGGCGGCGACACCAGAAACTTCTCTGGTCCGTATCGGGTGCCTGGCACCCGGTCGTCAGCGGCGACGTGCGGATCGACACGTCCTTGGGCCATCAGCGTGAGGGTGGACTGGGACTAAGGGCGAGCCGGACGCAGGCCGGACCAGCCCTCGGGCCCAGACGTGAAGATCCTTAGTAGACGACGCCGGGCCGGTGGGCGTGGCCGACAACTCCTCGCCGGCGTTCATCTCCAGCAGCGCGAGCGCGCGCGGGCTGCCCGCGATCGGGCGGGGAGCCTGCGGGTCGTGGACGAGCTGGTAGGCGACCGGCCGACGCAACACCGTGCCGCGCTGCAAGAGCGGCAACCAATCCGCGTGCCTGCTGTACCGGAATGACGGGACATCCCCTCACCCTGGCCGACAAGCGCTACCGAAGATCCCGGCGTGAGACCGCACGGACCCGCCGGCCGCAAGCGCTCTTCCCGGCGATCCACGTAAGCGGGTCGCGGATGAAGGACAGGTAGCGGTTGCCGGAGCGGCGGGGACACGAGGTCTCCGCCGCTCCGATGTTCAGCCGACAGGTCGGTCGGTGCTCATGGGGTGATGGTCACGGGGATCTCGATGACGGGGTTCCGGCCGCTGGTGGACCTGATGGTGATCTTGCCCGTGCGTTCGGTTTCGCCGCCGGCGGCGGTGACGGTGAGGGTCGCCGCCTGGTTCTTCACCAGTCCGCCCTCGGCGGGGGTAACGGTCAGCCAGGCCGAATCGCTGGTGGCTTCGAAGGAAGTGGGGACGCCATGGTTGGTGAGGGTGACCGTTGCCGTGGTGGTGCCGCCGGGTGGGGCGATCAGGTCGAGTTCGCCTGGTGCGGCGGTGATCTTGCCGGTGACGAGTTCGATGTCCATGGCGGTGATCGCGCCGTGGGTGACGGTCACGTTCCTGTAGGTGGTGCCGTAGTTCGGCGCGTAGACCTTGGCGTTGTGGCTACCGGCGCGGATCTGGCCGGTGAAGGTGCCATCTGCGCCGGTGGTGAAGGTCGCGACGTCAGGGAACTCCACGGTCGCGTTCGCGATGGGCTGATGGTCGTTGGCGTCGGTGACAGTGCCGCGCACCACGCCGTAGTCGGCGGCGGTGAAGGTCAGGCTCTGACCGTTCTTGATCGACAGGGTGTTGTGGGAGTACTGCAACGCATCGGTGCCATCGGCGTTCTCGATGCCGATGGTCGCGCTCGCGCCTCGTTCGAGCGGGCTGTCGTCGATGTCCTTGTAGCGGTAGCTGATCGTGCCGTTCTCGCCCAGCAGCACCGAGAAGGAGACGCGGGCGGTCAGTGACCTGTTGTTCCTGACGTTGCGCCATTCGATGACGAACGACCGGTGCGGGGCGGTGCCGACGGTGGCGGTGTAGACCCCTCCGGCCGGCTCCACGACGAGATCCTCCCAGTAGGGAAAGACGGCGAGAACGTTGAACGGAGAAGGCAGAGGGGTGTTGCCGGCGTCGACGGCGGTTTTCCCGAAGGAGGCGAAGCCGCCGGGCGTCACCCAGATGTCGGAATACGCCTTGCCGTAGAAGGGCACCGGGAACGGCGCTGTCACGCGCACGGTCTCGACGTTGCCCTCCAGGGGGAGACGGTCGGTGCCCGCCACGTACGGTTCGGAGCCGATCGCGCAGGTATAGCCGAAGTCGTCGTGTCTGTTCGCCAGGGTGGCGTTCCTGGTCGTGTTCCCGGTCACGGTGATCTGCTGGGCGACAGGGGCGACACAGCGGGAGGCCGAGGTGATCTCCAGCCGGTAGGTGTCGTGCGGGAGTGTGAGCTCATACCGGCCGGAGGAATCGGTCACGGCCTTCACCGGCCTGGTGGAGAACGCCACGACCGTGGCTCCTTGCTCGGGGACGCCCGCGGTGGTGATCGTCCCGGTGAGCACGGCGTCCGGTCTGCGGGTAAGGGTGACATCGGCCGTGGAGCTCTGGCCGTCCACGACGGTGGCGGTGGTGGTGACCGGGCTGTATCCGAACTTGGACACGGTCACCTGGTAGCTGCCCGGGGGGACGCGGAGCAGGGAGTAGGTGCCGTCCTGGCCGGTGCCGCCCGTGCGGCCGACCGGCCCGGTGACGGTCACGTCGGCTCCGGACAGGGGCCGGCCGTTCGCGGTGATGGTGCCGTTCAGGGTGCCGAGTGGATCATCGGGTGCGGCCTGGACGGCGGCGTAGGCGTCGAGACGGCCCTCGCCGTAGACGTTGTTGTCGGCGGCCGTACCGCCGCACGTCGTGTCCGGCGTGTCGATGGCGGTGCCGTCCAGCAGCGCCCGGGTGGCGGCCACGTTTCGCCGCAGCGAAGGCGCGGCCGACCAGATCAGCGCCACAGCCCCCGCCACCTGCGGAGAGGCCATCGAAGTGCCGCTCCAGACGGCGTATCGGCCCTTGGTGATCGACGAGCGGATGTCGACGCCGGGAGCGGAGATGTTCGGCTTGATCTCACCGTTCTCGCCGGCGCCTCTGGAGGAGGACCCGGGGGCCGTGCCATCCGCGCCGAACGCACCCACGCTGTAGCTCTGAACGTATTCTCCAGGGCTTTGACTGGTTCCACAGTTCGGGCCGGCGTTGCCGTTGGCGAACATCGGGAAGATGCCGGCGGTGACCCATGTGTTGATGAGACTTTCGAACGCCGGGTCGTTCGTTCCGATCGTCCAGGACGAATTGACGATGTCAGGGGATAGATCGGTGCGCGGGTTCTGGCCGTTCAGATCGGTCGGTGCGACCATCCACTCGCCGGCCGCCCAGAGCGCGCTCTCGTCGCAGTGACTCCCGTCGCAGGCCCTGGCGGCGATCCACTTGACCCCGGGAGCGACCCCGATGCCGTTCTTGCCGGCGATGGTCCCGGTCACGTGGGTACCGTGGCTGACCTCGTCGCTGTCACATGGAGCCGGGGAGAAGCACCCCTCCAGGAACGTGCCCCAGTTGTAGTTGTGGTCCACATAGCCATCGGGCCGCAGTCCACGGTAGCTTTCGGCGATCTCCGGATGCTCGAAGTCCGCTCCGCTGTCGATGATTCCGACGACGATGCCTTCGCCCCGGTTGTTGTCTTCGTTCCAGACACGGGGGGCGTTGATCCGGTCGATGTTCCACTCGACGGCGTTGGCCTTGGCTTCGGCCTTGCCGGGGACCGGCTTCGGCAGCTTGGCGCGGCCGACCGGGTTGACGGAGGCGACCTCGGGGAGCGCCGCGATCTCGGCGGCGAGCTTGGTGTCGGCGGTCACTTGCACCCTGTTCACGATCCAGAACGGGGTGTACTTCGCTTTCCGGTCTGTCAGTAGCTTGCGCAGTCTCGCCTGTGTTCTCTTCGCGTACGCGGTCTTGGCGTCGTAGACAGCCTTGCCCTTGGCGGCCTTGGGGGTGGCGGCGCGGGCGGCTCGCAGGTCGGCCTCGCCGTTGAGGCGGACCATGAAGGTGGCTTCGCCGTCCTTCAAATCGGCCAGGACTGCTTTGTCGATCTTTGCTGGTTCGGGGGCGGCACTTGCGGGGCTCTGGGGGAGTAACAAGCTGAACCCGGCGACCAGGGCGACGAGCGTCCGGGTGAGGATCGATCGCCGGAGTGGCGGGGGGAGGGACACGAGGTCTCCTTCGGGTCGAATCACTTGCGATTTCAGAGGCCAGGTGCCGAGACGGTGGTGAGCGCCGTACGGGCCGAGGGACTGGTCAAGACATTCGGCACCTGTCGAGCCGTTGACGGGACCGGGGTGGCGCGGCCGTCACCCTGCCGGGGAGCATGCCGCGCGGGCCGTAGCGCGGTCGATCCCACCGGCTGCCGGTGTGCGGTACAGCCTGCGCTACCTCGTGGCAGCCGGGTTCCGGACGGCGAAGACCGGGAACCGCAAGTGGGCGGACTGGCCCATTGCCAGCGGCGGGCCAATGTTCAAGGTCGCGTAATTCGCCCGCCGGTTGCTCGGTGGTTGCTCTTCGGTCACCGGTCGGGGGGCGATGCGCTCTCACAGATGATGGCCGAGCACCCGGCCATGCCGTTCCGGCTTCGCCGCAGGCCTTCTTCAAGGCCCGCTCACTCCACAACCTCGCTCTGGCCTGACGCACTGACGTCGCGACGTACTGTGCGCGGCGTGACTTCGAGCCGGTCGGCGAGCTTGGGCCGGTCCAGATCTGGCGCTGCTGCAGCAGCCCGAGCAGGGTGCGCACCCGCTCCGTCGTACGCCGCTCGTCAGCGCTTGCCACGTCCATGTCACCCGCTCGGCCAGGAATGGCGGACCGGGTCTGTCCGCGGAGGATCACGGAGTTCTCCAGCAGAGAGCTCCCAGGAACCTGCCGCCTTACCAGCTGGCTGGCAAGATCGCGGCTATGCCGCCTTCACTTCGTCGATGACGACCGCGCGCGTCAGGTCACGTCTCTTCGGGGTCTTCGGAAGTACGAGCACCGCCACCGCCCCGGCGGCCACGACGCCGGCGCAGGCTCCGAACGCGAGGGAGTATCCGGAGGTCTGCGCGCTGGCGTGGGAAGCGGCCAGGGTGGTCAGCGCGGCCAGGCCGAGCGAGCCGCCGATCTGGCGGGAGGAGTTGAGGACGCCGGAGACCAGTCCCGCCTCGCCGGGGCCGATCCCCGCTGTGGCGGCCATGGCGATCGGCGCGGAAGTGAGGCCCATTCCGCCGGTGATGAGCACGCCCGGCAGCACGATGCCGGTGAGCAGGCCACTGTCCGGCGTGATCGTCGCCTGCCAGGCGAAACCCGCCGCCGAGATCAGCGCGCCTGTGGCCAGCAGCGGACGCAGGCCGACCCGGCCGGCCAGCCACGGCGTGGCCTTGGAGGCGACGATGATGGCGAGGGTGTGCGGCAGGAACGCCAGGCCCGCCTGAAGCGCGCTGTAGTACAGGACCTGCTGCATGTAGAGAGACAGGAAGTACCAGACCGCGAAGCCCGCAGCGCCCAGCAGAAACTGTACGAGGAGCGCGCCGGACACTGAGCGGGCCCTGAAGACCCGTAACGGCATCAGCGGCGCCCGCGCGAACCTGGCCTGCACCAGGACGAACACGGCCAGGGCCAGCACGCCCACCCCCATGGGGATCAGTGCGCGCGCCGCACCCCAGCCGTACGCGGGGGTTTGCAGCACGCCGAACTCCAGCGCCGACAGCCCCACCGTCACCGTGATCGCCCCGGTCAGGTCGAGCCCGCGGGTGCCGAGGTCGCGGCTTTCGGCAAGCAGGCGGAGCGCGGCGATGATCGCCACCGTTCCGATCGGTGCGTTGATCAGCAGGATCCAGCGCCACGACAGGTAGTCCGTGAGCAGTCCGCCGACGAGCGACCCGGCCGCCCCGCCGGCCGCCCCGACCGCACCCCAGGTGGCGATGGCCTTGGCCCGCGCCGGCCCGGCGGGGATCGCGGTGGTGAGGATCGTCAGCGTGGCCGGGGCGACCACCGCCGCGCCGAGCCCCTGGATCGCCCGCGCGGCGATCAGCAGCCACGGCGTGGTGGCGAGCCCGCCCGCCAGGCTGGCAATCGCGAATACAGCCAGGCCCGCGACGAAGGTACGCCTGCGTCCGTAGAGATCGGCCGCCCGGCCTCCCAGCAGCAGGAACCCGGCGAAGGTGAGGATGTAGCCGTTGACCACCCATTGCAATCCCTCGGCACCCAGGCGGAGGTCGGATTCCATGGCGGGCAGCGCGACGTTCACGATCGACACGTCGAGAACCATCATGAACTGCGCCAGGCAGACCAGGCCGACGATCGACCAGGCGGGGGCGGGCGATTTAGTGGAGCCTCGCCCGGCAGGGGGTGCATCAGCTACGTTCGTCATGCTCGGAACCTGTCCTGAACCCGTCAGTATCGGGATAGTCGCTGGCTCGCCGGCTTGAGTGCGGATCAAGGCTCAGCGGGCAGTGGTTTCGTGAGTGTTGCGGCGGTGGCCGGGCCCGCGGCCCGTACCAAGCGGATGGGGGCGGGGCAGGCCGCCCCCACGGCATCTGCCACCTCTGGGCTCGCAGCGGGCACGTTGACGGGTGATCTCCACCTGGTCGTCGCCGTTAGATCGCCTCAGCGTCAGAACCGGGCCATTCGACGACCGGTGGATTGTCCTGCCCCCGAGGGCGCTACACGACGGCGACGGCGTCGATCTCGACGAGGAACCCGGGACCCAGGCCGGCAACGACGTGGACGGTGATGGCCGGCGGCGGGTCGGCCCGGTTCCACACCTCCTGGAAGGCGGCCACGCCCTCGTCGAACGTGTTGCCTTCCACCACGGCGATGCGCCAGTGCACGATGTTCGCCAGGCTTGCCCCCTCGCTCTCCAAAATGGTCGTGAGGTTGCGGAACGCCTGCCTGGACTGCTCCCCGACCGTGGGCCCGACGACTTTCCCGTCGGCGCCGACGCCGTTCTGCCCGCCGATGTAGATCGTCTTCGCCGGCTGCTCGACCACGACCGCCTGGCTGAAAGCCGGGCTGCTGTGCATCCCGGCGGGGTTGATGTGTCGTACGCCCATGTGTGGACCTCCTCCGTTGAGGACACCAGTTATACTGGTGTCGCTGTCGACACCAGTTATAGTGGTGTCATGCGAGCGAGTGCAACCGGGCGAACGTTGCACGACCCCAAGGGAGGGTCGTTCTGGTTCGATGCCGGCGCCGTCTGCCTGGACTTCGCCCACACCGGCGGCGAGGGTCCGTACGCGGTGTTCGAATCCCTCCACGAGCCTGCCGACCTGGCCGAATGGCTGGCCCACCCGTCGATCGCCGCGGTCATGACGGCCCCCCTGACGGTCCACGAACTGACCGCGGCCAAGGCCCTGCGCCAGGCCATCTGGGACGCGGCGCACGCCCGGGCGGCGCATCGGCCCCTCCCCGCCGAAGCGATCGAGACCATCAACCGGGCCGCAGCCGCGGCACCACTGGTCCCCGAGCTGGCCGCCGACGGCACGACCGCGGGATGGGCGCCGCCGGTACGGGCCGCGCAAGCGCTGTCGACACTGGCCCGGGAGATGATCGAGCTGTTGTCCGGGCCACTCTCCGGGCGCATCCGCGAGTGCGCGAGCGACAACTGCCCGCTGGTGTTCGTCGACACGTCCCGCCCCGGCGCCCGGCGATGGTGCGCGATGGAGCGCTGCGGCAACCGCCACAAACTCCGGGCTCGCCGCGCCCGGCAGGCCACGGACCCGTGACGCACCCTCAAGCGCGGACAACGCCCTATCATCTGCGGGGGAGGACGCCGTGCCCGCCGTGACGCCTTCCTTGACACCCTGCCCACCCCGACCGTGCGTGCCTGTACGCCGGCGTCGGCAGGATCACGCTGTGGGGCGGCGCACCGGAGTGTCGGCCGCAGCGTACGGACCGCCGCCCTGCTCCGGTACCTGGCCGATCCGGCGCTGCGGGCGCGTGTACCCGCGACGACCAACAAGGCCGAGTCCTGCAACGGCTTCTCCAAGTGGCCAGGTTCGGCGGGTCACCGCCGATCAGCCGTGCCCCTCATCGGCCCGGTCGGGCAGCAGCGCCAGCGTGGCTGCCCGCTCGAAGCGCGCACCGAGCCGGTACCACCGCTCCGCAGCGTCCGCCAAGGCGGCGTGGTCGCCGAGCCGGCCGCGCACCCGGGCAAGGCACGCGGCCGCCCAGTCGCTCTCGCCCGCGTACGGCTCGGCGGCAAGGATCCGGTCGCCGGCGTCGGGAAGGCCGGCCATGACGGCAAGCTCGGCCCCGACGACGCGCGCGTAGCCGACCCACCGCTGATCGGAGAACGGCGCAAAGGCCCGTTCGACCTGGTCGGCCGCATCGTCATACTGTCCGCAGTGGAGGGCGACCCGGGTGTCGGCGAACGCCCGGCAGGCCGCTACGACGGGCGAGCCGGCCGCCACCGTCAGCGCCCGTTCACGCCATTGCTGCTGGCTCGCCGGGTTGCCGCGCAAGCCCTGGATCATCCCGGCGAGGGCGAGCGCCGAGTTCATCCACGGCATCGACGGGCTACCGTCGCGCCACCACGCCACCCACAACGTCTCGGCTCGGCTGATCGCCTCGTCGAAGTCGCCGGTGAGGGCCAGCACGCGCACGAGTCGCGGGGCCTGCAGGTACGGATGCCCGCCGATCGGATCGTCGGCGTGGGCCTGCCGGGCCAGCGCCAGCGCGGCGGGTAGGTCGCCTGCGCCCAGCGCGGCCCTCGGCGCGACGTGGAACGCGTCAACGATCTCGGCGGCAGCGGCCGGGTCGTGGCGCGGCAGGGTGGCCGCGATGCGCAGTCGTTCGCCGGCCAGCCGGTGGGCTTCCCGGGTGGCCCCCGCGCGGTCGAGGGCATTGCAGAGGGCGTCCATCGCCGCGAGTAGCACCAGCCGATCGCCGGCCGCACGGGCGAGTTCCACGGCCTCGCGGGCCCGGCCCAGGTCGGGCATCCAGCCGTGACCCTCGTGCCAGGCCGTCGCTATGGCGACCAGCGCGGCCAGCCGCTGATCGCTCGGGTTCGCGTCGGCTGTCTTCCTCGCCTCGGCCAGCAAGCGTGCCTGGTCATCGGTCGCAGACTCGATCGGCCCGAAGTTGTAGCGCACGCCGACCACCACGGCCTCGGCACGCAGGTCGGCGGTGTCCGCGGCCTCGACGGCCTGCCGCATGAGTTCGGTGGCGGTGCGGTTGTTGGCGACGGCCAGCGCGGCGTAGGCGCCGGCTCGCAGATCCTGGCCCTGTTCGATGCCGGCAGCGCACCGGGCTGCGGCTTGATAGAGCGTTCGCGCTTCGACGAACCGGCCCGCGGCGAAGGTCAGGTGGGCGAGCGTGCGCAGGAAGCCGTGGGCCGCGGGGTCCGATCCGACCGCGATGGCCGCCGCCCGGAGGTCATCGGCGACAACGTCGAACGCCGATCGCCAATCGGCGTCGAGCCGGGTCTCCACCTCGGCGGCGGTCGCGAACGCCCAGAGCAGGTACCGCTCGCGAATCGCGTCCTGCTCTCCCACGGCGCTCGCCTGCGAGAGGCCGAACGCGCGGATCGTGTCGAGCAGCCGCCATCCGGGGCCGGTGCGCACGACCAGGTTCTGATCGACCAGCCGGCCCAGCAGGTCGGCCACCTCCGCCGGGGTCGCCTGCGGACTCAGCGCCGCCGCGGCGGCCAGGTCGAACACCCCGACGAAGGCCGACAGCCGGCGGAACAAGGTTCGCTCGTCGGCGTCGAGCAGGTCGTAGCTCCACCCGATCAGCTCGCGCAGCGAGTGATGGCGGACGTGTGCCCCTCTGCCACCGGCCAGCAGCCGCAGCTGATCGCCGAGGCCGGTCAGCAGCCCGTCGGCGCCGAGCGCGGCCACCCGGGCGGCGGCCAGCTCGACCGCGAGCGGCAGACCGTCCAGCCGGGCGCAGACATCGGCCACGACTGCCGGTCGCGCGGCGAACCCGGGATCCGCGGCGCTGGCCCGATCCCGGAACAGCTGCTCGACCTCGGTGCCGGCGAGTGGGCGCACGTGTACGAGCCGCTCGCCGGTGACACCGAGTCGCTGTCGGCTGGTGGCCAGCACGGTGGCCTGCGGGCAAGCGGTCAGCAGCTGTTCGGTCAGCATGCTGACCTCGTCGATCACGTGCTCGCAGTTGTCCAGCACCAGCAGCGGCCGGCCCGAGCGCAGCCGCTCGAACACCGCCCGCTCGACGGACTGCGTCGGGCCCACGGTCACGTCCAACGCGTCGGCGACGGCCTGCACCACCGAGCCGGCCACGGCCGCGGTCCGGACCGGCACGAGGTCGACGAAGGCGCCACCGGCGGGAAACCGTGACTGCGCCCGCTCTGCGACAGCGGCTGCCAGCCGGGTCTTGCCCACCCCGCCCGGGCCGACCACGGTCACCAGCCGGGACTCCTCCAGCGCCGATCCGACGGCGGCCACCTCCGCCACGCGGCCCACGAAGGTCGTCCGGCTGACCGGCAGGCCGACGAACCGCCCGGTCCTGGCCTGCTCGGCCAACGCGGCCAGGGCTTGTCGATCGGACGCGTCAAGCTTGCGCAGCAGCGCGGCGACGTGACTCTCGACCGTCCTGACCGAGATGTGCAGCCGGCCGGCGATCTGCGCGTTCGACAGGTGCCGGCCCACGGCGGCCAGCACATCGGCCTCCCGGGTCGAGATCTTCGTCAAGTCCACGCTTATCAGGATGGCGTACGTCGGTGACCGATCCGTACCGGCTCAGTGCTCAGCACGGATGTCCGGATGCGTGCCGCCCACCAGCCTGGATGCACACCGTCGAACAAGGAGGTCACGATGCCCACCCGATCACGTCAGGGACGAGCTCTCGATCCACCGGCCGCCGTCGCTGCCCAACAGCGGCACCCACCCGCGTACAGGCGCGATACCACCGAACCCGCCGCGGAGACCCTGATCCACCGGACCCAGCGGAGGGCGGCGTCATGACCGACATCGATCTGGACGCCCACGCCCGTGACCTGATGGACGCCAACCTGTACGTGATTCTCGGCACCGCCGACGCCGAGGGCATTCCGTGGACGTCGCCGGTCTACTTCGCGACCGCCGACTACACCGAGATCTTCTGGGTGTCCAGCCCCGACACGCGGCATTCCCGTAACCTCGCCGCGCGTCCCCGGCTGAGCATGGTGATCTTCGACTCGACGGTGCCGGCCTACCACGGCCGGGCGGTGTACCTGTCCGGCACCGCCGCCGAGCTGACCGGCCGCGACCTGGACCGCGGTATCGAGATCTACCCCGGAGACCCCGGCCGGGGCGGCTCCGCCCTGTCACTCGAGGACGTCACCGCCCCGGCCGGGTGGCGCCTGTATCGCGCGACGATCAGCGAGGCGTTCGTGCTGTGCCCCCGCCGGCCGCGCCAGCCGTGCCCCACGCACGGCCTCGCCATCGACCATCGCGCGCCGGTGATCCCCTGGCGGCATCCTGCCTAGAACTCGACGGCGACAGGCGTCCCGGTGCGCTGCTCGATCGCATGGACGGCACTGACAACAGAGCGCGGCCTGTCGTTGAGGAAGCCGCCGCCACGTGCGCCCGAGCGGAGCTGACCCAGATAGAGGGGCGCTCGAGCGCTCACCCGAGTGACCGCTTGACCTGCAGGACTACACAGCGACGAAAGGAAACATCATGGGTTGCGCGCCGGTGGCGGCCGACGGCCATATCACTTACGACGAGGGCGTCACGATGCATCGTCATGCCATCCAGTATGCAAAGGAGGCGAGCTCGTGCTGAGGCAGGTCGCGGAGGGTGTGCTGGTCCACGAGAGCGAGTTCGTGCAGACCAACACCGTTGTGGTGCAGGGCCGGGCCGGTGTGCTGCTCATCGACCCCGGGATCACGGGCGACGAAATGGTCGCCATCGCGGACGACCTGGGCAAGGCGGGCCAGCCCGTTGTGGCAGGTTTCTCGACGCATCCTGATTGGGATCACGTGCTCTGGCACGCCCAGCTCGGCGACGCGCCCCGCTACGGTACAGCCCGCTGCGCGGCTCATATGCGAGAAGTGCTGTCGGACGCGGAGGCGAAGGCCCGCATCGCCGCTCACCTGCTCGAGACGGAGATCGCCGGGCAGGTTCCCCTGGAGGTGCTCGGCCTCATCACCGGCCTGCCCGCCGGAACCGCGCGGATCCCTTGGGATGGCCCCCAGGTCCGGATCATCGAGCATCAGGCGCATGCACCGGGCCACGCGGCGCTGTTCATCGAGGAACCCGGAGTTCTCGTCGCCGGCGACATGCTGTCCGATGTCCTGGTGCCGATGCTCGACGTCGGAGACCCCGCCACCGCGATCGAGGAGTACCTCACCGCGCTGCAACTGCTGGAGGACGTGGCGGGTGACGTCGACGTCATCGTCCCAGGCCACGGTTCCGTCGGCGGATCCGACCAGATGCGGGCACGGATCGAGCGGGATCGGGCGTACGTACTCGCGTTGCGGCACGGCCAAGTCCACGCCGACCCGCGGGTCGGCCCATCGGCCAAGCCCGGCTGGGAGTGGGTGAGCGACATCCACGAAGCCCAACTCCGGCGCCTCAACCACTGAAGCGAGCGCGACCGGGACACCTCGCCGACGAAGTCTCCACGCGCGGCGTGCAGGCGGCAGCAGTACGACGAACCGCCCGGAGTATTGGATGGCAGAAGGTCGGACGTGACGGGCCAGCGCAGTGCTCAGGGGCCCCGACCGTGGACGCGCTGCCGCAAGTGAAGGTGGACAAAGGTCCGGAAGAGAAAGTGTTGTGACGGGTCTCGGCCGCCGGGGAAGCTGGGGGAGCGGCGGGGGGGGCTACGCCTCGACCGTACGGCGCGCTCAGCAGCCTGGCCCGGCGATCGCCCCAGCTTGCGGCGACCGCCGCGGCCGCGGCCGGTGGCGAGTCAGATGGTGGCTGGGACGTCGTTTTCGGCCGCCTGCGTTGTCGCGCGAGTTCGGGGCAGGACGAGGTAAGTCAGGGCCAGGCCCGCCAGACTCAGCACCGCACCGACCAGACCGGTCCAGCGCAAGGCGCCTGCCGAGACGATGACGCCGCCCAGGGCCGAACCGGCGGCCGCGCCGAGGTTGAAGGCGCCCACGTTGGCGGCGACGGCCAGCGTGGGGGCATCGCCGGCGTGGCGCAGGATCAGCCCCTGCAGCGGCGCGATTGTGGCGGTGGAGAGCAGACCGAGCACCAAGACCGCCGCCACTGCGGAAGGTTGCCAGACGGCGGCGAACGGAATGAGCACGAGCACACCGGCCAGCCCGCCGAAGACGCCGCGCACGGTGGCGCTCATGGACTTGTCGGTGAGCCGGCCGGCAAGGAGGTTGCCGACGAAGCTGCCCGCTCCGTAGGCGAGCAGCAGCCCAGAGACCGCTGTGGAAGAGAATCCAGACACGCGCGTCATCAGCGGGGCGATGTAGGTGAACACCGTAGCGACGCCGGAGAATCCGACCGCGGTGGTGGCGATGGCCAGCAGGACTGGCCGGCGGGTCACCACGCGGACCTCGTCTCGCAGCCGCGTAGCCGGGGCCGGCTGCTTGGGCAGGACGGCTGCGAGCAGCACGACGCCCGCCAGCGACAGGGCGGTCAGGACGGCGAACGGGGTGCGCCATCCGGCGCTCTCACCCAGCAGCGCGCCCAAAGGCACACCGAGCAGGGTCGCCACGGTGAAGCCGGAGGCGACCGTGGCGATCGCCGTCCCCGTCTTGTCCGGCGGCACCACGCTGGTCGCCATCACCAGGGCCAGGGCGAGGAAGGCGGCGTGGCTGAAGGAAGAGACCAGGCGTCCTGCCAGCAGCAGTTCGTAGGAGGGGGCCAGAGCGCTGATTGCGCTGCCCGCCGCGAACAGCAGCATCAGACCGAGCGCCAGTCCTTTACGGGGCATCTTGGCAGTCAGCGCGGCCACAAGGGGCCCACCGACCACGACACCCAGCGCGTAGACGGTGACGGCTTGACCTGCCATGCCTACGGATATGCGCAGGTCCGCTCCCACCTGAGGTAGCAGCCCGGCGATCAGGTATTCCGACGTTCCGACGACGAAGACGCTCACGCACAGGGCAGCGAGTGTCGCGAATGTCTTTCTCATGGCGAGGACGCTAGAGTCTCACATGGATGTGAGAGTCAAGTCGTGCGACGATTTCCCGCGGCACACGAAGGAGGCGCCATGCGCATCGGTGACCTGTCACGACGGACCGGCGTTCACGAGCGCCTGCTGCGCTACTACGAAGAACAGGGCCTGCTCCACCCCGCGCGGCGCCCCAGCGGCTACCGGGAATACAGCGACGAAGACATCGACACCGTCCGTCGCATCCGTAGCCTCCTGGCCGCCGGTTTGAACACCTCCGCCATCGCCACGATCCTCCCTTGCCTACGCGACGACGGCGACCGGCTGATCCCCACGTGCTCCGACCTTCTCGCCGATCTTCACCGGGAGCGGGAAAGGATCACACAGTCGATCACAGACCTGCAGACGTCCCTGGGCGCACTCGACAGGGTCATCGCGGCAGCCCCGCCCGATGTCGCACGGCGTGCACTCGCCACGCTCGATCATTGAACGACGTGCCGGACGAGGATGCCACCACCGTCACGGTGTTACGCGGCATCGCGGCTGGCCCGTCCTTGCGCGATGCCTTGTTCAACCGGTCGAGGGTTGCGGTGTGGCGGCGTTGCAGGTCGGCGATGAACACCGCCGGATCACGAGGTTTCTCAGCGCCAAGGCGTCCATCACCACCAGCGAGCTCGTCGCGCGACCCTTCGGTCTGGGGGAGTGACACGGCGGCTTCCGAGCTTGGCCGAGCGCGCAGGTGGTCAGCGCGCCCGGCCTCGTACGGTGCCTAGCGAGCAGGCCGGTAGGCGTCATTGACGGCCACCGGGGCGCCACCGCCCGCCGTGCCGCCTCCCGGGATGTAGATCGTGCCGCCCACCGCGACGGCGGCGGTGCCGTGGCGGGGCACCGGCATCGGGGCGAGCCGTTGCCAGCGGTCGTGGACAGCGTCGTAGGCCTCGACATCGGGGAAGACGGTGTTCGGGTTGCCGCCGTGGTGCCTGCCTTCGCCGCCGAAGGTATAGATTCTCGTGCCCACGACGGCGGTCGCGATCCCGCCACGGGCGGTGGGCATGGGCGCACGCTCCGACCAGCGGCGCGTTCGCAGGTCGAAGGCGTAAACGGTGTCCCGGACGTTCACCTGGCCGCGGTCGCGGCCGCCCACCACGTAGAACGTCGAGCCGATGACGGCCCCGCCGACGTGGTCGCGCGCCTCGGGCAGGTCGGGCAGCTTCTCCCAGCGGCCGCTCACCACGTCGTACGACGTCACGGTCGCCACGGTGTCCTGGAGGCCGCCGGGTCCCGGTGTCAGCGTGAGCATGCCGCCCGCGAGGTAGATCTTCGTTCCGCGCACGCCTATCGCGGCGCTGCCGCGCGCCATGGTCGCAGGGACCGACGGGAGCCGGGTCCAGTGGCCGGTGCGGGGGTCGTAGACGAAGGCGTCGCGCAGCGCCTGCCACGACGTGCCGCCGGACAGCCCGCCCAGAACGTAGATCTTGCCGCCGACCGTCACCGCGTTGGGGTGGTTCATCGCCACCGGCAGCGGTGCCGCGGTCGACCAGGTGTCGCGCCGCGTGTCATAGACCTCCATGCGGGCCGTGGTGGGGAAGGCCGGTTCGTCGAGCACACCGCCGATCACGTAGAGCTTCTCGCCGACGACGGCGACGCTGTGCTCCTGGCGAGGGCCGCCGGCGATCGGGGCGAGCGTCCGCCACCCCTGACCGTGGACCGGCTCGGTCTGTACGGCCGGCCGCTCTGCCGGCACCGGGTGCGTCTGGGCGCTGGTGAGAACGACAGCGGCCAGCACGCCTGTCCAAAGCTTCATGACATCTCCTTCGGTTGCCCCCAAACGCTGGCCGAGCGGACAGCCGGGCACCAGGCGCCGGTTAAGCCGGTGACGTCATCACCAGTGTGAGCGCCGCCTTCTCGCCGGGAGCGGAACCGACGACCGTGGGATCTCGAAAGTCGAAGGAGGAATCGCCTGATGTCCGAGAATCTGGTTGTTCTTGTGACCGGGGCCGGCAGCGGGATCGGCCGCGCTGCAGCCGTGGAACTCGCCCGTGCGGGCCGTTCCTGCACATCCGACACCAGCGCGGTGTCCCGGCTGCGGGCGAACCGGGCCGTGCTCCCGGTCGTGCGAGTTCCTCAGGAGCATGAGCTGTTCGGCGTCGCACCGACGGGCCGCGAGACCCAGGTCCGCATTCACGAATTCCACGAAACCTCCGGCGGACGCATCGTCCGCACCTGGCACCTGGAGGACTGGCTCAGCCGGCTCGGCCAGGTCGACGCAGTGAAAGGCACGAACTGATGAAGGCATTGCACTACACCGCCTACGGCGAGCGCCCGGTCGTCGCCGGGCTCCCCGACCCGGTCCTCTCCGCCGGCCAAGTGCTGGTCAAGGTCGCCGGCGCGGCGCTCAACCCGCTGGACGTCAAGATCGGCGCCGGCCATGTGCGGGACTTCTTCCCGATCCCCTTCCCCTCGGTCGTGGGCACCGACCTCGCCGGAACCATCGAACACGTCGGGCCCGAAGTCACCGGCTGGAGCGTCGGTGACGCGGTGATCGCCCGTACCGACCCCGGCTCGGGCGGGGCCGTCGCCTCGCATGCCGCCGTCGCGGCGACGAGGCTGGTGGCCGCCCCGGCCTCGGTCCCGCTCGGCCTCGCCGCGAGTCTGGTGACAGCCGCCGGCACGGCTTGGCAGGTGGTGTTCGAAGTCGCGGAGCTGAAGCCCGGCCAGACGGTGCTGGTCCATGGCGGTGCCGGGGGTGTCGGCGGGTTCGTCATCCAGTTCGCGCGCCAGGCGGGCGCGCACGTCGTCACCACCGTGTCCCCGCCCGGTGCCGAGATCGCCAGTAAGCTCGGCGCGCACGAGGTGATCGACTACACCGCGACCGACTTCCGCACCGTGGTCTCCCACGCCGACGTGGTCATCGACCCGATCGCGGGCGACACCGAGGCGGCCTCCCTCGACGTGCTCCGGCCGGGCGGACTGCTCGTCGGCCTCAACGTCCCGCCGGACGCCGAACGAGCCGCCGGCCGGAACGTTCGCGCCGAGTTCGTCTTCCACGGCTCCGACACGGAGCGGCTCGCGAAGGTCGTCGCCGCCGCCGACGCGGGGCTGCAGATCATGATTGACCGCACGGTTCCCCTGGCACGGGCCTCCGAGGCGTTCGACCACCTCGCCCAGGGCCACGCCAAGGGCAAGGTCATCATCCAGCCGTAGAAGCGCTGAGGTCGTGGCTGCCCAGAACGTCGAGCAGCGCGAGCTTCTCGGCCGAGTCGCCGCCGACCGGCGCGGTGAACCAGAGCAGCCGCTGCGTTCCGTCCTCACTGAGCAGGCTGAGGCAGTCGAGCTCGAGTTCGCCCAGCTCCGGGTGCAGGAGGCGCTTGCGGTCGGCCCGCCGTACCGCGACCTCCTGGTGTGCCCACAGCTCGGCGAACTCGTGGCTGGCCGACAGCAACGCGCCGATGAGGCCGGCCACCTGCTCGTCCCGGCCGCGCCGTGCCGCCACGGCGCGCAGATCCGCCACGAAGACGCGCGACTGATGACCATGCTCGTCCGGGTGGTAGCGCGAGCGTGCCTGCGGATCGGTGAACCAGCGGTAGACGAAGCTCGCCTCGCGCCCCTTGGCCTTGCTGATCGGCCCGAGGAGCGCGGTGGCGAGGCGGTTCTGGACGAGGACGGCGTGCAGATCGGTGATCACTGCCGCTGGGGTCGTGGGCAGCCGCTGCAGGAGGTCGAGCATGCCGGGGTGCACGTGCGCGGCGAGACTGTGCTTCGGCGGAATGGGGCGGCCTGCCAGGAAGTACAGGTGAGCTCGCTCGTCCTCGCTCAACCGGAGCGCGCGGGCGAGCGCCGCCACCATCTGCTCCGACGGCTGCGCGCCGCGCCCCTGCTCAAGCTGGTTGTAGTAGTCGATTGAGGCACCGGCCAGGGCGGCCACCTCATCCCGGCGCAGCCCAGGTACGCGGCGGCGCGCCTGCACCGGCAGGCCCACCTCGCCGGGCCGGATGCGATCCCGCCGCGACCTCAAGAACTCGCCGAACTCACGCAGATCCATACCCGCCATTGTGAACCGGGCACCGTACAGGAAGGCAGGCGACGTCATCGCCACCAGCCCACCCCAGGTCCTGATCCCCGACCTCCCGCGACACCGGCTGCCGGAGTGCTGAACGTCGATCCCACCCGGCCACGCCGTTCGCCCACTCGGACGCGTGGTCCTGGACGAACTCGTCGAACGAGCGGGGCGGGCGGCCGGTCAGGTCCAGCACCGCGGTGCTGACCATATCGTCCCGGCCGGCGCTGAGGCCGGCGTCCACGACGGCAAGGGCGGCGGCGAATTCGGCCGGCATGCCGGCGGCCCGGTAACCGGCCGCCAGCTCGTCGGCTTCGACCGCCAGCACCTTGATCGGCCTGCCGGTGCGGGCGGTGATGATCGCCGCCGCGTCCTGGTAGCTCAACGCTTTCGGCCCGGTGAGCAGGTAGTCACGCCGGTCGCCCTGCCCTTCACCGGGCCTCCCGCTGGGCTCGTCATCGGGGTTGGTCAGCAGGGCGGAGGCGGCGGCCGCGATGTCGCGCGCGTCGATCCAGCCCAGCCGCCCGTCACCGGCGGCGGTGTGAATCTCGCCGTGCTGCCGGAGCCGCTCGCCCAGCGGATGCGGGCGCAGGAAGTTCTGCATGAACCCGGACGCGCGCAGCACGACCCACCCGGGCCGAGTCCGTACCCGTGCGGCCAGCTCAAGCGCGCCGGGGGCGTTCGGCAGCACGACGGCGGAGCCGAGAAGCACCACGCGGCGCACGCCGAGCCGCTCCGCCTCGTCCAGGAACGGCTCGACCAGCGGCATCGGATTCACGGCGTTCACCGGAGGCACCAGATAGACGCGGTCCATCGCGTGCAGCGCGGCCCGATGCGTGCCCGGGTCGTTCCAGTCGAACCGGACGGCGTCAGGATCCCCGGCGGACGGGTTGCGAGCGGCGACCCGGACCGGCACGCCGTTGCCCCGCAGCAGCTCCGCCAGGACGCTACCGGTCTTCCCGGTGCCGCCGGTGACCAGCACGCCGCTCATCGGGAGGCCCCCGAGCGCAGCGAGCCGAGCAGTTCGGGCAGCGTCCCGGTCGCCGAGGCGGCGGCCAGCGGGCTCCAATAGTCCCTGTAGTGCGTGATCAGGCCATCATGGGCCGTGATCACGGAGATGTAGTCCATGCGGTAGGGCTCGCCGGTGCGCACCGTGTACCCGTGCGCGGTGAACTCCACCACGATGGTGTCCGGCCGTTGCGTGTGATGCACGGTGACTACAGGTATCTCCCGTACGTCCATCCGTTCCGGATATCCGGCCAGATAGTCACGGACGGCATCCCGCCCCGCCAGCCGCCGCGGCGCGTCCCCCGCAGCGAACGGGAACTCGGCGGTGCCCTGCTCCGCCCACAGATCGGCGAGGGCATCCATGTCCTTGGCCAGCAGCAGATCCAGCAGTCGGCGGATCGTCTCCTCAGGAGTGCGTGGCATGTTCGTCCTCCGGTGTCCCGTGGAATGTGGTCATGCCAGCCTGGCCGCGGACCCGGGCGCCGCGGAACGGACGGGTAAGCCCCGGACCCCTGGTCCGTGGCTAAGGCGGCCGCCACTGTGGCAGCCTGGACGGGTGAGCAGAGCTGAACTGGCCGACTTTCTCCGTCGCCGGCGGGAGGCGCTGCGCCCGGACCAGCTCCCGGCCACGGCCGTCCACCCGCCAGGCCGCCGCGCCCGCCGTACTCCCGGCCTGCGCCGCGAAGAGGTGGCCACGCTGGCCGGGGTCTCCACCAGCTACTACGAACGGCTTGAGCAGGCCCGCGCTCCGCATCCGTCCCCGCAGGTCATAGCCGCGCTGGGCACGGCGCTGCGGCTCACCGACGCCGAGCGCGAGCACCTGGCGCGGCTGGCCGGGCAGGCCCCGCCCGCCCCGGAGACCGGCCGGGCACCGGTGCCCGCCTTCGCCCGCGAGCTGCTGGACCGGCTCGGGCCGGTGCCCGCCTACCTCACCGACGAACGCCAGGACATTGTGGCCTGGAACGAAGCGGCAGCCGACCTGATCACCGACTTCGGGTCGCTGCCCGCTGAGGAACGCAACGCCGTGCGGCTGTCCATCCGGCTGAACGGCACCCTCTGCTCGGCCGCCGACGGCTCGCAGGGCGAATACGCCCGGCAGACCGCCGCCCAGCTGCGCGCGGCCAGCGCCCGTCACCCGGCCGAACGCGTACTTGGCGAGCTGGTCAACGAGTTCGCCGCGCACAGCCCCGACTGCGCCGCCAGCTGGCGCAACCACGAGGTACGCCCCATACCGACGCTGCGCAAGCACCTGCACCACCCCGAGCTGGGCTTGCTGGAGCTGGATTGCCAGACTCTGCTGCTGCCCGGCACCGATCTGCGGATGGTGATCTACACCGCGCGTCCGGGCAGCCCCAGCGCCGCCGCGCTCGCCCGGCTCGCCGCACGCGGCACGTAGATCGAAGCCACCGTGTGAGCTGAGCCCGGTGTCCCATTCGGGCGGTAGGCGTACCTACGGCCGGCGGTCGACCGTGATCAGTTTGAGTCGCCCACCGTATGGGTTCAGCGGTGAATCGATGGGGGAGCGCCGGTGGACCACCGCCGTGTAGGAGTTTTACGGGCCGCATGACGACGCTGTCGGTCTTGTCCGTCTCACGCAGGCGTTCGCGCGCTCCACCCGAGCACGGCTAGAAGGAAGACCAGCGGAACTGCGATCACAAGCCTCGTCATGGCTGCCACGATGGCCCGGTGGCGATCGCGCGGCAGAGCCGGTCCGCGTCCCACGCGGGTTCTCCCAGGTCGAGCCGGTCCGGCGCTCGGAACCCGTCCAGCGCCAGGTGAACGTGGCGCCGCCACAGGGACGGGGCGGCGTGCCGGGTGGCCTCGGCTACCGTGCTGCTCGCCCACAACAGCAGGAAGAGGTCCGCGCCGGTGACGTCCGGGCGGACGACGCCGGCCGCCTGCGCCCGCGCCAGCACCCGTTGCGCGAGCGCACAGATTTCGCTGTGCGCCGTCTCGGTGCGGTCGTCGCCGGGGAAGCGCCGTGCCAGGAAGTCGGCGAACGCCCGGTCCCCGGCCTGGGCCGTACACAGGACTTCGAGCAGGCCGTGGAAGGCCTGCCACGGATCCTCCAGGCCGAGCGCGGCCTCCACCTCCTCGATCACGTGGCGCAGCTTCGGCTCGAGCACCGCGCACAGCAGGTCCAGGCGCGTCGGGAAGTGCCGGTAGAGGGTGCCGACCACCAGGCCCGCCTCGCGTGCGATGCCGTCGAGGGCGGCCTGTGCGCCCTGCCCGGCGAACGCGCTTCGGGCGCACTCGAGCAGCCGCTCACGGTTGCGGCGGGCATCCCGGCGAGCGGGCAGCGGGTTCCCTGCGGCAGACATGAAGTCACCGTAGCAAGGTGCGATACGTCTCAAATTTGAGGGTGCTCTCATTTTCGCTACAGTGAGCAGCACCCAAAATGAGAGCATGCTCATTTTTCAAGACAGGGGAGAGCGACATGGCGAAGCTCGGCGGGAAGGTCGCGGTGATCACCGGCGCAACCTCTGGGCTGGCACTGGCGACGGCGAAGCTGTTCGTCCAGGAAGGCGCCCACGTGTTCATCACCGGCCGCCGCCAGGACCGGCTGGACGCGGCGGTGGCCGCCATCGGCCACGGCGTGACCGGCGTGCTCGGCGACGTCGGCCAGATCTCCGACGTGACCCGACTGGCCGAGGTCGTGGCCGTCGAAGCGGGCCGGGTGGACGTGCTCATCGCCAGCGCCGGCGTCTGGACGTGGAACGAGCACATCGGCGACGTGACCGAGCAGTCGTTCGACGCCGTGTTCGGGGTGAACGTGCGGGGGACGTTCTTCACCGTGCAGAAACTGCTGCCATTGCTGTCCGACGGCGCCTCGATCGTGCTCATCGGGTCGGGCGCCGCGGACAAGGGCGATCCGGGAACGACCGTCTACGCGGCGAGCAAGGCGGCGCTGCGGTCGTTCGCCCGGACCTGGACCACCGACTTGAAGCAGCGCGGAATCCGGGTCAACGTCCTCAGCCCCGCCGCGATCGACACCGCCGCGTTCGCGGACCTCCCCCCGGGGTTCAAGGAGCAGATCGCCTCGCGGGTGCCTGTCGGCCGCCTCGGTGACGAGCATGAGATCGCCACCGCGGCGCTCTTCCTGGCCTCCGCGGACTCGAGCTTCGTCACCGGCATCGACCTGCCCGTCGACGGCGGGATCGGCCAGGTCTGACCACTGGCAAGGCGCCGAAGGCGACGTCGATGCCGGCGTCGGGGCATGACGAGCATCCGAACGAAAAGTCCCGTTAGCGGAGCGGCGTTGTGCGGCTTGCCGTGGCTTTCCGTTCATATGGCGGGCGTCGGGATCTCGCCGACCTCCTCGCGACGCGCGCCTCGTACCGGGGGAACTGGGCCGTGATGTAGGCGATCTCCGGGGCCATTCCAGTCGGCCTGTTTAAGCAGGGTCATCGTGTCCCCCTGCCCAGGGGCGGCAGAGTGTGGCTGGTGGGTGTCTGCGATTGGACCTGGTCGTGGGGGCGTAATCGACCGGTTGTGCCCCCACAGGGTTTCGGATTGACGTTGTGGATCAGGCTCTCATCGCGCTGCCGTGGCCGCGATCATGTTCAGGCGGAGACTCGCCCGGCGGAAGACTTCTCGGGCACGCACCGGCATCGGCGGATATGTCGACGACAGGTGACAGTGTTTGCCGGTCTGCTGCCACAGCGCAGGGCGGGTCACCAGTACAGGCGCTGCCACAGCGCGATCCACTGGTCTGGGTGAACGTGTCCGACGACGGCGTCACGAGGCACGCCGGCCGCCGCCAGGGCGGCGTCCACTCCTCGGTGACGCGTCCTCAGCGAGGCGCGCACCGAGCCGCCGAGCCCGCTGAAGCCCAGCTCGACCAGTTCCTGGTAGGTGCGGCGGCCGCGTACCAAAGGTTCGGGCCTACGCTCGATCCGCAGGATCGCCGAGTCGACCGACGGTACCGGCCGGAAGGACCTCCGGTTCACCGTGGGGCCGAGCCGCCAGTGAAACCATGGCCACGACCGCACGGTCACACGGCTCCAGCGGCCGTAGCCGCCCGCGCGTTTGCGGGCGTACTCGCGCTGGGTGAGCAGCGTGGCCGAGGTCAGGGACGGCGCCCCCAAGCACCAGTTCACGACCTTCGACGTCGCCGAGTACGGTATGTTCCCCACGACCGCGAACGGCCGTCCCGGCACCGGCGCGGTGGTGAAGTCGCCGTGCACCACCGCGACCCGGGGATCGTCGCGTGTGCGTGCGGTCAGCCGCCGGGCCAGGCGCGGATCGATCTCGTAGCCGATCACTCGCGCGCCCGCACCGGCCAGCGCCAGGGTCAGCGCTCCAGCGCCCGCCCCCGGCTCCAGCACCAGCCCCGCCGGGTCTGCTGCCCTGATCACGAGATCGATGGCCTGGCGGTCGACCAGGAAGTTCTGTGAGAGCGTGCGCCGCGCCCGGTCCGCGGTGGTGCGGGCGCCGCCGGCCCTGCTCGTGGTCCGGGTGGATGGCCGGTCACCGAAGGCGGGATCACGCGTCACCGTCCCGCCCTGCCGGGGTGTTCCGTCGGGAGCGCCCCGGCAGGCGTGCTCTGTTCGTCCTGCGCGGGTCATCCCGGCGCTCTGCGGCTGAGGTGCTCCCAGGCACGGTACTCCGCGACCCGGTCCTGGAGGTCCTGCTGGACCATGTCGTAGGACGCGGCGCCGACGATGAGACGCCGCGGCGGCTCCGGCAGGTCCACCAGCTCCATGATCACCGGAGCGGCGGTCTCCGGGGCGGGACCGGCCTCATCGCCCCACATCTCGATCAGCTTGTCGCGCAGCTCCTGATAGTGCGGGGCGGATGCGGTCATCGTGGTGCCCGTGGTGAACAGGCCGGTGTCGTAGCCGCCCATCTGCACGATGGTCAGCTTGATGCCGAACTGCTCGACCTCTCCCGCCACGGCCTCGGAGACCGAGTCGAGCGCCGACTTGCCGGCCGCGTACAGGCCGACCATGGGGAAGCCGCCGCCGGTGCCCATCGTGGTGACCTGCAGAATGCGGCCGGAGCCCTGGGAGCGCAGGTGGGGGAGCACGGCCTGGGTGACCCAGATCGCGCCGAACAGGTTGACGTCGAAGTGGGATCTGATCTGCTCTTCCGTCGCCTCCTCCAGCATGCCCAGGAGCATGACGCCGGCGTTGTTGACCACGATGTCGAGCTTGCCGAAGGCCGCTGCCGCCCGATCCACGCCCGCGAACACGGCCGCGCGGTCGGTGACGTCGAGCGGCAGCGGTACCAGGTCGCCGGGATGGCGCCGGGCCAGATCGGCGAGCGGCTCGACGTTGCGCGCGGCCCCGACCACCCGGTCGCCCGCTTGCAGCGCCGCCTCCGTGAACGCCCGGCCCAGTCCTCGTGACGCGCCCGTGATGAACCACACCCGGGTCATGGGCTCCACCTCCTCGTGTTCGGGTCCAGCTCCAACGAAGCAAGACGGTACGTCTCGCCTCGCCATAGTGTCAAGACGGTACGTCTCGCCTCGCAAGGGTGTTATGATCCGGCACATGGCCAAGCAGCCCAACCCCGCGCGCCGCAGCCAGCGCTCCCGGCAGGCCATCCTGACCGCCGCCCGCGAGCTGGTCTCCGAGGTGGGATATGCCAAGCTGACCATCGAGGCCATCGCGACCCGGGCCGGCGTAGGCAAGCAGACGATCTACCGCTGGTGGCCATCCAAGGGCGCGGTGGTCCTGGACGCCTTCCTGGCGCTCAGCGAGAGCGGGCCGGAGCAGGACATGGCGCTGCCCGACACCGGCGACCTGAAGGCCGACCTCAGGGTGGTCATGCGGGCTACGGTGGCCGAGTTCGCCGATCCCGCGTTCGAGGGGCCGATCCGCGCGCTCAACACCGAGATCATCAACGATCCGGCACTCGCCGCCCAATACCGCGAGAAACTGGCCGGGCCGGTCGACGAGGCCAAGAAGGCCCGGCTGCGCAGCGCCCAGCGAGCCGGCCAACTCGCCCCCGACGCCGACCTCGACCTGGCTCTGGAGCTGCTGTACGGCCCTGTCTACCAGCGCTGGCTACTCCGCTCCGGCCCGCTCACCCCGCAGTACGCCGACGCCCTCGTCGACGCCTTCCTCAAAGCCATGCGACCGGGCATCGGCGGTTCTGCCCACTGATCAATGCGGCCCGCCTTGAGGTCACGGCCGCCGAATCGACCATCCGCCGGTGCGGCACCTCCAGCCCCACTCCGAGGATTTCTGCGGCGAGCCCCAGCGCATTCCTGCCCGAGGCGCCGCCGGCTCCTGCGCCGGCGTTCCAGATCCGAGGAGCGCCGGCCTTCGGGCACCTCCAGCAGCATCTCCAGGACAGCATGCGCGCAGCGTGTCGGGGGCCAGAGAGATGCGGAACGGATCCGGCGTTAACGACCATCAGCACGCCGCGCAGACGCTTGGGCATCCGGGTGAGCGCGTACGCCATGCAGTAGGCCTCGCCATCGCCGAGCTCGCCCGCCTGGCCACCCGGGGCCACGTCTACGGTGTCGACCACTCACAGGTCATGGTCAGCCAGGCCCGCCGGCGCAACGCCGCCGCCGTCCGGGCTCACCGCGTCCACCTCACGCAAGCGTCCGTGGACCAGCTGCCGGGCTTCGACCGTCCGCTCGACGCCATCCTCGCCGTCAACTCCAGCTCCAGGACCTGCTCACAGAGGCCGGCTTCGCCCACCCCCGGGTCGAGGTCCTCGACATCGACCCGCCCGCGGCCTGTCTTCTCGCCGACAACCCGACCAGGATGCCGTCATGAGCGCCGACGACATCCCAGCCGCCCTGCCCGCCGACATCCGCCTCACCGGTCTCGGACTCGTCCTGCGGGAGTGGACCGATGACGACCTGCCCGTGATGGTCGAGCTGTTCAACGACCCTCAGGTCGACCTCTGGACCCCGCTGCGCTTCCCCTTCGACCAAGAAGCCGCCCGCGCGTACCTGGCCCAGGCCCGGCAGCGCCGCTCCGACGGCCTGTACGTCCAACTGGCCATCACCGCCGACGGTGACGCACCGATGGGCGAGATCCTGCTCTTCCGGACCGGGAGCCCCGGCGAGGCCGAACTCGCCTACGCCGTCGGCCCGCGCCACCGCCGGCGACGCCTGGCCACCCGCGCAGTGCAGCTGATCACCGGCTACGCGTACGACGTCCTGGGGATGGATCACGTCCTCCTGCGCATCGCCCAGGAGAACCGGGGCAGCGTCGCCGTAGCCCACAGCGCCGGTTTCGCGCTCACCGCCGCCACCCCCGTCACGCGGGCAGGTAGCCGACATCCCCTCCACACCTGGCGGCATCACCGCGCTGAGTGAAAGGGGGATCGGGACCTGCCCGGCGGTGAGAGCAGCCACCAGTTCATGCACCGTGATCGCGGCCAGGGCGGTTCACCGAGATCGGAGACCTCGACTTTGTCGCGCTCCATTCACCTGCCGGAACTGGCGCCCCGTCGAACGGCGGCATTGGCTCTCCGTCGAGGACGACGAGGCCCTTCGCGCCGCAGCGTCTGATCATTCGCGTACGGGCAGGCCGTGGGAGGCCGCCAGGTGACCGAGGGCCGCGCTCAGTGCGCCCTGCTGGGACGAGGTGAGGTCGGCGACGAGCTTCGCGTCGAGGGCGAGCGCCATGGCCGTGCATTCCGCGAGGAGATCGCGTCCCTGGCCGGTGAGGCTCAGGATCTGGCGGCGGCGGTCGGCGGGGTCGCGGAGGCGCTCGACGGCTCCCATGGACTCGAGGTGGTCGGCAAGGGCCACGACGAGGCTGGGCGCCACCCGCATCAGCTTGGCGATCTCGAGCTGCGAGGCGGCCAATCCCAGGTCGAGGACTCCCAGCAGGCCGACGTGCTTGGGCTTCAGACCGTGGACGGCCAGAGCCTCCGCGTACTGATCGGCGACCAGGGCGCCCACGGCGCCTAGCCGGAAGCTGAGCGTCTCGGTCAACTTGACATCGTTCACCAACAGCATGCTACCGTCATCAAATCATTCAAACTATGAACGATTTGAGATGAGAACAATGCTCGACCATCGCACTGTGCAGATCGTCTTCGCCGATCTGCAGGACGGCATCGTGGCCCTGAGCGGCACCAACAGCCCAGAGACCATCAGGCGCTCGGCCGGGGTGCTCGCCAAGGTCGCGCAGGCGCTGGACATCCCGTTCACCGTGTCGGTCGCGCCCAGGCCCGACGGGCCCGGCGTCATCGTCGAACTTCCCGAAACGCCCCCATTCGTGCGCGGCGGGCCGTGCTGCTGGGACGACCGGGCATGGCGCGCGGCCATCGCCGCCGAGGGCCGCAAGACGTTGGTCATCTGCGGCGTGACCTCGGAGATCGTGGTCCTTCACACCGCGCTCGACGCCCTGGCCGACGGCTGTGACGTGATCGTCCCGGTCGACGCGTGCGGCGGCATGTCGGAGCGTACGGAGAACGCCGCATTTCGCCAGATCGAGGCCGCGGGCGGCACGGCGACGTCGGTGGCGAGCTTCGTCACGAGCATGGTGCGCGACTTCACCGACCCCACCGGCCGCACCGTCATCACCGCACTGCACGACCTGATCGGCCGGCGACCACAGTCCTAGCCGCTCCCCGACCACGCCTTCAGAAAGAGGTCCTATGAAACTCGCAGCCCATCTGCACCGCCTTGGCAACGATCTCGTCGCGTGCTACCTCGTCGACACCCCCGAGGGCATCACGCTCATCGACGCCGGACTGCCCGGCCACTGGCGGGATCTGCAGGCCGAACTCCGTTCGCTCGGCAAGTCCGTCGACGACATCCGCGGGCTGGTGCTGACCCACGGCGACTCCGACCACATCGGGTTCGCCGAGCGCCTGCGCAGCGAACACGGCGTACCGGTGTTCGTGCATGCCGCCGACGCGGCCCGCACCCGTACGGGAGAGAAGCCCAAGACCGCGTGGGGCCCCATGCGTCTCGGCCCGACGCTCGGCTTCTTCGGTTACGCCATCCGCAAGAACGGCCTGCGCACCCGCTACGTCAGCGAGGTCACCACGATCGCTGATGGCGACGTCCTGGACCTGCCCGGGAGCCCGGTGATCGTGGGCATGCCTGGGCACTCGCCGGGAAGCGTGGCGGTGCACGTCCCGATCGCCGACGCGCTCTTCGTCGGCGACGCCCTGACCACGCGGCACGTCCTCACCGGGCGTGAAGGCCCCCAGGCGGCGCCCTTCACCGACGACCCGGCCACAGCACTCTCCTCCCTGAACCGCATCGCTGGGCTGCCGGCCTCGTGGGTGCTTCCCGGCCACGGCGCCCCCTGGCGCACCTCGCCACCTCAAGTGAGCGAGGCGGTTCGGTCCGCAGGGGCTGCGGCTTGACCGGTGAGGTGGGGGCGATCTTCAGCCGGTCCGCTTCTTCCGGTCGCGTCCCCGGTTCCCGTCCCTGCCGCCCGGCCCGCTGCAAGCCCGTCGGCTGGCGGCCGGGCCCGAGCGACGCCTGACCCGGCCTCCGGCGCGGCCAGGTCGACCCCGGCGGGACCGGTCGGCCCACACGCTTCGACATACCTTCGACATACCTCTCATTGCTAGCGTCGCCACCACTCACAAGCGTCAAGCACCCGCAAGGAGATCCTGCATGCGCAAAATTGCCGCGTCGCTCACTCTGATCGTCAGTGCCTTCATCGTCACTACGCCAAGTCCCGCTGCCGCCGCACCTACCGGGTGCTCAGTGTGGAAGGCGTACAGCGGCAGCTCGGAGGGAGGCGGAGCCAAATGCACCGGCGGTACGGGGCATTTCAGGGTCCTGGCCTACTGCACGGCCGATCCTTCCAATGGCTGGGGGACCCTCTATCGCGGGAACTGGGCGTATCCCGGGAACTACAGCTACAAGTGGTGTCCGAGCAGCCAGCGCCATGTGGTCGGTGTCGCCCTTGAGAAGGCGAACTGGTAGCAGGCTCGCCGGTCCCGCCGTCAGCACGCCATAGCCTTAGGCGCTCGACGTGCAGGATGCCTGGTCCGCCTGCGGCCAACGCCTCTTCCTCTTTCCAGGGGAGAGCGACATGACATCAAGACAGGCCTCACGGAGCCGCCGGCATCTGCGTGTCCGCCGCCGACGAACTGGTTCTGATCAGCCATGACGGAGCGCACTGGAGTCCTCGTTGGGGTTCATTCAGGCCGTTCTGCGAGATCCGCAGTGGGCCGGCAAGCTGACGGAGGAAGACCGGCGAGCCCTCAGCCCGCTGTTCTGGGCTCATGTGAACCCCTACGGACATGGAGACCCGGCTCGATCTCACCGCGGCGTGAGCGGACCTCCGGACGGGACCGTGCGGTGGTTCTGGCCCCACCTCATGTTTCTGCGCCGCCTACTAACTACGCGATCGCCTTAGCCGGCGTCCGTGCTGTGGCGTTCGGGTAGCCAATCGCGGGCGGGATCGTGTTCCAGCCATCGGTTGCGCTCGGCCTCCGTCACGAAGGCGCTTGTCAAGGTGTCCAGCAGTGGGTGGCCGCCGTTGTCGCGCCAGAGCAGTGACCAGGCGTACAGCGGTGTGGGGTCGATCAGCGGGATCGAGCGGATCGCCGGGTGCGGCGGGAGGGGGATGTCTGCGGGCAGCAGGCTGAAGCGGTGCATGTCGGCTGCCAGATCGGCCAGGAAGCGGTCCAGCCCCAGGTTCGTGCCTTCGGCGTGCTGGTGGATGCCGAAGGCCATGGCGAAGCGGTGCAGGAAGTCCAGCCGGTGGAGCGCGCCGGGGGTCCACAGTACGCCGTCGCGCAACTGCGCCGGACGGATCGCGGGCGCGTTCGCCAGCGGGTGATCGGCGTGGAGGATGGCGTCCACGGGTTCCAGCCGCACCAGGCGATGGGTCAGCCCGGCGGGCAGCGGCGCGTGGACGCGGCCGAAGGCGGCGTCGATGTCGCCGTGCAGCAGCGCGGTGATCACCGACGGCAGGTCTCGGCCGTGGCCCAGTTCCAGCCGCGGCTCGCCGGTCGCCACCTGGGCCAGGGTGCGCATGGGCGCGTACAGGTGGCCCCACACGTCGATCCGCAACGGGCGGTGCGTGTCCAGCACAGCCGCCACGGCCAGGTCGGCTGCGGCCAGCGCCTGCCGGGCGGGCTCCAAGAAACGCTGGCCGGCCTCGGTGAGGCGCACCCCCTGGCCGCCGCGGTCGAGCAGGCGCCTGCCGAGCGTGGACTCCAGGCGGGCGATCCGTTTGGACAGGGCCTGCTGGGAGATCGACAATTCCTCGGCCGCGTGGCCGAAGTGCAGCCCTTCTGCCGCCTGTACGAACGCGCGCACCTGCGCCAGGTCCAAGTCCACGGCTGTCACCATAGGCGACAACCTATGGTTGTCGGCTCCTCGCGTCCGTTGTTGGCTCAGGTGACCCGCCTGCCGCTTTCATAGCCGCATGCGTAGATTGACCCCTACGGGAGATGCCTCGCGGCCGGTGGAGTTCGCCCAGGCCGCACAGCCCGTGCCCGCCCCGGACGAGGTGCTGATCAAGGTTGAGGCGTTCTCCCCGAATCGCGGAGAGACATTCCTGCTGGAAAGGCCGGAGCCCGGTCTGCAGCCGGGCAAGGACGTCGCAGGACTGGTCGTGCAGGCCGCCGCCGACGGCTCGGGCCCACCGGCCGGCAGCCGGGTGGTGGGCCATCCACCCATGGGCGGCTGGGCCGAGTACGCGGCCGTGCCCACCCACTCGATCGCCGTCCTGCCTGACGGGCTCGCCACCGTGCAGGCGGCCGCCCTGCCACTGGCCGGGATCACCGCGCTGCGGCTGCTTCGCGCTGCCGGCGCCGTGACGGGCAGGCGAGTGCTGCTGACCGGCGCCGCCGGGGGAGTGGGGCACTACCTGACCGAGCTGGCCGCCGCGGCCGGGGCGGAGGTGACCGCGGTGACCGCCACGGCAGAGCGTGGCGCACGCCTGCGCGAGCTGGGCGCCGCCGCGATCGTGCACGACGTGGACGAGACGGACGGGCCGTTCGACGTGGTGCTCGAGTCCACCGGCGGCAACGCGCTCCCGGCCGCGCTGGCCCGGCTGGCGCCGGCCGGCCTACTGGTGTGGTTCGGGCAGGCCAGCCGTACCCCCGCGACGGTGAACTTCTTCGACCTGCTGGCCGGGCCGCAGAACGCCGTGATCCGGCACTTCCACTACGCGGGCACGCCGTACGGTCCTGACCTGGCAACCCTGGTACGTCTGGCGGCCCGCGGGCGGCTGCACCCCGAGATCGGCCGCGTCGCCGACTGGAGCCGGACCGCCGATGTCCTGACCGACCTGCGGGAACGCCGCATCCGCGGCAAGGCCGTACTGACGATCGGAGCATCGCGATGAGCGCCGCGGACTTCGCCGCCGCCAACCTGTCACGCGCCACCGGAGCCGGGCTGGACCCGCACGAGTACCTGCGCGTCACCGGCGAAATGACGGACCTGGACCAGTGGGGCGAGGCTTTCATGCGCGCCGCACGCGAGCACGTGGCGCGCGCCGGGCAGGCGGCCACGGCGATCTCAACAGGCGAGCACCTCCAGGCGGCGGCGCGCTGGTTCCACTTCGCCACCCTGGGACCGAACCGCCAGAGCGCGCTCGCGGCGGCCGAGGCCGACGCCGCCATGGAACGGGCGCTGGAGTTGCTGGAGCCGCAGGCGCGCCGGATCGAAGGGCCGGGCTTCACCGGCTGGCTGCGCGGCCCCGCTGACGCCGCCGCGACGGTGGTGGTGGTCCCGGGGCTGGACTCCGGCAAGGAGGAGTTCCACGACCTCGTCACCGCCCTGCTGCGCCGGGGCCTGGCCGTGTTCGCCATGGACGGGCCGGGACAGGGCGCGCTCGCCGCCACCAGCACCGTCCGCGCCGACTACCACCACGTGATCGGCCAGGTCATCGACACACTCCGCCCGCGGAACGTGGGACTCGTCGGGCTCAGCCTCGGCGGCTACTACGTCGCGGAAAGCGCCGCCGGGGAGAGCCGCGTCGCGGCCGCCGTCACCGTCAGCGGCCCGTTCCGGCTGCACTGGGACGACCTGCCACCTCCCGTACGGGATCTCCTCATTCAGCGGGCCGGTGGCGAAGAGGCGGCCCGCCGCTTCGCCGGCCAGGTGGACGTGTCCGCCCTCGCCCCGCAGATCACCTGCCCGCTGCTGGTCGTCGACGGCGGCCAGGACGTCATCCCCGGCGTGACCAACGGCGAGCCGCTGGCCCGCCTGGCACCGCACGGGCACTACGTGTGCCTGCCACATGGCGACCACCTGCTCGGCAACGCCCGTCCCGACTGGCTGGCCACGGCCGCCGACTGGATCTCTGGAGCACTCGCATGACACGCTTCACCGACAAGACCGCCCTGATCACCGGCGGCACGAGCGGCACGGGACTGGCCGAGCGGCTCACGCCGCGTGGCCGGTGCGTCCCCCCGGCCGGGCGGCGTATCCCGGCAGATCCTTTGGCACTTTTCGACTCATCGCCGCCTCGATCGCGCTCTCACTTCGTCCGCACCGCTGAAACGAGGTCGGACATCAGCGGGCCGGGGATGCCCGCGTCCGAGCCCCGCGGACTCTACTGCGCAGGTGAGCGCGTGGCTCTCGGCATGGTTGAGGTTCGCTCGGCGCCCCTCGTGGCCGAGCAGCTCGCGCGCCACGTAGCCATCTTGTACCGGTAGGGCCTCCTCGATGAGGCGGGCGTAGGCCGGGCGGACCCTCGCGGGGGCGGCGCAGGTGGTGAGATCGACGACCGCAAACCCAGGCGGACACGGAAGACGGCGTGTCCAGGCTCGGCTTGCGGGTTACGTGCGTGGAGTCATAGAGAGTGAGATCAGGAAGATGGCCACTGTCGATGAGGCCACGCGATTCTGAGTCAGTCTGTACGCCCTATGGTCTTATCGACGTGCCAACGATCCGGCAGCGCACGAGGAGTTCCTGATCGGCGAGCCTGTCATCGAGGATCCGGTTCCCGGAGACGACTCCGCAGTCCGTGCGGGTGAGAGTGATCTGCCGGACCCGCAGCGCCTCGCGCTGCCCGGCCTCGCCCGGCGCGTAGAGGCGGTCGCCGGGCAGGTAGTCCCGCAGCGGCAGCCAGCGAGCGCCGTGCGCGAAGGTCAGTTCGCGGGTTCGCTGGACGCGTTCGACCGCGCCACGCACCAGCAGCGACACACTGACGAGGTTCGCGGCCGTCGCCTCGGTCACGCCGACCTGCCTAACGCCGGTCTCCCAGCGGCCCCACGGCAGCGGGGCGCCGACGTTGACCCGCTCGACGCGGAAGGAGTCGTCGCCGGGCGGCGCGGCCTTTCGAGGCTGCTGGGCAAGCGCTGGGGCCTTCCTCGTGGGCCGCAACACCTACGAGGTCATGGCCGGATACTGGCCCACCTCCGACCACCCCTCGGCCAAGGCCGGGAACGAGATCCCCAAGGTCGTGTTCTCCCGCACCCTGAAGTCGGCCGGCGACTGGCCCGAGACCCGGATCGCCAGCGGTGACACTCGCCGAGCTATGGGGAGCGAGCGCGCCGGCGACCTGGAGTAGCAACCGCGCCGCCATCGCCTCCTGACTCACCTGGTGCCATACCAAAAGCGCTGGGCTGCCCCGTCGGTCCCGCCCGACGCCGAACGCCGCAAAGAAAGAACCGACGAGACCCGCGCAGTCGCCAAGACCACCATCCACCGGCTGCTGTCACGTCGCGACATCCCGCTCCGGGAGAAGACGCTGTGGCGGATGCTGTACGAGACCGCCGCCCGGGCCGCCGAAATCGTCGCGTTGAACGTCGTGGACCTCGACCTGGAGCACCGGCGCGCCCCCGTCCGTTCCAAGGGCGGCGCCATCGAATGGGTGTACTGGGACAGCGGCACCGCCCACCTGCTGCCCCGCCTCCTCCGGCTCCCCGACAGGGCGAGCATGGTGGGGCGATCGGCCTTGAAGAACTGCTGGATGAGCAGTTCATGGTTGTCGTGCTGGTAGGCGGTGACCTCCTCGATGTCGGCCAGTTGCGCGGTCGCGCCGCCGGCCCGTTCCACCACCTGGCGGACCGACCCCATCCCCGCGGCCTGCATCCGCACCGCCTTGACCAGCACTTCGACCGCGACACCCAGGCCCGCCCGCTGATCCGGCTCCTCAGCCTCCCTGCATGCCTCGGTGTCTGCGTCCGCGGCACCATCTGAGCCGGTCAGCGCGGCCAGAGCCATCATCACCATCTGCGCGGCCGCGGCCTCGACCGACCCGCCCGGCACCAGGCCCTGCAGCACACCCCGGTAGGTGAGGTTCCGGCTCTGGCCGAACGTCGCGCCGCCATGTGCGTGGGCTTGGAGGAGCGAGGCGGGGGAGAGGCGTGGTCCAGCGTTCAACTGCCGAGGGCGCGCTTTTGTGGGTGGATCGTCTCGCCGCAGGCGAGCATGTCAACGAACTGGGTGATACGGCGGGCTCGGGTCTCGGCGCGTTTGGCGTTCGTGATCCGATAGAGAACGGCGTAGCGGTTCTGGGAGGTGAGGATGTCGAACATCGCTTGTGCCTGGGGTTTCGCGGCCAATGCGGCGGCCAGGTCGGCTGGTACCTCGATGCCGGCTTGTCCCGCGTAGGCCGTGTCCCAGCGGCCGTCGGCCTTGGCGCGTTGGACCTCGGCCATTCCGGCCGGATGCATCCGGCCCTCGCCGATCAGACGGGTGACGATGGAAACGTTCCGCGCTGACCAGGGACTTTGCCTGCCGCGAGGGGTGAAGCGCCGGCAGAAGGTGATCTCATCCCGCCGTCGTAGCCGGCCATCGATCCAGCCGTGGCACAGGGCTTCGTCGAGCGCCTGGTCATAGGTCAGGTTGGTGGGCCGGGTCGTGTTCTGCTTGGCGAGGACCAGCCACACCCCTGCCGAGCTGTCGTGGTGCCTGCTGAGCCACTCCCGCCAGGCTCGGGCATCGGCAACGGTCAGTTCCAGTGGTTCGTTGCTCATCGTCATTGTGCCCCTGATGATCATCAAAGGGATGGTTGTCGGCGGTCACCCGAAGGTGAGAGCCCAGAACGGGGGCCTGCCGGCAGTGGCGCTGGATCGGCCAGCGGTGGAGCCGGCCGATCTCGTCCTTCGCCGCGCCGCCACCGCGTCCTCTGGACGGATGACGGCCGCCCGCCTTCACCAGGCCTTGCCGGCCTGCTCCCGGATCGTGTGGTTGATCCGGTTGAAGAAGTTGGTGATTGCGATGTTCAAGATGATCGCCGACATCTGCTTCTCGTCGAAGTGGGCGGCAGCGGCGTCCCAGATCTCGTCGGTCACGCCCGGCGCGCCATCCTGGATTCGGGTGGCGGCCTCGGTCAGCGCGAGCGCCGCCCGCTCCTCCTCGGTGAAGAACGGGGTCTCGCGCCAGGTGACCACGCTGTGCAGCCGCTCGTCGGTCTCTCCATGCTTCTTCGCCGACTGGACGCCGGCGAACACACACGGGCTGCAGCCGTTGATCTGGCTGGCCCGCAGATGGACCAGCTCGAGCACGAGCGGGTCGACGCCACCGGCGTGAATCGCCTTCTGGAGATGCTGGACCGCTGTGATCACGTCGGGATTCGCCACGCTCTTCATGCGTGCTTCCATCAGTGTTGCTCCTTCATCGGTTACCTCGGCCCGTCCGGTTCCGTCATCTAACGCACCTTGGCGGAGGTCATCGTCGTCATGGACTTTTCGGCCGAGGAGTTCTCGGTCATGCCGGCGACGTTACGGTATGACCCGGTCAGAAACGGTCCTGGTTATCGAGCAGACTGTCCGCCATGGTCAACACCTCGGCGCGGCTGCTGCAGTTGCTGTCATTGCTGTCAACGCGGCAGTCCTGGACGTGCGCTGATCTGGCCGCCCAACTGGAGATCACCGAACGGACGGTTCGCAGGGACATCGCCCGGCTACGTGAACTCGGCTACGGCATCGAATCGGAGATGGGTCCATGGGGCGGCTACCACCTCGGGCCCGGAACCAGCATTCCGCCACTGATCCTCGATGAGGAGGAGGCCCTCGCGGTCGCTGTCGGGCTGCGCACCGCCGCCTTCAGCGGAGTCTCCGGCAGCGACCAAGCAGCCCTGTCGGCGCTGCTGAAACTACGCCAGGTGCTGCCGGCCAGGATCGCCGACCGGCTCGGCGAGTTGGACGCCGCGTTCACCCACACCGCACGACCCGACGACAGCCAGATCTCCCCCGCGCTGCTCCTCGACCTGGCCACCGCGTGCCGGCGAGGCGAACGCACCCAGGTGACCTACCGCGACGGGGCCGGAACGACGTCCACCCGACGAGTGGACCCCCACCGGCTCATCTACACCGGCCGCCGCTGGTATCTCCTCGCCTACGACCTGACGCGGCAGGACTGGCGCACCTTCCGTACCGATCGCATCATCGATGCCACAGCCACCGGGCAGGCCACCGCCCTGCCCGACCCGCCAGATCCAGCACAGATGGTCAGCACGGGCATCGCGCTGAGGCCCTACCCGGTGCGGGTGACCATCCGCCTGGCCGTACCGGCCGATGAGGCCCGCAGGCTGGTGCCACCAACGGTCGGCGTCCACCACCCGGACGGCGATGACGCAACGATCATCGACATCGGCGGGCCAGACGCCGACGGCCTGGCCCGCTATCTGCTCAGCCTCGGCCGACCACTCCAGATACTGCACCCAGAAGAGGTCCGCCAGGCATTCCTCACCCGCACACAACAGCTCCTCAACGACAACCAGTAACAACAAACACCCGCCGATCGCTGACACGGCTACCTGCAGTGACGGATTTTGCCGTTGAGGAACTCGAGGGGTTACCGGAAGGGGTGCACTACCTGGGATAACTACGTGCTGGAACCGAAAAGCCATGTTCTTCGCATATCGCTCACTGGTCCTCAGGACTGGCCGGGGTGGCGGCTTGCCGCAGCTTATGGGAGGTCCAGGCCACCACGGCGGGGCGACGGCCCGGACCTGGGCCTCGAACGCGGCCGCCGCCGCGGCGTCGGGCGGACGGCACGCTCGGCCAGCCATCGTGCCTAGGAGCTGTTTCTTGGATCAGGTTCGGAGCCAGATGACCAGGGCGGCCAGGGTGACGGTGCCGAGGAAGATGTAGGCGCGTTTGTCGTAGCGGGTGGCCACGGCCCGGAAGTTCTTCAGCCTGTTGATCGCCCGTTCGACGACGTTGCGCGCTTTGTAGCGTTCGGCGTTGAAACCGGTTGGCCGTCCTCCTGTTGAGCCTCGTCGGCGGCGATGGGCGCGTTGATCGCGTGGCTCGAGGATGGTGTGGCGGATCTTGCGGCGACGCAGGTAGGAGCGGTTGGCGCGGGAAGAGTACGCCTTGTCCGCGGCCAGGCTGTCAGGCCGGGTGCGTGGGCGTCCCGGTCCCAGCCGGGGTATGCGGATGGTGGCCAGCACTCGCCGGAACTGCGGGCTGTCGCCGTACTGGCCCGGTGGACCAGCGACAGCGCCCGGCAGCGGCCGTCCGCCGATAGATGGATCATGGTGGTGAACCCGCCACGGGAGCGGCCTAAGCACTCCCCAGTCTGACCACCTCCTCCAGCCGGGCGGCCAGCGTCGCCAGCACCGGATCGCCCCGGTTTGTCCCGGCGGTGTCCCCCTTTTGCCGTCCCCGCACGGGCGGGGGCGGTGTGCGGGGCGCGCCGGCGGCGTGCTGGTGGGCCCGCACCGTGGTGGAGTCCACGGAGATGTCCCAGCCCACCCGCCCCTCGGCGTCTTGCTCGGCCTGGATCGCGGCCAGCAGCACCTGCCAGGTGCCATCGGCCGACCAGCGGCGGTGCCGTTTGTAGACCGTGATCCAGGAGCCGAATCGTTCGGGCAGGTCACGCCAGGGCAGGCCGGTGCGGGCCCGATACAGCACGCCGTTGATCGTCCTTCGGTGGTCATTCCACCGCCCGCCCCGCCCGCCGCCCTTGGGAAGCAGCGGTTCGAGCCGTTCCCACTCCGCGTTCGTTAAGTCACCCCGACCCATATGCCCATCGTGACTTCTCAACCACGAACGGTCAGCAGATCTAAGAAACAGCTCCTAGATCGCTGATGTGAAATTTGGTGATCGGCTGCGGGCGTGACGAAGGGCGTCCATGGTCGGTGTGTGAAGACAGACTTGGACGCCCTTCTGACCGCACTCTATGTCTACTTGGACGATCACGTGA
>NZ_JBGNUU010000007.1:0-355394 GCF_041950485.1 Nonomuraea sp. ATR24
CGGCCTTGAACTCCGGCGTGAACGAGCGGCGAGGACGCGGCTTCTTCTTCCCCATGCTCTCCATCATGGACATCCTTCCGGGGACGAACCCCTGATCTCGGATGTCCGTCAAACCGGATCAAGCCCATAGATCATCTGCCGGATGCCGCAGTTGATGGCGTAGGCGTAGATGACCAGCATGAGCCGCTCAGCCGGCACCTCGGGGCTCATGTGGCCGGTGCCGGTCGCCGCGGTCACCTTGGCCAGGCAGTCGGTGCGAAGGATCGCCTCCTTGAGGATGTCGATCAGCGGGACTTCACTCCAGCGGCGGGCCACCTCGTATTTGATCCGGCGCAGGTTGTGCGTGGCTCGGGGGACGGCGCTGTTCCTGATGCTCCCTTGGTATGCGGTGAGTCCGGGCTTGATCAGACGGCGGAGGCTGAGGCTTGCAGGCACATCAAGGCGTCGCCGTATGTGATTTCCTAGGACCGCTTCGATGACCTGGTGCTGCGCCTCCAATCCCAATCCGGCTCTCTGTCGAAGCGGTTGCGCACCTCGTCGAACGCGATGATTCTTCCATGATTAGTGTCGAGAAAGCCGTCCTGTTCGGAAATGACGGTCAGCACCAATTTCCTTATGCAGGACACCGATTGATACTCGATGAGAATGGCGCCCAGGTCTTCGCTGGATATGGCCAGATCCTGGAGCTCGCCGTCGTCATAGTCGTCAAGGACGTCGCCAGACAAGTCTATGTTGAACAGGCAGTCCCCGGCGGACAGACGATCGAATATATCTTTTTCTTCATACGTGCCGTACGACTTGAGTCGAGCCGCGATGGCATCCATGACAGCGGTGGTGCCGAGCAGCACTATGGTGGGACGCACGACGGCTCCTGACGACGGAATTCTAAGAATATCCTTTGCGTGCCTAGATTATCATGAACTGGCACGCAAAGGACATCCTTCTAGCTGGGAGTAGAAGCGGCTAGGGTTTGATGACGGACATTAAAGTATCCATGTCCCTTGTCACCAAGAATCCGTTCCTCTCAAGTCCTCGCACCACATGCTTACCAGCCTGCGGCAGATAGATGATGATGGGGTAGTCGGTGAGTTTCTGCGTGGCCAGAGCCTGTTTCAAGGCGCCTTTTCCGCTTCCCGTCTTGACCTGGATGACCGCGTTTTTGGTGACGATGTCGAAGTCCGTGAGCACGCTGCCGTCGGCGCCGACTACATCTATGCCTTGCGCAACCACATGGCCAGGGTGGCGCTTTTCGATCTCTGCCACCAAGTCTGGAACGAGAGGATCGTCGCCCTTGCCGACGATGTGGCGTCCAGCCGTACCTGCCTTCGCGGCCTTGAATCCGGCCCGTACCGATGATCCTACTTTGCCTACTGGGACGACGCTGATTGCAGCCCATATGCAGGAAGCGCCGTCACCTTTCGCGCATTCTACGAAGTCGGCGATGAAGAGCTCGTAGAGGGCGTACGGCTCGGCCTTACCCCATGCGCAGTTCTCATGACCGATTTGTTCGCAGAATCGGAAGTACGCATTGATGTCCTGCCCGGGCGCCGGGCTAGGCGTGGGGTGGGGATTTTCGGCGTCAGTGGCCTTTGGTCCAGTGGATGACGGTGTAGGGGAGGGTTGGGCAGTCGGGGTGGGAGTCGTCGGGTCGCCTGCCGGGCGGTATGCAGGATACTCAGGCCGTACATCCGGTTTGATGTCGCCGCTCGCGGAGCGGCGACCGGTGTTGCAGAATTCACCGGGCGTGCATCCGCTGTGGCCGTCGAGTTCGATGATGTTGATGGGGTTGCCGCCGGTGAAGGCGTAGCGGTTGGAAGTCCAGGGGTCGGTGCCGAGGGAGAGGTCGTTGAGGGCGCCGTTGTAGGTGTCGCGGAGGAGGAAGCGGTTGAGGCCGGGGTTGTAGTCGCGGAACCCCATGTCGTACATGCCGGTGGAGTTGTCCCAGCGCTTGGCGTTGAAGCGGTAGGGGTTGTACTCCTCCTTGGCGGTGGGGTCGACGGGGTCGGGTTTGTCGACGCCGGTGAAGAGTTTGTCGTCGTTCTTGCCGTAGGCGGTGTAGCCGTAGGTGGCGCGGGTGTCGCCGGTCTCGCTGGTGATCTGCTCGACGTCGGTGTGCGGGTTGTAGCCGTAGTAGGAGGACTCCTCGCGGCCTTCCTCGGCGACCTTCACCTGCGAGAGGCGTTCGCCCCAGGGCGAGTATTGGAAGGACTTGGTGAGCTTGCCGGCCACCTCTTCGTCCAGGACCTCGGCGGACATGCCGAGGTAGGAGTAGGTGATGGTCTTGGCGGAGGCGGTGCCTTCCTTCTCCGTCTTCGACGTGGTGCGATCCAGCGGGTCGTAGGTGTACTTGGTCACCGTCGAGGTGACGCCGTCGCCGCCGAGCTTTTCGTGTTTGACGACGTGGTCGAAGCCGTCGTAGGTGTATTTCTCCCAGACCTTGCCGCCGCCCTGGATGGTGCGCAGCCGGCCGTAGGGGTCGTAGGTGTAGGTCGAGGTCTGCCCGCCGGACACCGACGTCATGAGGCGGTTGCGGTCGTAGGTGAAGGTGGTCTTCTTGCCGAGGACTTCTTCTTCCCAGACGTTGCTGTTGGCGTCGTGGGAGTAGGTCTCGGTTTCCGCGGTGCCGCCGGCGACGGGGGTTTTGACGGTCTTGGCGATGCGGTCGCGGGGGTCGTAGGTGTAGGCGTAGACGTGTTCCAGGTAGGCGCCGGGGGAGTCGGCGTTCTGGATTTTGGCGTGGTCGCGGTTGCGGTGCAGGTTGCCCTGGTAGCCGAGGGTGTGTTCGGCGACGACGGTGGCGTTGGGCTTCTTCTCGATCGAGTGCCGCAGGACGCCGGACAGGAAGTAGTCGTAGGTGACGGTGTTGCCGTTGGCCTTGGTCTCGGTCAGGCGTTCGGCGCGGGGGGTGTAGGTGTAGCGGGTGGTCTTGGGGTTGGCGTCGGTGGCGCTCTTCTTGTTGACGACCTCGTCGACCAGGTCACGGACGTCGTAGCGGTAGGTGGCCAGCGTCTTGTCGTGGGTGCGCTGGGTGACGGCGCTGTTCTCGTTGTAGGCGTAGGTGGTGGTGTTCTTGACCGTGCCGTCGAGCTTTTCGACGATGCGGTCGATCTGGTTGAGGTTGGTGTAGGCGATGTCCCACAGGTCGATCTTGGCGGTGGGGGAGTTGTCAGTGATCCGGGTGAGGTTGGCGTTGGCGTCGTAGCTGTAGGCGAAGTCCTTGGCTTCGGTGTCGGACTCGCCGCTGTTGTCGCGCACCAGTTTGACGGCGTCGGCCACGACGGTGCCGTTGGCGTCATCGGTGAGGGTGACGCTGTGGGCCAGACCTGCGGTGAAGGTGTAGGTGCCGAGGTCGACCCAGGTGCCCGGGTTCTGCGTCTGGTCGACGGTGACCTGTGCCTGGCCGCCTGCGTGTTTGATGGTGTAGGTGGCGTTGGTGGCGGTCGCGCCGGCCGGGTAGGCGGCCTGGACCTGGTAGCTGCCCTCGGTGGGGGTGGTCAGGTTCCAGGTGAAGGCCGACTCACCGGTGCCCGCCGGGGCAACGGCGTAGTCGTAGCCGACGAAGCCGGTGGTGGCCGTGGTTTGCGGGCCGACGATGTTGGAGGACGAGTTGCCGCCGGTGGTGGTCCAGGAGCCGACCGTGGTGACCTGGCCGGTGTCGGAGTTGTCGCCCATCACCACGTCGAGGCCGAGGGGGACGCCGTCGTCGGAGTGGGTCTTGAGTTTGCCGTCGGGGTAGTAGGTCCAGTCCAGCGCCCGCTGCGACGAGCCGCCCGCGCTGGTGACGGTGCGGTTGGTCTGCAGGCCGAGCTCGTTGTAGTCGTAGGTGGTCTTGATGTCCCACGGGTCGGTGGTGGTCTTGGACCAGCCGTTGTCCCAGTAGGACATGGTGGAGACGTTGCGGACGGTCTGCCCGTGCGAGGGCGGGTGGGAGATCTCCGTCAGCCGCGACACTGCGTCGTAGGTGTAGAGCACCTTGTCGGGGGTGTTGTAGACCGGGTCGTCGGGGTCGTACGGGTAGATCTGCTCGACGGGCCGGTTGAGCTTGTCGTAGGTGGTCTCGTTGACGAAGTCGGCGGGGTCGTCGGCGGTCTCCACGCCGCGCGGGGTGATGGTCTTGGTCTGGTTGCCGGCCTCGTCGTATTCGAACCTGGTGGTGACGTACTTGATGACGCCGCCGGTCTCGGCGTGCGGGACGCGGGTCTCGATGACGGCGCCGCGCTCGTCGTGGACGGTGATCGTCTTGTTGTTCTCCTGGTCGGTCTGGCCGACGACGAGGCTGTCGAGGTCGAACTCGACGCTGGTGGTGTGGCCGGCCGCGTCGGTGACCTGGGTGACGCGGTGGTTGCGGTCGGGGGTGTAGATCGCCGTGTGGTCGTCTTCGGGCGTGGTGTTCTTGCGCGGGTCGACGACCTTGACGGTGTTGCCGACGTTGTCGTACGTGTAGGTGATCTTGTGCTGGTCGGCGTTGATGACGTCGGTCAGCTGGTAGATCGGGTCGTAGACGTAGGTCGTGGTGAACTCGGCCACGTCCGCGCCGGTCAGGTTGCCCTTGGGCTCGGTCTGCGTCTTGAGGTTGCCGGCCAGGTCCCAGGTGAAGGTGGCCTTGCGGTCGGGGCCGTCGGTGGCGTCCTTGGGCAGGATCGACTCGATGAGCTGGTCGGCGGCGTCGTAGACGGCCGTGGAGACGGCGCCGTTCGGGGCGGTCGACTCAGTGATGTTGTCATTCGGGTCGTAGACCGGGGCCGGGGTGACGATGAACACCGGAGGCGAGGCGTCCTGGTCCTTGGGCACCTTCGACTCGAGAGGCCGTTTGAAGACGTCGTAGGTCTGCGTGGTGGTCTTGCCGAGGGCGTCGGTGACCGAGAGCACGTTGCCGCGCACGTCGTAGACGGTCTTGGTGGTCTTGAGATAGGCGTCGGTGATCGTCTCGGGGTAGCCGGAGGCGTGGTAGTCGCCGAACGTCGTCGGGTTCTCGTTGGCGTCGACGGCCTTGATCAGCTGGCCTAGCGGGTCGTACTCATAAGTGGTGGTGTAGTCGCCCTCGGTGGCCGACTTGACGCCGAGCGGGTCGGTGACCGTCTTCAGGTTGCCGTTGGCGTCGTAGCCGAACTGCCATCTGCGGCCCTCGGGCGATGTCTTCGCGGTCAGGTCGGCGACGTAGCCGTTCAGACCGGTCGCGTACGTGAGCGTGGTGGGCGGGGTGTCGTTGTGGTTGGCCTCGGCGTCGCGCAGTTCCAGCGGGTAGCCGGTCTTCTGGTCGAACGTCCAGGTCGCGTACGCGCCGTTGGCCTCGGTCAGCTTGGTGACGTTGTGGTCGGGGTCCCACTCCAGCGTGGTGGTCTCGTTCTTCGCGTTGGTGATCGACTGTGGCCGGCCGTAGGCGTCGAGCACGTACCTGGTGGGATGCTGCAGCGGGTCGGTGACGGTGGCGTGGATGACGCCGCCCTGCGGGCCGTCCGGGTCGACGTAGTCGAAGCGGGTGACCCCGTCCAGCCGGTCGGTGAGGGTCTCGATCTTCCACTTGTCCTTGGGGTCGACCGGCGCCTCGTAGTACTGCAGGTCGGTGGCGTTGCCGCGCGGGTCCGTGACGGTGACGAGCTTGACGTTCTTGTTGCCCTGGGTGGCGTCGTAGGCGAACCGGAACGTCTTGGCCTTGGCGTCGCCTGCGCCGTCGACCATCTTGGCCATCAGGCCCTTGTCGGTGTAGGCGAAGGTGACCTTGCGGCCGGCGATGTCCGTGATCGACTCGACGGTGTCGATGATGTGCGGGTTGGTCAGCTTGGTGGCTTCGACCTCAGCGCCGTCATCGCCGATGTAGGTGTAGTCCTGGCCCTTCTTGTAGTACGTCAGCGACAGTGTCCGTCGGCCGGCCGCGTCGGTGATGTACTGCAGGAACTTGGTCGGCTTGTTGTTGGACTTACGCCGCTCGTAGGTGAACGACATGGTGTTGCCGTTCTTGTCGACGATCGCCGACTGGAAGCCCTCGTCGTCGAAGAAGAACTGGGTGCGGTCCGGCTTGGTGAACACCCACTGCCGCAACGGGTCCGGCGAGCCGGTCTTCTGCAGATACAGGTGCACGCCGCGCGGGTTCTTGTATGCGCAGTTGGCGGTGCAGGTAGGCGGGTCGCGCAGCCACACGTGCGTGGTGCCGTCGCCGTCGGTCAGCCGCACCTGCGACGGCCAGGGCTGGCCGGGCGGGTGCAGGTGCAGTTGCGAGCCGAGGCGTTGCAGGGTGGAGGTCTGCAGACTCCAGCCGTAGCCCATGGAGGAGGCGGAGGTGTCCAGCGAGTTGTACGTCATCCGGACGAACGTCTGCGCGCCCCGCGACGGGTTGGAGAAGGCGTTGTAACCCCACACCACATTGCCCGCGTACGGGTTGACCAGCGCGGTCGTCCCGGCGCCGGTGTTCTTGCCGGTGTAGGAGTAGAACTTCTCCAGCCCCAGCAGGTCGCTGGTGGGGGAGTCGAGGCGGATCTGCTGCGGCAACTGCGGCAGATGGTGGCTGGCCGACTTCCAGTTGTTGGTGACGGTGTCCTGAAGATCCCACACGACCGTGGCGGCGTCGGCGAGGTTGCCCGAGGTGAGCACCGGCGCCTTGAGCGGCGCCGTCACGGTGATCGTGTCGCGCGGCTCCAGGTCGATCGGCAGCGCGGCGAACTGCTGGGTGTCGCCGGTGACGTCGGTGCCGTCCGGCAGTTTCCAGAAGTAGCCGAGCCGGGTGGTGGCCGCCGGCCAGGTCTCGGTCGTGGTGTTGGTGATGGTCACCTCGACGTTCTGCTGCTCACCGCCGGCCATCCGGGCCGGGGTGGCCGGGGCGTGGTAGGTGAGCGTCGGGTCGGAGTAGACCACCGTCAGCCACGGCCGTACCTCCGGCTCGGCCGCTTCCGAGGAGGTGAACGAGGCGCCGTCGCCGCTGGTCGCACAGGCCTTGCTGCCCTCGCGCTCGGCCCGCATCAGCAGGCCGTGGTTGCCGGCCGGGTCGCTGATCCACTGCTTGACCAGGTCGCTGAACCCGTCCAGCGTCCACCAGCTGGAGTACTCGTAGTCCCACGGGGCCGGGATGAACCCTTCGCCGACCGGCGCGGTCTCGTAGTCGCCGCCGGGCGCGGTCCACGGGACGCCGGGCGCGGCGTTCGTCCACGACGCGGCCGTTTCGTCGAAGCCGCGGGTGAGCCGGTGGAAGCGGATGGTCGGCTCGCCGCCGCGGTGCGCCACCTGGAACACCCGCACGTCCGCCGACAGATCCCTGACCCCTGCCGGGATGACGGAGGTGTCGAACTTCAGCAGCGACCGGGTATTGCCCAAGGCGGTGCCGCCGAAGCCCGCAGACAGGTTCGCCCGCTCGCCCAGCTGGTCGTGCCCTGTGCTCGGCTGGCAGCTGCTCAGGGTGGTGTCGATGGTCGCCGGGATCGTCGCCGAGGAGATGCCCGCGTTCGGCAGGCCCACGGTGATCGGGCCGGACGCCGACGTCTGCCCGTCGGTGCGGACGGCGACCACCCGGTAGGTCGGCCGGGTCCGCGGGGTGGCGGAGGTGTCGGTGTAACTGGTCGCATCACCCGGCAGCGGCGCCACCAGCGTGGCCGGCGAGGGGGTGAAGGCCGCGTCCGTGCTGCGGTGCACCTGGTACTCGGCCACCTCGCCCGGCCCGTCGTACGGCTTCCACACCAGCTCCGCGCCGGTGGCGTGCACCACCAGCGGCCGCCCGAGCTCCACCGACGGCATCCCGTACGTGAGCGTCAGCTTGGGCATCGGGTTCTCCGGGAAGCCCGACCCCCAGTCACCGGCCGCATAGACGGGGCCACCGGCCGCGACCGTCTCGTTGACGGCCTTGACCATGACGCCGTGGTTCGGCACGGTGCCGCTGATCCAGCCACGTGCCAGGTCGGTGATGGTGTAGGTGTGCCAGATGTTGGCCTGTGCCGGCTGGTAGGTGGCGGTGGCCGCCACCGCGCCCATGGCGGTGTTGATTGAGCTCCAGGTAACGGTGGAGGCGTCCCATGCCTGGGTGACCGCCCGGGCCTCCAGCGCCACCGGAGTGTTGTTGCCGGCCAGCGCCTGGTCGTAGTAGAGCCCCAGCTCGGCCTTGTCCAGCACCGCTCCCGGCGGGATCGCGGTCGCCACCTGCGGGAACTGGATCAGCCCGCGGTGCACGGCGGTGCCTGACCGGCCGGCGCCGAGCCGCAGGTCGTAGTCGAAGTTCACGCCCGCCGAGGTGGAGACGATCATCGCGTCGCTGGAGGTCTGCGCGTCCGGAGCCACGACCACGGTCGGATCGATGGTCACCGGCCAGGCCCGCTCGGGCGCGGCCAGCCAGGCCGCGTCCGGTGTGACGGTGATGCTCACCTGGTCGCCCTGCTGGGTCACGCTCTGCGTGACGGCGGACGAGAAGCGCTTGCCGTACGGTGACGCCGGATCGTCCGCCGCATCGATCATGAACGGCTTCGGAATCGTGAACACCGGTGTCTTGCCCGAGGGCGGCAGGAAGTCGATCGACCCGTCAGCCTGAGCCTCGGCCCGCAACCCGTCGGACACGGTGAGGGTGAAGCCATACGACGGGCTGCCCGCCGGGGCCCGCGCCAGGACGATGTTCTCCTTCACCCCGGTCTCGGTGACCTCGTAGACCAGGTCCGCGCCCTCACCCAGCGCACCCCGGTAAGTGACCGTGGAGCCGTCCACCTCCGGCGCCACCTCGCGCGCCGGGCCCGTCACGCCGAGCGTGAGCCGGCGCTCGCCCAGCGTCAGCCGCACCAGCCGATCCGAGCCGGCGCCGAACCGGGAGGAGAACCCCGTCTTGTCGTTGCCGTGCGTGAACCCGTCCTGCGACACCTGCTCCACCCAAGTGTCGACCGGATGCCAGCCGCCGTCGCCGTCGAGGTAGTGCGCCGGAGCGGCCGACACCTCGGCCTGCAGCCGCCCGTCCTCCAGCTCGTAGACCTTGGCGAAACGCGACCGCTTCCCGGTCAGCTCCTTGACCCGCTTGCCCGGCGGCTTCGGCGCCGCCTGCCGCGGGGCGGCCGTGCCTTCGCGGCCCGGCAGGACGACGTTGCCGGTGGGGCGCATCCCACCCTTCGGCTCCTCGGCGAACCAGCCCGCCACCGTGCCACCCAGCCAGGAGGCGAACCGGCTGATCGCCCCAGGCTCAGCCGACGACGCCGCGTACGTCTGCGCCGCGGCGGGAGGCGGCGGCGTCAGCGAAGCCAGCAGGACGAACGCGACCACTGTGGCGACCACGCTCCGTAACCGGCCACGACGCCGCCGGCGCGGCCATAAAGGATCGGGACTTTGATCGGACGACTGCGACATGAGCGCACTCCACTCCCGCACGACCACCGCGAGGAGGCCGCGCATAAAGAGGACCTAAAGATCCGCAGAGCAAAAGCACCCGAATCACGCCATAAACCGGCACAACCGGTCAATGATCACCGAATGTGACCCAGCGCCCTATGCGAACACTCGACCGATAAGCCGTTCGGGAGCGCTTCCATCTGCGATGATCGGTTCGATCGAGTCCGCTCTGGCGCCCTGGCTGCGCGCGTAACAGTCCGTGAACGAGCCAGGTCGCGCTTGACCGACCGCCATCGCGCCGGGAAAGGACTCCCAGCAAACTCACAGCAAACCGACAAATCGGAAGGCGCGGCCGTAAGCATGCCTGACCTGCGCAAAGTCATCTGCCATCCGACAAGCCGCGTCAACACTCTTGACGATCTCCCGCATCCCATGTCTAGATCAATGCGGCCCGTCTGAAGATCCGGAGGTGGAACGTGGCGCCGATCCAGCACACACCCTCGTGACCGTCCACGTCCCGCCGCCGGACCAGCGATCCAGTCGCACGGCGCGATCCCTCAAAACCGCCGTCGTCCTGGCCGGCCTCGTCCACCTGGCTCTCGCCGCCATCCTGCTGACCATCCCCGGCAGCAGCACCACCCTGGACCCGCTCCACCTCCCCGGCGACAACGCCACCACCCCGGCCCACGCCGCCCTGGCCCGCAACCGCACCATGGCAACGCCGACCACCCGGGCGGCCCCCATCGCCTTCGCGCCGCCCCCAAGCGCCCGACCGACCGTCGAGCAGACCACTGAACCGGCTCCGGTCAAGACGCAGCGACGCACGCACACCCCACCACCCAAATACACCCCGTCCCCTACGCGAACTCATCCGACGAAGGCCAGTCATCGGCAAGCGGCTGGGCCGCTCAATGAGTTGTCACGCACTCACCGTCCCTCTCCTACTGCCAGTGCCCGTAAGTCCCTGAAGCCTCACGCCAAGCACACACCCCCTGGCCAGACCCGAGAACCCTCGGCGAAGACGCCTCCCGGCCAGGCGAAAGAGCCGCCTGGTCAGTCCGTGGGAGAAATCAAGAGGCCGACGGACGGGTCGGCTGTCGGTGCCGATGTCCACCAAAGCAGGCAGCGCGGGAATCCCAACCCTGGCCGGCACGGCTAAGCTGGCGCAGCCACAGCGTGAAATAGCGCCGCGCCGCTGCCGACGCAGCCCACGGTCTACCTGCACGGGACCGAGGACAACAGCGTCGTCCTCGACCAGGCCGACCTCGACGCCATCGGCAGGCTGCTGTCCGAAGGCTCCCAGACGGCCTTCATCCAGGGGGCCGGGCACCTTGTCCCGGCCGAGAAGCCTGCCGAGTACAACGCGCGAGTCCTGGAGTTCCTGAAGAAGTGGCCACACGTCGCCGGCCTGCGGAACGTGGCTCGCTGGCCAAATGCCGGCCCGCCGCCAGCGGCGAAACAGGCTGTACACGGCCAGCCAGGAGCCGTACCACTCCGTTACGTCCCGCCACGGCGCGCCGACCGGACCCGCCAGCGGCTCCCGTTGATCAGCTGGCGCTTGCTCCACTGCGATGGCCGACCTGGCCTCTTGGGCGCGGGCAGCGACGGCTCCAGCCGCGCCCACTGCGCATCGGTGAGATCGAACCGCAGCGTAACCGCTAAGGCAGCCGTACACTCCTACCTCGGCTACACCCGCTTCACCCGCGCCGCGGACCGGCTCAGGGCGGCGGGCCTGCCGGTGGCGGTGGAGCTCCTGCCCTTCGAGCTCGCCCCAGCCGACGCGCGCCCGCTGCTGACGGTCCTGGAACAGACCTTCGGCCCGCAAGCGGCCGCCGGAGCGCTCGCCTTTGCCGAACGCGCAGCCCGCGAGGGCCTGCGGCTGGAGTACGGCAAGGCGATCGCCACCGACACCTTCGACGCCCACGGCCTCATCGCCGACGCCCGCGATAGGGCAAGGCCAAGCTCATGGCCGAACGCCTGTTTCGCGCCCACTTCGCCGACGGGCTGCACATCGGCGACCCCGCCACGCGCGCCCGGCTGGCCGCCGAGGTCGGCATCACCACCGGCCACGTGCCTTCCCTGGAAGTGCGCGCCCGGCTCGACCGCGTGCGCCGCCTCGGCATCACCGGCGTGCCGGTCTTCCTCATCGAGAACCTGCCCCGCTCACCGGATCCCAGACCGAGACCACCTTGCTGGCGGCCCTGCGACAGGCCGCAAGTACGGGGGGAGAACACCATGACCGCTGACCCGCTGAGGCTGGCCGTCATCGTCGGCAGCGTCCGCGACGGCCGTTTCGGCCCAACCGTGGCCGGCTGGTTCGCCGGTCAGGCCGAAGCCCGCCCGGACCTCGACGCCGACGTGATCGACCTGGTCGACGTGCCGATCGGCGGAGCGGCCCGTCGAGGTCCGCACCTACGCCGGTACCGGAGGCCCTGGGCGGGCTGACGCCGCGGCCGGGCCGCCCGTGACCACATGACCCTCAAGCCGCTACCGCCGAATCCGGCCCTGGTAACACAGCAGTATCGGCGGCTGCTCAGGGCTGGAAAGGCACCGAACGGCCCCCATACCGTCAACCTATTGAGCGATGCCAAGACGGACGTAGCGCCACTACCCGCACTCCTAACCAAGTATCCCGTCGCGAATGGCTCGCAGTACGGCGTTGGTGCGATCACGGGCTCCGAGCTTCATCAGGATGGAGGAAATGTAGTTCTTCACCGTGCCCTCGGCCAAGCGCACCAGTTCGGCGATCTGACTGTTGGAGTAGCCTTCGGCCACCAGTCGCAATACCTCGAGCTCACGGTCTGTGAGGTCGTCGACGACGACCCCGGCGGCACCGCTGGGCTGTGCTCCGGACCGGATGAACCGCACTAGCCGATCGGTAATGGAGGGGCCGATCAAAGTACCGCCGGAGGCGAGCGACTCAACGGCCCGGGAAAGCTGTTCGACTGTGACGTCCTTGAGGAGATAACCCTTGGCCCCGGCGCGCATGGCGTCGAGAACCAGGGCGTCGTCGTCGAAGGTGGTCAGCACCAGAACAGGAATCTCGATCCCCTGCTCGTACTGCTTCTTGAGAAACCAGAGCCCGTCATGCACCGGCATCTGGAGGTCGAGCAGGACGACATCCGGGCTGTGGGCAGAGCATGCCTGAAGTGCCTCGGCACCGTCGGATGCCTCACCGATCACTTCGATGCCAGCCAGCTCAAGCAGGGTGCGGATACCGTGGCGGACCAGGGTCTGGTCATCAACCACCAGTACGCGCGGAGCGGTGTCTGTCACTTCTGCAGTCGCCGATCATGTGTCGCCGGCAGCCGAGCCTCGACGGTGAACTGTGGTGTGGTGCGGATGGTCAGGTGTCCGCCGAACGGCTTCAGGCGCTCTTTCAGTCCGGTGAGGCCGTTTCCCATGGTGATGCTACCTGGCGTGGTGCCGTCATTGATGCCGGTCAGGGTCAGCGTGCCATCCTCCAATTTCACCGTGAGTGCCAGTTCAGCGGCCCCGGCATGCTTGAGGGTATTGGTGATGATCTCTTGGGCTACTCGCACCAGAACTGTTGATCTCTCTTCGTCGGCTTCCACCTCGGCGTCAACCTCTACGTGTATCTCCAGGCTGGGCACGGCGCGGGCCAGCCGTTCCAAGTCCTGCTGCACGTCAGCCTGGCTGGGCACCCGCAGCTCCCCGACTGTGCTGCGCACATCGGCGAGCACGTCCTTGGCCATACCTCCGGCGCGCCGGAGGTGTTCCAGCACGGCGGGGCCTTCGCCGTGCTGGGCGGCCTCCTTCTCCAGGCGGTGCTGGGCAGCGGCCAGCTCCAGGTTGAGCACAGTGAGCTGGTGGCCGAGCGAATCGTGGAGCTCTCGGGAGATGCGCAGCCGTTCGGAGGAGGCTGCGGAGTCTTCCAGCAGCACTCCTGCTGCTTCCAGTTCCAGGGTCTTCTGCTCCATTTCGGCCCGGAGCAGGGCTTCTCGCGACATCGCATAGGCGGTGGAGACTACGGCCAGATGAACGATGAGATAGAAGACCCCGGACGCGATCGTTTTGACGAGATCCGCGCCGGCAGACCAAGCATACGCAGAGGTCACCGCGCAGTTCAGCACCACCACACAGAGCACCCACCCCATGGGCATCAGGTAGGTGCCCATGGCGGCAATCACGATCAGCAGCGTCACGGCCATGCTGCCGCTGGACGACACGGTCATCAGCAGCACCCAGGAGGTGAGCACAGCACACCCGTACAACAGCAGCTGGCCGGTGCGGCCGGGCAATCGGCTGACCGACAGGTTCGTGGCGGCGAACCACACCGCCAGGGTGGCGGACCATGTCCAGGCCGGCATCGCGAGTTCGTCCATGGCCAGGGTGAGCACGCCAATGACCAGGCTGAGTCCCACAATCGCATGTCGAGCAAAGTCGTCGGCGCGGCGTCCGCCCTTGTGGCCGACGGCCACAGTGGCCGGGGTGTGGGTCATGGCGACCGAGCCTACCTGTGCCCGGTGGACGGCCAAGGTGCCGAAAGTCATGGCCGAAGTCATGACCGTCGGCACCTGCCTGCGGCAGCTCAGGCGCAGAAGACTGATCAGCATGAGCAGCGCAACCAGGCCTTTGGCCATCGATGCCCAGCATCTGGTCAAGCGGTACAAGAACAAGACGGCAGTCGACGACATCAGCCTGCAGGTGCCTGTAGGGGAAACCTTCGGTTTGCTGGGCACCAACGGGGCCGGCAAGACCACGACCGTGGAGATGATCGCCGGGCTGCGCCGGCCCACGAAGGGCAGTGTGCGGATTCTAGGCCTGGATCCCTTCAGCAACGAGGCCGAAGTACGTCAGGTGCTCGGCGTGCAGCTGCAGGAGGCCAACCTGCATGATGCCCTGACCGCTCGTGAGCTGGTAGACCTCTACCGTAGCTTTTACCCCCATCCCCTGGATGCCGACCAGGCCCTCGCCATGGTTGAGCTACAGGACAAGGCCAAGACCAGATTCAGCAGGCTCTCCGGGGGACAGAAACAGAGGCTCTCCATCGCCCTGGCGCTGATCGGTCAGCCTCAGGTAGTCATCCTCGATGAGCTCACCACCGGGCTGGACCCCAAGGCGCGACGCCGGGTGTGGTCGACGATCGAGTCGTTGAAGGATCAGACGGTGATCCTGATCAGCCACGCCATGGACGAGGTGGAACGGCTCTGTGACCAGGTGTTGATCATCGACGCCGGACGCATCATCGCTCGGGGCAGCCCGGCGGAACTCAAAGCACAGGCCACGGCCGCCACCTTGGAAGATGCCTTCGTGCAGCTGACCGGCAAAGCGCTTCTGGACGAGGAGGAAGATTACCGATGACCGCTACCACCACGACGACACCTGCTGTCCACGCTCGTCGGCCAGGGCTCCGAGCGGGGCTGCGGATGATCCAGGCCGAGGCAAGGATGATCACCCGGGACCCCGCGAACGTCATCATCCCACTAGCTGTTCCCGTGCTGCTCCTGGTGATGAACGGCCTCTCGCTGGAAAACCCCGACGAAGAGATCCGGCCCGGTGTCACCGTTCTGGACTTCCACACGGTGCCAGTGGTCCTGGCCCTGGTAGTGACCATGATCGCGGTGATGAACTTCCCCGGCTACCTAGCCACCTATCGCAAGAGCAAAGTACTCCGCCGACTGGCGGTCACCCCGGCATCTCCTGCGATGGTGCTGGTGGCCCAGACGGTGGTCAGTTTCCTCCAGATGCTCTTCGGCATCGCCATCGCCCTCGGAATCGCGATTCAGTTCTTCGACGCCGCCCTGCCCAGTGACGTGCTGGTGGCTGTGTTGGTCCTGCTAGCTCTGTGTCTGGCGATGTACTCCGTGGGCATGATCGTGGCATCAGTGGCTCCAACACCCAACGCGGCAGTCGCCATTGGCCTGGTCGGCTTCTTCGGTATGGCTGCACTCGGCGGCATGTTCGGCCCCATGGAGAACCTGCCCGAGCGGCTGGCCGAAGTCGGCTCCTGGCTCCCCTTCGGTGCTGCCGTCGAAGCCTTCCAGTCCACATGGATGGGCGAGAGCGTGGCCTGGGAGAACTGGGCCAGCATCGGGGTCACCACTGTGTTCGGCGTCGCTGTGGCTTCCGCACTCTTCCGCTGGGAATGATCACGGCGTACCGTTGCTTGGTCCGGGAGTTGCAGATCCGCCCACTGATTGCCCGGCGTGACCCGACAGCGCAAGCCGCTGCGCCGTGAGTTCGACGGCGAAGCGTGCGCTCCCGGCCACCGTGCTCCCGCGTCCGGCGACGTCAGTCCTATCTGCGGGGCGGCTGTCCTGCCCCGCGCACCGAGTGTCTGTTCAAAGGCCGCCTCGGCCGCCGCTCAACGACCTCGAAACCCTGCACCGGCTTCTGTCCCGAGGGTGACGTGCCGCGCCCCTGGGACGCCGCTCCGCCATTCGGTGTCCGTCATGCGCAGTACGCGGCGTCCGATCCAGCCGTAGGCGGCCAGGTGCAGCAGGGCGCCGGTGGACTGGGCGACGGGCGTCTGGTCCATGGTCAGGAACGGCACGAGGGTGCCGGCCAGTGCGGCGGCCGGGACCCACCAGGGCACGGACTTGACCTTGGCCAGGGTCACCAGCAGCGCGGTCAGGGCGAGGTGCAGCGCGAATCCGGGCAGGAGCATTCCGTACACGAAGCCCGGCAGGTTGTTGGCCTGCTGGGTGACCGCTTCGGCCTGGGCGTCGGGCAGGGTCTGGGCCAGGGCCAGGTCGTAGAAGTCGGTGGTGAACAAGGTCAGCCCGAGTCCGGCGCCGATCAGCCCGGTCGCGGTGGCGATCCCGCTTGTCATGGGGGCGCGCCGGCGCAGGAGGTGTCCCAGGGCCAGGACGACCGGGATGAGGCTGAGCGCCGCCCAGATGTAGAGCAGGGCGCTGACCTGGACCGCCGTCGCGTTCGTACGGAAGACGGCCGGATCGTGCTCGGCCCCCGGCGGAGAGGTGAGGAAGGCCAGGAACTCCAGCACCGGCCAGGCGAACAGGGCGATTGCGGCGGCCACCCGCCGGAACGCGTCAGGATCCTTCATCATGCGCAGCCAACCGTCAACCGGTCCCGGACCGCGCGGGGCACTGGTCTCGAGGTCCGGGCGGAATGTCCCGGGCACCGGGCCGGGCTCAACGGCGCGGCGGGACGCCGCTCTGCGCGGCGAGCAGTTCGGCGTAAACGCCGGGCACGGCCATCAACTGTTCGTGGGTGCCGCGCTGCACGACGCGCCCGGCGTCGAGGACCAGGATGAGGTCGGCGTCCCTGACCGTGCTGAGGCGGTGAGCGATGACGATCCTGGTTTGCGGCAGCCGAGCCAGGCGGGCTTCGATGGCGGCCTCGGTGGCGCTGTCGAGGTTGCTGGTGGCCTCGTCGAGGAGAAGCACCCGGGGCCGGGACAGTACGGCGCGGGCCAGCGCCAGTCGTTGCCGCTGGCCGCCGGACAGGCTGCCGCCCTCGGTCAGCACGGTGTCGTACTTCATGGGCATGGACATGACGTCGTCGTGCAGCGCGGCCAGCTTTGCCGCCGCGACGATGCGCTCCAGTGGGGCGTCGGGGTCGTTGAGCGCGATGTTCTCGCGGATGGTGCCGTTGAACAGGGACGGGTCCTGGGTGACGACGCCGAACCGGCGGCGCAGGGTGTGCAGGTTGAGCTCGCTCGCGGGTACGCCGTCGTAGCGGATCTCGCCCTCCACCGGGGTGTGCAGCGCCAGCAGTACCCGGGCCAGCGTGCTCTTGCCCGAACCTGACGCGCCGACCAGCGCGACCTTCTGGCCGGGACTGATCGACACCGTCACGCCACGTAGCGTCCAGGGACCGCGGGGGTCGTGGCGGAAGCCGACGCCGTCCAGCTCGATGCGGCCGCGCAGGCGCCGCACCTCGATGCCCTCCCGGGCGCCGGCGACGCCATTGCCGCCGTGGCCCGGCTGGCGGTCGATGCCGGTGTCGAGCGCCTGGTTCTGCTGTCCGCCCGCAACCAGGATGAGGCCATCCGGTGCGAGGACGCCGTGACGAGCCTCCCGGTCGAGTGGACCATCCTTGCCCCGGCCTCCTTCAATCAGAACTTCGACGAGGGCGTGTTCCTCGAACCGCTGCGTCAGGGCGTGCTGGCACTGCCCGCAGGCGACAACGCCGACCCATTCATCGACGCCGACGACATCGCCGATGTCGCGGTGGCGGCCCTCACGGAGAACGGCCACGTGGGTGAGCGCTACGAGCTGACGGGCCCCCGGCTGTGGACCTTCGCCGACGCCGTCGGCGAGATCGCCCGGGCGATCGCCGGGAGCTCCGCTACGAGCCGATCACCCGAGACCAGTTCGCCGACGCGATCGTCGGCGACGGTGCCCCACGCGAGTTCGCCGAGCCGCTGGCCACGCTCATCTCCGAGTTCTTCGACGGCCGCAACAGCTCGCTGGCCGACGGTGTCGAACGTGCCCTCGGCCGCAAGCCCCGCGACTTCGCGGATTGGGTGGCCGAGATCGCCCCCACGGGCGTGTGGAACGCGCCCTGACGCGGGTGAACGCGCCCAGTCGCTGACCGGCACGGGACAGACCTCGTGCCGGTGCTCCCCTCTCTTCCGGGCGACTGCAGTTCCACATGTTCGGCGCCTTCGATGAGTTCCTCCGTGAGCTCATCGTCGAGGGCACCCTGGAAGGCCTGGCCTCGGCCCGCGCCCCCGGTCGCGTCGGCGGCCGCCCACCGGCCCTGGACGCTCGCGGGATCGGGATGGCCCGAACCCTGTACGACACCAAGGGTGCCGACGGCAGGCGCCGCTACACCGTCGCCCAGATTGCTGGGCGGCTCGGCGTCAGCCGAGCCACGATCTACCGTCACCTGGACCCGGACAAGCCGGACTCGCGTAGGAGGAGCACGGTGAGAGCCGAGAGTCAGCTTGCCTTCGCACCAACAGCGTGCTGGCGAACAACGCCTCCGAAGAGGATGTCGCCTGGGCTGTTGCCGCTGGCACATGGATTGCCTGGGCCAGTAGTTCGGCCCTTCTGGCGGCAGCACGCCTGCCTCAGCGAGGGCGGTCGAGCTTCACGAGGCGATGCCTAGCACCAGTGGAGCTGCGGAGAGCAGCACCAGCACCGCGGGGATGGGCGCTCCCTTGATGTCACCAGCCCGCAGGTGTGCGCCCAGGGCGCCGACGAAGTAGAGCACGACACCCATCGCGGCGGCGATGCCGAGTGGGCGGAAGTAGATGCCGACCAGGAGCCCGAGCGCGCCCGCGATCTCCAGGGCGGCCAGCGCGGGGAACCACCGCAGCCCTACCCCGAGGCGGGTCATGGTGGCCGTCACCTCCGGATCCTTGATGAGCTTGGATCGGCCGGAGATCACCAGGAGTAGTGACAGCAAGATCGCGAAGACGGTATAGGCGATGAACATCATTTCTCCACAGATTGTGAGATGCGGTTGTCGGATCAGCTCTGCCGTGACAGGGATGAGGATCGGGTTTCGAGGTCAGGGCTGGAGTGGTGATCAGCCATGGGTCGTCGCCGGGCCGGGTTTAGCAAGATCCAGATGGCAAGTGCGATGGCGGCGCAGATGACGGCGACAAAAGACAGGGCCAGCTGCCAGGCGTCGGTGAACAGGGCTGCATGGAGAGCTCGGTCTGGGCCGGTGAGGTCTCCCGCGGCGATCTGGGCGGCGGGCTGTGTGGCCCCGAGCCAGGACTGGAGCAGGGTGATCAGGCCGGTGCCGAAGCCCGTCATGATCAGCGTGGAGCCGCCGGCGCGGATGGTGTTGAGCAGGCCGGTGGCCATGCCAATCTGGTCGGGTTGGACCTGGTTGAGCGCTTGGGCGTCGGCGAGGCCGGCCCCCAGTCCCAGGCCGATGCCGATGGTGGCGAGCGGGCCGAGAAGTCCGAGGGCGGCGATGGCAGGGTGGAGCACGATGAGCCACGCGTTGCCGGCCGCGATCAGCAGCAGGCTGAGGGTGATGATGATCCGTGGTGAGACGCCGCGGTTGATCAGCTTGCCGGCGACCTGCGGCAGGAGCAGGACCGGGGCGGTCAGCATCAGCATGGTCAGGCCTGCGGACCGGGCCGAGGCTCCGGTTGCGCCCTGCAGGTAGACGGGCAGGTAGATTTCCACTCCTGCGGGCCCGGCCGAGACGAACAGGCTGGCCAGCGACCAGGCCATGAACCTTCGGTCGCGCAGCACGCTCAGATCGAGCACCGGGTGGGGGCTACGGTGTTCGATCAGAGTGAAGGCCACCAGCAGGAGCGCCCCGGCCGCGATGGGCCCAAGCACCCGCACCTCGCCCCAGCCCGCCTCGGCCGCCTGGTTGATCCCGAACATGATCAGCGCGAGCGCGCCGATGAGGGTGAGGATGCCGGGCAGGTCAATCCCGCGCCGATCAGCCGCCCGTGATTCGGACATGAACCACGTTCCTGCCCACAGCAGGATGCCGGCGGCGGCGAAGACGGCGAACGTGGTCCGCCAGCCGAGCGAATCCACCAGGACACCGGACAGGGTGGGGCCCGCGGCCAAGCCGATGCCGGCGGTGGTGCCCATGGCCGCGAACGCCCGGGTGCGGGCGGTCCCGGTGAAGGTGGCGCCGAGGATCGCGCCGCCACCGGCCATCACCCCGGCCGCGCCGACCCCGGACAAGGTTCTGGCAGCGTTGAGCAGGATGATGTCGCCGGCCAGGGCACTGATCCCGGCGCCGGCGGTGTAGAGGGCGGCGCCGATCGCGAAGATGCGACGACGCCCGAACAGGTCACCCAGTGAGCCGGCCACCAGCATCAAGGACGAGGCGGCCAGGAAGTAACCGACGAGCACCCACTGCAGGGCCGGTCCGGAGACGTGCAGGTCGGCGCCGATTCGCGGTAGCGCGACGGTCGTACCGGACATCAGCATCGGCAGGGTGAGGAAACCCAGCAGCACTGCGGCCAAGGTCACAGCGGGACGGCCCTGACGTCTGCGAGCCACCAGGCTCATGGGAGCCGTCTTCCGTCGAGTCGGGCGGAGGACTCGCCGAATACCGCCGGGCCGGCCTGGGCGAGAAAGTCGTCGGGGAAACCGGGGGTGAAGTCAATGGCCGACTCCAGGCGGCTTACGGAGTCGTTGGGCAGGGTGAGGTCCAGGGCGCCGAGGGTGTCGTTGAGTTGCTCGGCGGTTCTGGCGCCCAGGATCGGGTGTACGGCTTGCGAGCGTGCACGGGTCCAGGCGATGGCCACTTGTGCGGGGGAGGCGCCGATCTCGTCGGCGACCTCCTGCACTGCTTGGGCGACGGTGTGGTCTCGGGCTCCGAGCGAGCGCGGGTTGATCCGGGTGACCTGGCGCGGTCCCGTCGCCGAGGTGAACGTGCCAGACAGAACACCGTGGGCGAGCGGTCCCCAGGCGGCCACCGTCAGGCCGAACGCCTGGGCCATGGGGAGCAGCTCTCGTTCGATGTCGCGATTGAGCAGGCTGTAGGGAGCTTGGAGGGCTGCGAACGGGGTCCAGCCGCGCCAATCGGCCAGTGTGTTGGCGTGGGCGATGACCCAGGCCGGGGCGTCGGACATGCCGACGTAGAGGATCTTTCCGGCGCGTACGTCGTCGTCCAGCGCCCGCGCGGTCTCTTCGATCGGAGTGTGCCTGTCCCACAGGTTCACCCAGTACAGGTCGAGGTAGTCGGTGCCCAGCCGGCGCAGGCTGGCTTCCAGCGACAGGGCGAGGTTCTTGCGGTGGCTGCCGGCGGCGTTGGGGTCGCCGCCGTCGCGCGAGACCGAGTACTTGCTGGCCACCACGAACCGGTCGCGGCGACCCACCAATAGTTCGCCGAGGATGGTCTCGCTCCGGCCGCCGGAGTAGAAGTTCGCGGTATCGATGACGTTGCCGCCCGCTTCGCCGTACAGGTCGAAGATGCGGCGGGCTTCCTGCGGCGAGGCGCCGATCTGCTCCTCGCCGAACGTCATCGCGCCGAGGAAGACTTCGGAGACCCGCAGTCCGGTACGGCCCAGCAGCCGGTAGCGCATGTTCACGCTGCCGCTGTCTGACCGGCTGCTTCACGCAGCGGCTTGAGTGCCCGCGACCAGGCGATGACCTCGTCGAGCAACTCGTTCAGGGTCGGCTCCTGGTGCCGGCCGGGGGCGATGGTGCCGGGCTCGGCCGGGTCGGTGATCTCGAAGTCGGTGAAGGCCGACAGCGCGACCTGGGTGCGCACGTTGGCCACCTGGAGCTCGGTCATGACCTGCCGCAGGTGCTCCACGGCACGCACGCCGCCGTGGACGCCGTGGCTGACGAAACCGGCGGCCTTGTTGTTCCACTCGGCGAACAGGAAGTCGATGGCGTTCTTCAGCGCGGCCGGGGCCGAGCGGTTGTACTCGGGGGTGATGAAGACGAACCCGTCGAACGACGCGATCGTCTGGGCCCATTGGTTGGTGTGGGCGTGGTGGTAGTCGCCGAACAGGGCGGGAAGGGGCTCGTCAAGTACCGACAGCCCGTATTCGGCCAGGTCGACGACCTCGAACGTTGCCTCCCCAGCGGTGACAGCGGGGTGACGGTCGGCGACCTCGGCGACCCAGCGGGCCGCGACCGCGGTCCGGCGACGGGGGCGGGTGCTGCCGATGACAATGGCGATCCTGATCATGTTTGTCACTCCTCATTGCGGACCGTGGTGGCCCGACATGAGGTAAAGTACAACGTGCATGGCAAAAAGTAAAACGACGACTGTAAAATACTGGAGGATCCGAGATGAACAGGCAAAACACGACAAAGGCGCGCCCTCGCGGCGGACTGACCGGTAAGCGGCAGGCGATCCTGGACGGCGCCCTGACGGTGTTCGCCCGCGACGGCTTCACGCGCGCCAGCATCGACGAGATCTCGGCTGAAGCCGGAGTGTCCACCCGGACCATCTACAACCACTTCACCGACAAGGCCGCGTTGTTCCTGGCCGTGATACAGGAGAGCGCCACCCGGGCGGCCGACGTGCAGATCGCCATCATCGACCGTCACCTGCGCAAGGTCACCGATGTGGAGGCCGACCTCATCGAGTTCGGGCTGGACTGGGTGACCCCGAGGCCCGACAGCGCCGCCCACTTCTCTCTGGTCGGACAGATCAACGCCGAAGCGGGCCACGTTCCTCAGGAAGCGATCGACACCTGGCAGCAGACCGGGCCGCGCCGCGTCCGCCGTGAACTGGGCGGTCACCTGCGACAGATGGCCGACCGGGGGCTGCTGCGGATCGACGACCCCGACCGTGCGGCCCTACACCTGTTGCTGCTGATCTCAGCCGGACTGCCCGCGCATCACGCCGCTCTGCCCACCGATGAGCTCACCAAGACAGTCGCTGCAGGCATCCACACCTTCCTGCACGGTCACCTCCGCCGAGACGGGTAGATGGTCGACGAAGCCGGCCTGTGCGATCGATTCGGGGGCCGGGGTGCAAACAGTCCGCAGTGCGCTATTCCGGTTCGTGGTGCCGCACACCCGGATCCGACCAGGTCGACGGGATTTCCGCCGCCAAGCTGTGATCTATGCCTGATCGCCTGTACTGCCTGGACCGGTGTTCTCGCCGAGAGATAGCCGCTTGGCCACATCGAGCCGTACCTCGGGTGCCACCGGAATACGGCAGAAACGGGCCGCGGAGAGAAGTTCGGCCTGGTTAGGCTCGGCGGTTGGGATCGCGACGGGCTTGCCAGCGTGTGAGGGCGTCGGGTGAGACCCGGGTGTAGCGGGCCAGGCTGGCTACAGAGGCATGGCCGGAGTAGGCCAGGAGCGTGCCGGTGTTGGCGCCGTTCTCGGCGGCGTGGGTGAGCGCGGAGTGCCGTAGGTCGCCTTCGCAGGTCCACCGCGGCGTGACATCGAGAAAGACCTCGCGTCGCTCGTTGGGGAAGCCCGTATTGCTGGTCTTTCCGTAGCCGGTCGTGGCTACCTCGCCGGTCGGCACCGCGCCCTGGCTGGGCAGCGCGGGTGCGATGAGGGGCTCCGACAGCAAGACGGGCTGGTCAAGCGCAGGATCGCGAGATCGCCGTCCATTGCCGGGACGCGCCTTCACTCGGTTCGGGCACCGGCCTCGAGCACGGTGAGGTCGCGGACCGCATACCGGTGATGCTCGGCCTCTTCCTTGCACACCACCGTGAGGCAGCGGCGCACGACGTACTCCCGGTCCGGATATGGGTCCGCCGGCTTGCGACCACACACCCGATCGAGCTCGGCCTCGGTGAGCTCGTCGACGACCCGGCGCATCGTGGTCATGCGGGCGAGCCGCGGCGCGAGTACCTCGTCGAGCGTCGGGGTGGCATCGAGGGCGAGCCCGAGCTTCGCCGATGCTTCGGCCGGCATCCAGCCGCTAGGAAGGCCCAGCGGGTGGTACGGCGCCTCCTCCTCGAGCACGGCGTTGCCGATCCAGGCATCGCCGGCCATCAGCAGATGCCGCTGCGTCTCGACGAACGACCACTCGCCGTCGACCTGCTCGTGCAGCTTCGCCTCGGGTAGGCGCCTGGCGCGGTCGAGCGTCTCCTCCCATTGCTTCTCGATGGCATCCCAAGCAGCCCGGTATTCGGCGGCGGACGTGGCCTCACGGGCCAGCACCCGGTTGGGATGCAGCCGGTCGAGCTCGGCCTCGACGTAGGCGGTCACGTCGACGTCGTTGACAACGACACGCTCGAAGCCGCCACCGAGGGAGACGTTGCCCCCATAGCAGTCCACGATCTTCAGGCCGGTGACGTCGCAATCGCGAATCTCGAGGCCGGAGAGGTCGCTCAGGTGGATGCGGGCACCACGGAACTGGTCACTTTGGGTGTACTCAGCAGGCATTGGGAAAGTTTCCCGTATCCGTCCCGCCCGTGCCAATGAATGGCACAACGCGCCGCCCACAACGCGGCGACATCCAGGTCCGTCTGGGTCTCCTCCACCGCCTGCAGCCGCTCGATCAACACCCGGGAAGCCCTCGCCAGGATCCGGGAGGCTCCCTCCAATTTCGGCAGCATGGCCAGGCGCTCCTTGTCGGTCCCGCGCCGGGCCGGGTTGATCAGCTTGGTGGACATCAGCAGCGCGAACAGATCCAGCGCGTCGTCGATGGCCATCGCTTCCAGGTTGCACACCAGCGCGGTGTGCTTGGGCTCGCTGGGCCGTCCCAGGTTGGAGGTCTCGCTGTTCATCGCCTGCCGAGCCAGTGCCGACAGCCTGTTCGGCGGCACATGCGCGAGCTTGAGCCGTCCCAGGTCGAAGGCGGAGATCTCCTCTACCCGATGCAGCGCCTTGGCCAGGCTGCTGCCGGAGTTGCGAGTCGGTGGTTTCCGCAGCCGCTCCAGATCCGACCATCGCTTGCCTACCGGGATCTCCAGCAGTGCGAGTAGCTGGCCGGGCAACGCCGGATCCACCTGGCGGGTGGCCTTGGCGACCGTCGCGTGCAGCAGGCTCTCCGCTGCCTTGCGGACCTCGGAGACCTGCCGGGCCAGCACATGGACGCCGGGTAAGAGCACCCGATGCCGGCGCAGCCAGCCCACCGCGTGGTCGAACAGAGCGACCGGTCCCTCGGCGTGGATCCACGCCCGGCCGTGGAGGAAGGTCCGGAATTCCCGGCCCATCTCGTGATCCTCGTACACCTTGTAGCCGTAGGCGTCGCGAATCTCCCACGCATGCTCGTAGGCCGTCTGCGTGCGGCGGGTACACGCTTTCACCCACGAGGGATCGGCGATGTCGAGTTGCTCGGCCAGGTACTCCACCACCGGCCACGGCACCTCCAGCGGATCCTCAAGAACAGCCCGACGTAGCGAACCGTCGTCAGGTGGAGAGCGAACCCGAGCTGGTGCGAGCGCGTGCGGCGCAACGCGATCAAGTCCCGGTCGACATCGTCCAGATAGAAGAACCGCTCCAGCTCCGACCGCATCGGCACCTCGGCGAACGTCCCATACGCCGCAGCCTGCTCATCCGTCAGAAACTCAACCGGCATGAAGCGGACGATAGCTACCTGATCGGCTGGCTCGTCCGCATCGCGATCGAACTGTAGTGCTCACGACCAGCGGAAAACGCCAAGATCATTCTCACCGCTCATGGCCGTACCGCTGTTCCTCAACTCCGGATACGCATCACCGCAACTCTTCCGGCTGGCCCTGGTCCGGCGGGACGTCAGTGCAGGTCAGGTGACTCTGAGGCTGCCGAGCATCCGTACATTTCCGATTATGGGTTGCGGGCCGGAGAGGCGGGCGGTCTTGTCGACGTATCGCTCGGCGTCGAAGACCTGATGGAGTGGGGGCGGCGAAGAGAACGGATAGGGCAGGACCGACGGAACCTTGATCAGGTAGAGGCGCCCGGTGGTCATGCCGACCATCGGGCCGGCACCGGTGGTGGTGGGTGGGGTGGCCGCGAAAGCGGCGGACGGCGCGAGACCCACCAGAGCGACCGCTCCGGCCGACACCACGGCGGGCAGCACCTTGCGTCGCGCCACTTCCGCCATGACGTTGATCAGCATTTCGTCGATCTGCTTCTGTCCGGCGATCTCGGCCAGTTCCGCGGCGGTCGCCCTGGAGGCGAGGGCGGATCTGAGCCACGCGGGCGCCGAGGCCAGCGACGTACCGGCCGTCTCACCCGTGACGAGGACGGCATCGGGTACGGCGGCCGCGGCGACGCTCGCTGCGCCGGGCGTCTGGGCCATGATGGTGGCCGGCATGCCGAGGGCCGCCCCTTCCGCGGTGACGATCTCCGCGGTGGTGACCGCCCCCGCGAGCGCCGTGCCCTCCGCCGCCGCGACCGCGGGAAGCGCCACACCGCCGGCGGAGACTATGAGCGCGGCGGTCACTACGATGGCGACGGAAACGATGACGAGAGTCTCCGTCGGATGATCGAGGGCCCACCGGCCCACTGCGACGGCCATGTCGGGCAGCCCTCTGACCAGCTCCGCGCCGGTGATGCTGAAGGTCGGGAGCAAGCCGGCCATCGACTTTCCGGCCGCCGCGCGGGCTTGCCCTCCGGTGCCGAGCATTCTGATCTGAGAGGCGAGGCGCGCGCGTTTCGGCCCTTCGATCGCGTTGGCGTAGTAGGCCTCGTCGCAGCAGAGGAAATACCGTTCTCCCGGAGCTCCGATGAGCCGGGAGTACATGGAGTCGCGGATGGCGGCGAGGCCGTCGCGCATCTCGTCCACGATGGAGTCCGCGACGATGGACAGGAAGGGGGTCTTGGACAGGTCCTTGCCCGCGACGACCGGCGAGGTCTGCCGCGGGGGAGTGGCCTTGGGGTCGGCGGGTTGCAGCGATTCGGTGATGGCCTTGGTGGCGCTCTTGGCCTCCGCGGAGGCACCGAGCGTGTTGACCTCCAGCAACATTCTCACGGCGAAGTTGGCCACGCGATCGGCCTCGTCCTGGGTGAGCCGTTCAGGGCCGTCCAGGGTGACGCAGATCCTGTACAGCAGGACGCCGGGGTGCCTGCGCTGGACCTCGATGTCGATCGAGGCGATGGCGATCTTGAGCGGGGCCAGCCACAGGTTCATCAGGTAGCGCCAGACGGCGATGAACTTGCACTCCAGGGGGATCTCCTTGACGACCAGGAACGGATAGGTCGTGCCACGGCTGTAAATCCCGCTGATCCGGTGCCGTACGTAACTGGCCTCGACGTCGACCAGCTTCTGCAGCGCGTCTGCTTCCCCTCTATGGTTGCGCGGCTTGATCTCGTAGATCTCCGACCGGCCGCCCCCGGGAGGCGGCGGACCGATCGGCGGAGCCTTGGTCACCGTCGTGAACCCGAAGCTGAAGAACCGGGAGACTCGTGGACCGTTGAACGTGGAGATGTCCGGGCGCGGCAGGTTCCGGTCGGCGCGCAGGGCCTCGAAGGTGACCTTCCCCTTGTGGCGGGTCGACAGGACGGCGGCGTAGGAGATCTCCCCCACGTCCCACCAGTCCTGCACGCCCGGAACGTGCTGCCTGAACAACTGGACGGGCTGGCCCAGCGTCTCGCTCAGATAGTCGAGGAAGATCGGCCCTTCGATGATCTTCAGAGCGAACGTGCTGGCCTGCGTCGAGCTCAGCGTGTTGCTCGGGACCATGCAGACGCGCCGTCTCATGACCACACGCCTCCTGGTGCCGGGCGTGCGGCGATCACGCCGTGGTGTCGAGCTTGCTGTTCAGCTCGATGTCGATGCCGCTCGTCGGTGTGTAGTCGTACCAGGTGCCGACCAGCGAGGCTGCCGCGCCGGCGGAGATGTCGGCATCGGCCCCTGTTCCGCCTTCATCACCGTCGGCGCCGAAGGAGAACAGGTCGTAGTCGTTGCTCGAGCCTGGCATGGTGTACTTGAGCGCCTTCCCCCACGCGTCGATGAAGGGCCCGCCCGAAAGACTGGACAGCGCGCTGGGATAGCTCCCGTTGGCCTTGTAGAACTCCTCCAGTTTCAGGATCACCTGCTCCATCGTCGCCCAGGTCTTACGCTGCTGAGGAAGCAGCAGCGGGCGGGCGTGCGTCTCAGGGTTGGCCGGAGGGATGCCCATGTAGTTGGTCCGGGCATGATTGGCTATCTCCTGCGCGATCGGCAGGTAAGGGGTGGACCCGGTGCCGCCGAGACTGCCCGAGTCGATCAGCTTCGTGAACTGCTCCTCGAAGCCCGGACGGACCGGAATGACGATGCGCGCGTATCCGGAGCGCAGGAAGTCGCGGTGGTTGACGTCCGGGTGCTCGAACAGCATCTTCTCCCGCGCCAGGTCGTCCGATCCCCAGAAGTACGGATACAGGAAGTAGAGCAGGTTCTCCCACTCCACCGCATGGTGCACGAACTTGACGACGTCACCCATCTCTTTGAGATTCGCCCAGTCCGCCGGCGTCAGCTGATGCTGGTCGGCGCCCCCGGTCTGGTCGTCGGGCAAGTCTTTCTGCTCGTCGCCGACGATCTTCTTCAGAAGCACGCTCGTCTTCGCCGGGGAGACCCGGTAGTCGGGGCCCAGCAGCCAGGTGATGACCTGCCGGATCAGCTCCTCGCGCTCCAGCCTGCGCAGCGTCAAGGTGTCCTTGCTCGTCAGATCGGCCCACAGGCGGTCACGCTGCTCCTGCAGGCGGGCGATCTCTTCGCGGTAGGCGTTGAACGCGGCGTCACGCATCGCCGACCACGCCTGCTGCCGCCAGGACGCGAACGCCTCCGGCGTGCGGTTCGCTCCGGCCCTGACCGTCAAGTGAATGAGCTCCGACGGAAGGTAGAGGATCTCCAGCACCTTCTTCTTCGAGCCGCCGCGCGCCTCGGACGTGAAGAGGAACGTGCCGCTGTGAGGAAAGGAACCGGGCGTGACCTGCATCACGACGGGCGGCGGGATCTGCATGGCGGGATTGTCGTGCTCGCCCGTCCAGCTTCCCGTACCCGCGACCTCGGAGCCCACGGTGTAGCCGTCCGGGGCGATGAATTCGAACACTTCGAGATTGACGCCGGGATCGGGCGGGTCGGGATTGTGGAGCTTCCTGGAATCACTCAAAGCCGTTTTAGCCGGCGGGGGCGGATCGACCGCCGCACTCCATTTCGTCGCCTCCGCGCTCCAGTTGGCGTCGGTCAGCTGGTCGAGGGTGAGCGGGAAGACGAACGGCTTCCTGATCTGCGCGTCGAGCTCGCGAACCTGGCGGTACAGCGCCCAGAGCCGAGCTCCGGGATTGGGCACCATGATGTCGAAGGTCAGCCGCAGCCCGTACCGGAACAGATCGGTGCGCCACTTGCGCATCATGCGGTAGAAATCGATGCGCAGCGCCTTGGTATCGCTCGGATTGGTGATGGTGCGGAAAGAGCTGTCCTCCACGCCCGACTTCTTCTCGAGCTTGAGCGAGATCTTGTGCTCCTGCCGGGAGCGGGAGGATGCCTTCTCCGTCACCTCGCGGGAGCGCTGCGTGCTCGTCTTGAGCGCTTCACGATTGTCCGACGTACTGGTCAGCCCCGTGGTGACCGTCATGGACACCGGTCCATAGCTTCCTGACGCGACGGCCTGGAAGTTGAAGGCGCTGGCGTGCTTGCTCTCGTTCTCGGCGGAGAGCGAGGCGTCGGTCTTCTCCGCTACGCCGCGTTCGCTGTAACTCTCGAAGAAGTCCTGGACGATGTTCTCGTACTCTTCGCCGGTCGTGGACCATTCCTTGTGAGAGACGGTAATGGTCTCCTTGGGTGCCAGCGGGATGGTGAACATCAATTCCCCGCGTTCGATGCCCGCCGGGTACATTTCGATGCGTTCGAGGTGGAGACGCCCGACAGGCGCCACCTTGAAGGTCTGCTCGAAGGCGTCGATCTGCAGGCTCCCCCCTCCGCCGAGGTCGCCGCTCACCGCGCTGCGCGCGACCGCCAAGAGTGCGGAGATCGGGATCGCGGCGGCGGTCGGCGCCATCCGGGAGAAGACATCAGGCGCCAGGGACGCACGCGACAGCTCCCGCTTCACGTTGACGACCTGCTGCAGGTGCGACCGGTCGTAGCCCTCGCCGGCGTCCTGCCGCTGCTGGGCCTCGTCCTCCTGCCGCATCAGCTTCTCAACGCCGGCTTCAAGCTCGTCCGGCGTCAGGGGGATCTGGTCGATGAAGTTCAGTTTCTCCAACGCCCGGCCGGGCCGCCGGTCCTCCTCGGCGAACTCCGTGGCGCTGAGCTTGATCTGGGTGTAGTTGGCCGAGCGAAGGATCCGTTTGCTGTTGGAGAGCTCCATGGCCTGCCTCGAGTGCCAGCGAGCGCCACTGCGCCCGACAGTCCTGCGGAGATCTGGCGGCGCCGATGCGAGCCCGTCCCCTGCGTTCAACATCCCGTGCTGTGCCCTGGCGGTGCCGCCGGGTAACCCGAGGGCTTCGTACATGGCCGGCGGCCTGCCGAATCTTTGCCGCGAGCCGTCACCGGTCTTTAGCTGATCAGGCAGTGCGGAATGAACGCGGCCTGATCGCGAACGCCGGGCCGTCCTCCACGATGCGCTGGGTGACCAGCGACGCCACCCGCCCGATCATCGTGGGCAGGCCCTCGACGTCGCGGATCTCGTACGACGGCCAGTTCGGTCTCGGGGAGCCGCCGGGCTTCATCGGCTCCGGTCAGGCGCGTACGCGGCTGGGAGGCGTCCAGCGCCGTGGCACGGAGGCTGCCGAGGAACAGTTGTCGGTCGATGTTCAGCTCGCCGCCGATGACGGGCAGCGGCCGGGACAGCGTGATGACGCCGGGGCCTCCACCTGGGCGTGAGGACCGCAAACGCGGGGTGGTGGGAGCCGCATGCCGGGCACATGATTATGATCATGGTCATGGCGGAAATGATCTACTATTCCGCTGCGTAGCTGCCCGACCCCCCGAAGGGATGCTTCATGTCCACCAAGCTCACCCGCGCCGCCGCGACCTCGTTCGCGGCGGTCGCTCTGGCTACGGCGACGGGATTCGCGCTGGCGGCGCCCGCCGGCGCCACGACCGCGTCGGTCACCTCGGCCGCCGCTTCCACCTGGATCAAGTACGGCGACTACTCGTCCGAGGCCAAGTGCGTAGCCAAGGGCAAGGCGCTGAGGAGCAGCGGCGCCTACCTGTCCTACTACTGCACGTACACCGGTTTCTTCACGCTGATGGTGCTGACCCGGTAGCTACCTGATCACCTGCGGCCCGGGGGCATTCCTCCGGGCCCTTCGTCATGTACGGGCCTTCGAGGAGGCTGAGTGCAGAGATCAGTGGGGATCGCTCAAGAACGAGTACCACGGGCCCCACAGGCCCGAGGTGTCGCCCGGCCTCCTGTCAGGGCTCCAGATGTACGCGAGGTGGCTGTCGCTGAGGGGGGAGACGACCGTGTCGCGCCAGACCGGCCCTCTCCATGTCCGCGTGGTGGCCATTCCGCCCTTCCGTCGATTTTGTTTCACAGATAAACTAAAAGGGGCTCTGGCGTAATGACGGCTGACCTTCCGGGGCGAACAAGGAAGCCATGACCAGCGACGACTTCGTTCCGCCGGCGCTGCGCCGGCTGTGGCGGCTGCCGGAGTCCTCGCGGCTGGGGCGGCCCGCAGCCCTCGACGTCGACCTGGTCGTCGCCGCCGCCGTGGAGATCGCCGACCGCGACGGGCTCGGCGGCGTGACGATCCCCAAGGTGGCCAAGAGCCTCGGCTTCACCGGCATGTCGCTCTACCGATACGTCGGCTCCAAGGACGAGCTGCTGACGCTCATGGCCGACGCCGCCGCCGGCCCTGGCTGACCCGCGTGCCCACCTCCGGACCGCCCTCCGGGCCCAACCAGATCGCTCCGGCACCGGGCTCGACTGGGCGCACAAGGTCGGCGTCCTGACCCTGATCAACGGCTACGTGGTCCAGTCGGTGCGGCAGCACGGCGAGCTGGCCGAAGGCAGGCCCGCAGGCCAGGGACAGGCCGGCGCCGAACGCGACTACGGCCGCGCGCTGGCCCGGCTCGTCGACCCCGGGTGCTTTCCCGAGACGGCCCGGCTGTTCGCCTCCGCGCTGTTCGAGACGCTGCCGGCGGACACCCTCGACGCGGCGGTCGCCGACCTGGACTTCACGCTCGGGCTGGATCTCATCCTCGACGGCGTCGCCGTCCGGATCGGGCCGTCCTGACGCCGCGGAATCCCCGTCACGATCGCGGATGACCAATATCATGGACGAGAGGTGTGCCGGCGACCTGAGGGATCCGCAGGATGAGACCGCTCCCGTCCACGTGCTTACTCGTCGGTGCCGTGCTGCTCACCGCCTGTTCCGGCCCGCCGCCGGTCCCGGACGCCGAGCCGCCGACGCCGCCCGCGTCCGCCACCAGCGCCGCCGCGCCACAGACCACCCAGGCACGGACGTTCACCCGGGAGGGCGTCGTCTACCCCGGGACCGTGATGGACCTGACGGTCGAAGCCGTCGAGAGGCACCCGTCGCTGACCACGCTGAAGATGGAGCTCAGCAGCGACTCCGGCGACTTCCAAGGCCCGCACTTCGGCCACGGGACACTGCCCGACCACTTCGCCGAGTTCTGGCTGCTCGACCCGGTCGGCAAAAAGCTCTACTGGACCCTGCGGGAGAACGACGGCGACGGCAAGGCGTTCGGCACCAGGCACGTCACCTCCGGCGGAGACTCGGAGACCTGGCGCGAGGGCACCCGCTACCCGGTCGAGGTGTACTTCCCGCCGCTTCCCCCCGAGGTCGAGAAGGTCACCGTGATCGGCGCCGACGGGCTCGCCGAACTGACCGGCATTCCCGTCACGGCCGCGACGGCGGCGCCGGTCGCCAAGCCGCGGGACGACGGCGACGCGGCGCCCGGCCAGGAGTTCCAGTGGCCGGTCACCCCGCCTGCGGGTGAGATCTGGTCGCAGGTGGAGGACCTTCAGGAGTTCGTCGAGACCGAGCAGCGCTCGACCACCCAGGCCGGCGCGGACGAGACCGTCGCGCTGCGCACCGACGTGCTGTTCGCCTTCGACAAGGCCACCTTGTCCGCCAAGGCCACCGCCGTGCTCGACGAGGTGGCCCGGGAGACCGGCGAACGCGCCGAGCCGCCGCTCCTCATCGAAGGGCACACCGACAGCAAGGGCTCCGCCTCCTACAACCAGACGCTCTCCGAACGGCGCGCGCGAGCCGTACGCGACCACCTGGCGGCCCGGCTCGGCGACGCGTACGACTACCGGGCCACCGGCAAGGGCGAGAGCGAGCCCACGGCCGCGAACCAGCGGCCGGACGGAAGCGACAACCCGGACGGCAGGACCCGCAACCGGCGGGTGGAGATCTCCTACAAGATCAAACAGGAGGCGCCCACCACGCCGTCGGACTCGACGCCCGCCGAGTTCCGCGACGACCTCGGACCCGTGATCGGGTCGATCACCCGGGGCGAGCTCAAGGTGGACGTGCACCCGTTCTACCGCGACGGCGCCTACCTGGTGGGCAGCTTCGAGGTGCGCAACCTGAACCAGGACGTGGCCGCGGTGCCTCAGCCGCAGCCGTTCAGCGGGGTGTTCAAGCACGAGTGGGTGACCCACTCGGCGTACGGGATGTTCACCGTGGTCGACGAGAGCCGCCGCGCGCGTCACTACCCGGTGCGCAGCAGCGAGTCCTTCTTCGTGGAGAACGCGGTCACCGCCATCGGCCCCGGCGGCACGCAGCGCGTCTTCGTCTACTTCCCGGCGCCCCCCGACGACGTCAAGTCGGTGACGTTCGAGGTCAAGGACCAGGTGCAGAACTTCGGCAAGGTGACCGACGTCCCCGTGCTCGCCGCCCCCTGACCCCGCAGGACTGACCGCCGCAGGATGCCACCGTCGCAAGCCTCACCAGACCGTGATCGCTGTAGTCCGGCATGGCGGAATCCCAGTCGTGATTGGTCGGCACGAAATTGAACCCCATATCGCGCAAGGTGTGAAGTTCTGGCGCTGACGGCCTGATACTGAAAGGCCGAACTGCCGAAATTCAGTCGCGCGACTTCGAGGTGCTCGGGTAGCTCGTCAAGAACATGTGGTATTCGAATGGCGATGGTCCGCCCAGGCGCAATGCCCCCGGCATGCGCGTCGTCAGCCGCACACGCGGCCCTGGTAGCGATACTGCCGGCCGCCCCGCGACTGCTCGCAATAGCCCTCGGAAAGCGCTGTCGCCGTCATACGGCCGGGCGGCAACGTGGCGTAGACGGCGTCGTTCTCATCGGTTTCGTTGACGACCCTGAACAACTCGCCGGGGCCGATCTGGCAGGCGGACAGGGTGAGCAGAATCAGGAACCCCGCCGCTAAACCGCACACGTGCTGGCCCGCTCATTCGAGCGACCTCCTCCTGGACGGCGGTCACGGTGTCTTGGGAGTGAAGAAGGCCGTAACCGGCACATCGACGAATCGCGGGTACTGATTGTTGGGGAAGTAGTAGCCACGCGTCCAGCAACTCACCTTCACGGTGCTGGTACCGACCGTGTATGGAATGGAGACCTTGCCAGGGTCGTGCGGCTGGATCCTCGCACCGTGGACGGTGGCGTACTTGGGGCTGGTCTGTGTCTCCGACGGCGTGTAGAGGTCGGTCTGCTGCGTCCCGAATCCCCAGGGAGTCAGGGACCGGCACCACGACTATCTTGCCTGGAGCCTGAGACGCTCTCGACCTCTGGTGCTCGCCGCACCGCGGAGCCGGCCGGGCGAGCACCCGGCCCGCGCCTCGAGAATCGGGAAGCAGGCACCGGCACCGACCACGGGCAAGGGCGATGCCGGACTCGGGGTAGCCCCACCCCGCGTACGCCCGCCGCTGACGTCGGCCAGTTCGGACAGCCCGCCGGCGGCCAGCCGGGTCGCGCAGTTCCCCACCTGTTCAACAACGCGCTCGCGTCTGGCCTGCCGGTGCGCCCACGTCCGGCCCGGCGACATCGCCTGGCCTGCTCCGTACTGCCGGGCCGCCCCGATCTTCGGGACGGCCCGGCAGGCTCACGAGTCCTCGCAGGAGTTCAGCGTCTCGGTGTCGCAGAAGTCGTTGTCCGCTCCGCCGAATCCCTGGTCGAACCCGGCGTTGCCGACCAGGATGTCGTTGCCGCCCCTGCCGTGCAGGATGTCGTCGTGGTCGTCGCCCGAAACGAAGTCCTTCCCCGCGCCGCCGAAGAACGTGTCGGCCCCGGGCCCCATGAAGACCCTCGACGGCAGTGCAGTGTTGTTGCTCAGGGTGTCGTCGCCGCCTTGCAGGTTGGCCTGGATGTTGGTGACGCCCCCGCTCGGGCACTGCACCGTGTGGGTGTCGACCTGCTGGCAGACGCCCGCGGTGATCAGCGCGTCCTTGCTGTTCCTCACCACGAGGAAGCCGTTCTGGACGCTGATGGAGACATTGTCGCCGACGTTCGCCGAGTTGACGGAGAGCCGGCCGCCGCTCGACGTCACGTTGGTGAAGGCGTGCGCCGGTGCCGACAGGGCCAGCAGCGGTGCCGCCACCAGTGCCCCCAGGGTGAGCGTGCGCAGTGCGTTCCTCATCTTGCTCCTTAGGTGTGTTCCGGGCCCCGGCGATGAGTAGACACCGAGTACGCGGGGGAGGTCCGCGTAACAATGAGCACTGCAAGGCCGTACTTCTGCCTTGCACCCCCGGATCGGACGGCGGCTGCAGGCCGCGCTGTGCAGGGCCGATAATGGGTCGGCGGGTTCTGCGGTCGGCGGGGCGACGGTGTGATCGCGGCGGTCACCACCGCGGCCACCCTCGGCCCGCTGCTGGTGTCCGGCCCGAAGGCGTGGTGGATCGTCGCCCTGGGCGTGGTCGCCTCCGCGCCCGTCTACTGGCGCAGGCGCGCACCCATGACGGTGGCGCTGCTGGTCGGCGCCGCGATGAGCGTCATGGTCTTCTGGGAGAAGCCGTTCCTGCCGTTCGGCCCGCTGGTCGCCGTCCACACCATCGCCGACCGCAGCCCCGCGCGGCAGCGGCTGGCCGCGATCCCCGCGATCGTCACCGCCGTCGGGGTGTCCCTGGCGCTGCCGGGCCGCGTACGCGCTCGGCACCAGCGCGCGGGCGAGCCGGTCGCGTACCGCGGAACTGGCCTGCGGTGCGCCCTCGCGCTGTCTCTTGAGAGGTCATGGCGCAACGCTAGAAATCATCCGCTCCTGGGCGCGTCCGCCCGGGAGCGCGATCGCCTACCACCAGAAGCTGACTCGGCTACCTCAACCGGCTGACGCCCATCGCCCAGTACCGCTTCGCGTCCGACCTATGACGAGCGCGGCCCGTACCCAGATCGCGGTGCTCGCCGGACGGACCGTCCGCGGCAGGATGGCGGTCAGCGCCTCGCCTCGCCTCGCCGGGCTTGACCAGGCCCTGCTCGTAGGCGAAGACCACCGCTGCCACCCGATCACGTAACCCTGCCTTGGTCAGCACCCGGGACAGGTGCGTCTTCACCGTGGCCTCGGACAGGTGCAGCGCTTGGGCGATCTCCGCGTTCGAGCGACCGCGCCCGACGTGGGCCAGCACCTCCCGCTCACGGTCGGTGAGGCGTTCCAGGGCTCGCCCGCCTCCGGGCGGCATCGTCAGGAAGCGCTCGATGAGCCGCCGGGTCACCGCCGGCGCGAGCAGCGCCTGCCCGGCGGCGACCGTTCGTACGGCCTCGGCGAGCTGGCCGGGCGGGGCGTCCTTCAGCAGGAAGCCGCCGGCGCCCACCCGCAGCGCCTCGTAGACGTACTGGTCGAGATCGAACGTCGTGAGCACCAGCACCGTGGGGGCATCGGTTCGGGCGCGGATGCGCCGGGTGGCCTCGATACCGTCCAACACGGGCATCCGGATGTCCATCAGCACCACGTCGGGCCGTAGGCGAGAGGCCCCGGTGACCGCTTCGGCTCCGTCCGCGGCCATGCCCGCCACCTCGATGTCGGGTTGAACGCCGAGCATGGCCGACAGTCCGGAGCGCGCCAGCGCGTGGTCGTCGGCGATCAGGACCCGGATCATGGGGGCTCCACAGGCAGGTGCAGGCGGACGGCGTAGCCGCCGTCCGCGGCGGGACCGGATTCAAGTGTTCCACCGTAGAGGCGGGCGCGCTCCCGCATTCCGACCAGGCCGTGCCCGGGCGGAGCCGAGGCCGGTGGCGCGTGTCCGGGGCCGGGCGGCGCGTTGACGACCTCCAGGTCGAGCTGCCCGATTCCGTACGTGACGCGGACTTCGGTGTCGGCCGGACCGGCATGGCGCCGGACGTTGGTGAGCGCCTCCTGGATGATCCGGTAGACGGCCAGCTCCAGCCCGGCAGGCAGCGTGCGTCGCCCTCCTTGCTCGATCAGTCGCACCGGCAATCCGCCCGTGCGCGCCTGTTCCACGAGCTCGGGGAGCCGGTCGAGGGTGGGCTGCGGCGTGAGGGCGTCGTCGCCGTCGTCGCGCAGAGCCTCCAGCAGGTGGCGCATCTCGGTCAGGGCTTCGCGGGCCATGTCGGCCACCAAGTCCATGTGGTCGCGTGCCCGTTCCGGTTCGCCCACGGCCAGCTCACGCGCGGCTCCGGCGTTCACCGCGATGATCGACAGGGAGTGCGCGACCACGTCGTGAAGCTCCCGCGCGATCCGCAGCCGCTCGGCGGCGACCGCCTCCAGAGCCTCCTCACGGGTACGTTCGTGGGCGTCGCGCAACTGGACCTCCCGGCGGCGCAGCAGCCGCCCGGCCATCCACGCGCCGGTGACGAAGAAGACCATGACCACGGCGGAGCCGGCGTCCGGCCGGGTGTCGTAGAACTGCAGGACGATCGCGCCGGCCATGCCCCCGACAGCGCCGCACCACGCCCCGAGCGCCACCGGCAGCGACCGTGTGTGCAGCGCGGCGGAGAAGGCGGCCACGAGCATCGCCGGGAACGGCGCGACCGTTGCGGGCGGGCCGTCGGCAGTGGCGGCCCGCAGCAGCAGCGCGGCCACGATGACAGCGAGAACGAGCAGCGGTACGTGCCGCCGTACCGCCAGCGGAACCGTCGTCACCAGGGCGAAGGCGATCCCGGCCCAGAGCGGGTCCGGGCCCGGTGGCAGCACCTCGGCGACAGCCCAGACGGCCAGCAGTACGGCGAGCGCCAGGTCCGAGCGGGGCGGGCGCCGGGGCACCTGGGCCAGCCGTGCGAGGGGGTCCACCCGCAGAACGGTACTGCCGGGCCGGGCCATGAGCGTCAGCCGGTTGAGGTAGCCGGGTCAGCCTCCGGTGGTAGGCGATCGCGCCGCCGGGCGGACGCGCCCGGAACCGGATGATCTCTAGCGTTGCGTCGTGACATCGGAAGAAAACGATCAAACATCGTAAGAGGTGAGCAATGAGCATTCGCTTGGACGATCTCGACAAGGCCGCCGAGCTGCCCGAGGACGCCCTGGACGACATCGTCGGGGGCCGGGGCATGCAAGGGCCGTCGTGCGCCTATCTGGCCAGCAGTCATGAGGGCCGGACCGTCGACAGGCTGGACATCCAGGTGTGACGGCAACGCCTGAAGCCATAGTGCGGTAAGGGCGGCGTGCCCGTGCTTACCTGGCACGCCGCCCTCCGACGACAAGGAAATCCGTTGATCCTCATCCTCAGCGCCGAGAACGACGATTCGGTGAGGATGGTCGTTCCTGAACTCGTCAAGCGCGGTGCCGAGTTCCTGTGGTGGGATCCGGGCGGCTACCCCGCCCGCACTACGATGAGCTCGCGCCTGACCGGCGGGTCATGGCGGCACACGCTGCGCATCGACGGCCGCGCGTACGACTGCTCGCGGTTCACCGCGATCTGGAACCGCCATCCCACCCACCCGCAGGCCCCCGAGCCGGTCACTGACGCGAACCACCGGAAGTACGTCGAGAAGATCGCGACCATCCTGCTGCGCGGGTGGGAGCACACCGTCGAGGCGCGTCCGGGCCGAGCGGGACCCGTCGATCCAGGAGGAGCTGATCGACCACTGCCTCCTCGGCGCCCTGATTCGAGGGGGTCTGGGCGTTGTGGGCGGAAGGCCCGGAGGACCGCCTCGCCGTACCGGCAAGCGCCCCCGACCCCGTCACCGCCCTCACCCGGGCGCTCGCCGGCCGCGACCGGATCACCGTCACCACCGCCGACGGCCCCGCCCTCGACCTGCCCGAACCGCTGCGCACCGCCCCCGCCGGAACCGTCGTCGGGCCGGTCCCGTACGGGAGGAGTCACCTGCTCGGCGTCGTCCGCGAACGCCGTCCCGCCGACCCCGCCGACCCGCGCACCCTCGCCGCCGGTCGCGCGGGCCTTGCGGAGTACCTGGCCGGACTGCGGGCCAAGGCCGCGTCGAATGGCACTGGCTGTGACCGCGCCTGATCGCCGTGGCCCGTCGTTCGCACTGCTCTGGCTCGCGGTGGCGGTGCCGGCGGCGGGCGGGGTGGTGGCGGTACTGATCGCGGGCGTCCGGTGAGCCGGCTGCGGGTGGTGCTCCAAAACACGCAGACCGAGTGCGGGGCGGCATGCCTGGCCATGGTCCTGGGCCATCACGGCCACCGGACGACGGTCACCGAGCTGTCGGAGCGCCTCGGCGTCGGCCGGGACGGCCTCAGCGCCCGCGCCGTCGTGGCGGGCGCCCGCGAGCACGGAATGGCCGCCAAGGCGCTCCGGCTCGCCCCCGGCGAGGTCGCCCGCGCGCCGCTCCCGGCCATCGCCCACTGGGAATCCAACCACTTCGTGGTGGTCGAGCGCTGGGCCGCCGGCCGCGTCGACCTCGTCGACCCCGGCCAGGGGCGGCGACGGCTGACCCAGGCGGAGTTCGTGGCGGGCTTCACCGGCGTCCTGCTCCTCTTCGAACCGGGCGCGGGATTCCGGCGCGGCCCGTCGCCGGCCGACGCCTGGCGGCGACAGTTCGTACGGACGCTGCTGGCCCGCCGGCGCGGCCTGCTCGCGCAGGTCATCGCGGCCTCGCTGGTGCTGCAGTTGGCCGGCCTGGCCCTGCCGCTGTTCTCCGAGCTGCTGCTGGACACGGTACTGCCGCAGCGCGCCGCCGCCCTGCTGCCGCTGCTCGGCGCGGCGGTACTGATCGCGGGGGCGGCCCAGCTCGTGCTCGGCTACCTGCGGGCGGCGCTGCTGGTGACCGTACGCGCCGGTGCCGACCGCGAGCTGAGCGAGGGGGTGGTCGGCCATCTGGTAGCCCTGCCCTACACGTACTTCACCCGGCGGGGCACCGGCGACCTGGTCACCCGCGCCTCCAGCGTCTCGACCCTGCGCGAACTGCTCACCGGCCAGATCATCACCGCGGTCCTCGACGGGCCACTCGCCATCGGGTATCTGATGCTGATCTTCGTCCGCGACCCGGTCTTCGGGGCGGCGCTCACGGGCGTGGTGCTGCTCCAGTCGCTGCTGTTGCTGGCCATGTCCCGGCGCGTACACCTGCTGACCCAGCGGGAGCTGGCGGCCCTGGCCAAGTCGCAGGGCGCCCTCATCCAGACGCTCAGCGGCATCGAGACGCTCAAAGCGTCGGGCGCGGAGCGCAGGGCTGTCGAGCAGTGGTCGGGTCACTTCGCCCAGCAGCTCGACGCGGACGTACGGGTCGGCCTCACCCATGGCTTCCTGGACGCCGTCGTGTCGGCGATCCGCGTGGTCACACCGCTCGGGCTGTTGTGGATCGGCGCCTGGCGGGTGCTCGACGGTGAACTGTCCGTCGGCGCGCTGGTCGCGCTCAACGCCATCGCCCTGGCCGCGCTGACCCCGCTCGGCTCGCTGATGACCTCACTGCAGAGTCTCCAGCTCGCCGGCGCCCACTTCGACCGGCTCTCCGACATCCTCATCTCCACCCCGGAGGCCGGCGAGGGCATCGAGGTGTTGCGGCTGCGCGGCCGTATCGAGCTGCGCGACATCGGCTTCCGGCACGACCGGCACGGCCCGTGGTCTCTCCGAGGCATATCGCTGTCGATCAGCCCCGGCCAGAAGGTCGCGCTGGTCGGCGCGTCGGGTTCGGGTAAGAGCACGCTGGCCCGGGTACTGCTGGCGCTGCACACCCCGGTGGAGGGCGAGATCCGCTACGACGGCGTACCCGCGAGCGAACTCGACCCGCGCAGCCTGCGCCGGCAGTTCGGCGTCGTCACCCAGGACCCGTCCCTGTTCAACGGCACCATCCGCGAGAACATCGCGCTCAACGACCCCGACGCCCCCCTGGAGCGCATCGTCGCGGCGGCAGAGCTGGCCGCGCTGCACGACGACGTCATGTCCATGCCCATGAAGTACGACACCATGCTGACCGAGGGCGGCAGCCTGTCCGGCGGCCAGCGGCAACGACTGGCGCTGGCCCGCGCCGTACTGTCCCGGCCCAGGGTGCTTCTCCTCGACGAGGCCACCAGCAACCTCGACAGCGCCACCGAGGCCGCCATCGAAGCCCGCCTGGCTCGGCTGCCGCAGACCAGGATCGTCATCGCTCACCGGCTCAGCACGGTCAGGGACGCCGACCTCATCCTGGTCCTGGACGCGGGCCGAATCGTCCAGCGCGGCACCCACGACCAACTGATCAGCGTGCCCGGGAAGTACGCCGAACTCGTCGCGACCCAGGCCGATATGTCACGTGGTCCGGGCCATTGAACCATCGCCTGTTCCGGCGGAGTCTCAGACCTCGACGGCGCCGTAGACGCGGCCACCCGTACGGGCCCAGCTCAGGCACCGCCGTGACCGCGATGCTGTTTACCGGTCTGGAGCCAATATGAACATGACGTGGTCGGCACTCTCGCCGGAGCATCTCACTCAGATAGCTGGTCTTGCGGGCCGATGCACGGCACGTGATGGAGGAGAGCAGGAGGCTTGGGGCGATCTTCTGGGGCGACGCTATGGCCTGGACATGATCAGCGTCGGCGTGTTCGGCGAGGACCGGTTGCTGGCTCCTGGATGCGTGCGTCTGGTGGCCTGCGCCAGAGCTTCGGCGAAGACGTGATGCGCCTCGACCTGCACGCTCTTCCCCCGACCGCGATCCCCGCCGGCATCACCGTCCAGCCCTGGGAGGAAGACACGCGCCACCTCTTCTTTCAGGCGTACCAGCGGTCTTTCGCCGACCGGCCCGGATTTCCCGGCTGGTCACAGCAGCAATGGATCGACTGGACCGTCGACGACGCCTTCCGCCCCCACTGCTCGCTGGTGGCACGCCGGCACGATGGAGATCTTCTCGGCTTCGTGACCTGCGCTCAAGGTTTCCTGATCCAGATCGGCACGCTTCCCGCACGGCGCGGTCAGGGGATCGGCCGGATGCTCGCGCTGGCCGCGCTGGAGAGGCTCCGCGCAGCCGGAGACACGCATGTCCTCCTCGACATCAACGTCAACAACCCCGCGTCGGCCGCACTGTTCAGCGGACTGGGATTCACCCCCATCGCCCGACGCGCACGCTACGAGTAACCCTCTGGCAGCGCGCAGGCGCATGAGCGCGGCAACACTGGAGGACACGGTCGGTCGCCTCGCGCTTGGCCGTCCGTTCCTCCGCCCCCGATGCCAGAATCGACTCCCATGAAGCTCCATTGTGCTTACTGGCCACCTGATGAGGATCAGCTACTGACAGAAGAATGAGAACTCTCACTTGGCCCAGGCAAACTGATGCGGCACGGGGCTTCTCCGAGGCGCCCCGTCCCTCTCGGGCTCGATGAGCGAGGGTCGCGACGTGTGCATGTCGCTGGCGGCTGGGGCAGAGTGAGCGTTCGCCCACATCGCGTTATATCGCATTAGAGTGGCAACCCTGGGGGCCGGTCGAGGCACGTCCGAAGGGATGACCGCGATGGATGTCAACACGTCAGGCACCACGGGTTCCGTCTCCTCCTCAGATGGAACCACCATCGGTTACCAGCGGCTCGGCAGCGGCCCGCCGATCGTCCTCGTTCACGGCGGCATGGAGTCGGCGGGGAGCCACGTGCAGCTGGCCGAGGAACTGGCCGGCGAGTTCACCGTCTACCTGCCCGACCGGCGCGGCCGCGGGCTGAGCGGCCCCCATGGGGCCGACTACGGCCTGCGCAGGGAGGTCGAGGACCTCGAAGCGCTGCTCGCCGCGACAGGCGCCAAGGCGCTGTTCGGCCTGAGCTCGGGCGCCATCATCTGCCTGCAGGCGGCGCTCGACCTGCCGACAGTACGCAAGGTGGCCGTCTACGAGCCGCCGCTGTCGATCAACGGGTCGCTGGCCACCGACTGGCTACCCCGCTTCGACCGGGAGATCGAGGCGGGCGACCACGCCGAAGCGCTGGTCATCGCGACGAAGGAGACTCAGCTGTTCCGGCACGCCCCGCCCGGATGGCTGCTCAAGCCCATCGTCCGGCTCATGCTCGGCGACATGCTGCGACTCGTCCCGACCTTTCACTACGACGCCCAACTCATCATCGAGACGACAGACCAGTGGCGGCGCTTCGCCGGCATCAAAGCCGACGTCCTGCTCATGGGCGGCGGCAAGAGCCCGGCCTATCTGAAGGGCGCGCTCGACGAGCTGAAACGCCTGCTGCCCGACGCGGAACGCGTCGAGTTCGCCAAGCTCAACCACGGCGGCTCGGGCAACAGGAACAGAGGCGGCAATCCGCCCCTGGTGGCCAGGGAACTGCACAGGTTCTTCACGAGCCCACCACGACCGAACACCGACGGACGCTGATCACGATCAATGTGGCACGATCAGGCTCGTCACGGCCCCGACGGGAGCCCGGGCGTGCGGTTGTGGTGGTCACAGCCCAGCGCCCGCATTCCGTGTGCATCAGCTTCGCTGAGCCGGTCGGCAGGCCCGCGGCTCAGCGAAGCTGAGGCATTCTGGGCAGGCTTGTTACACCCGGCATCATTTCTTGAGTCAGGACACCGGAGAGGCCCCCTCGGAGCGCCTCGATCTCGAAGGAGTCGTATGAGCCGTGACGACGTGCTCGTGCCCACCGCGGTGTGGCGTCCCGGAGCGGGCGCGACGCTTGCCGATGCGGGCGGTCGTGGCGGCGGGGGAGTGGTCGGCGGGGTCGATCAGGCGGCCGAGCCGCCGTTGCCGCCGCCCGCGCCGCTGGTGGATTCGGTCGGTGACATCGCCGGGCTGCGTCCCCGGCGGCGGCCGAGGGACGGCGGTGAGGTGCCCGGCGCCGACGTTGACCTCATCGACGCGTTGCCGCGCACCGACGACGTGCCTACCCCCGGTCAGCGGGCCAGTTGGCCGACGGTGGCCGCGTGGCTGCGCGCGGGCAGGACCGCCGCGACCCGCCGCGCCCGGCTGGCCGACCTGGCCAAGTTCGTACGCTGGTGGGCCGCTGCCGCGCCCGGCGCCGGGCTGTGGCAGGTCAGCGAGGACGTCCTGGTCGCTTATGCCGAGCAGCTGGGCACCGGCGGCGGCCATGCGGCGGTGCTCGGCCGGGGCGGTGGCCCGCTGGCCGCCGCGACGGTCAAACGGCACATTTCCACGCTGAAATCGCTGTACGGCTATGCGGTGCGCCGCCGGGTGATCAGCCACAGCCCCGCTACGTTCGTGGAGACGCCCGAGGTCGGCAAGGTCGGCACCACCCCCGCACTGGCCCTCGACGAGGCCGCCGCCCTCGTACGCGGTGCGCAGCAGATCGCCCCGCGTCATCCGGTCGACGCCGCGGCGGTGATGCTGCTGGCCACCCTCGGGCTGCGTGCCGCTGAGCTGGAGGGGCTGACTGCGGGGCGGATCGAGCGTTCGGCGGGGCACTGGGTGATCGCCTTCCGGCTCAAGGGTGGCCGGCAGGTCGTCGTGCCGCTGGCCGCCGAGGTGATGGAGCTGCTCCGGCCGCTGCTGGACGGCCGCCGCACCGACCAGCTGCTCCTGCTACGCGCCGACGGCCGCAGCTTCGACCGCTGGCGGCAGCAGACCGCGCTGCGCCGGGCCGCCCGCGCCGCAGGTCTGGACATCGCGAAGCTGACCCCGCACATGCTCCGCGCCACCGCCGCCACCCTGCTGCGGGCCGCAGGTGTCGCCGTCGAAGACGTCCAGGAACTGCTCGGGCACGCCTCCCCGGTCACCACCCAGCGCTACGACCGCGGCCAGAGCGCACTGGACGGCCACGCCGCCTACCGGCTCACCGACCTGCTCACCGGACAACCCGCCACCGGCCCCGGGGAGGCCACCGAGGTCACGGTGGCCGTCGATGAGACGAACGGGGAGGATGCCACAGCGCGCGCTCGCCGGCCCCGGCCTCCGCGTCATCGGGGAGCACAGCCACTGGCAGGAAAACGCCGCAAGACCGGCGACCCCTCGCGACGTAAACGCTGAGCAGGCTGTGTCGGCCGGCCGCAGCGCACTCCTGGCACGAGTCCTCTGCCCGCGCCAAGGCCGGAACTCCTGCTGTCTCGGCTCGACCCGAAACCCGGCCGCTGCCCGTCTTGGTGACCGAGATGTTACGGACGGGCACCGACAGTTTCGGCGTAGGGGATCAGCGCGCTGGTGAGCAGCCCGGCCCGCGCGCACGCGGCAGCGTTTTCGTCCAGGTGGTTTCGTGTCGGTCAGGCGTGAGCCATACCCGACGAGCAACGGGAGCTTCCCATGGGGATATCTCGGGAGCGCGGCCTGCGCCATAATCGGGCGGGGCGCTTCGCTGCCGGACATGGCAGCCGTCGTGGCAGACGGGCCCGCCGCCGGTTGACCAGTACGCGGTATTGCCTGACCTGGCGGCCGGGCTGAGAGGATCCTCGATCCGTTCTACCGCCATGAGTTCGAAGGAGGCGCGAGGCGGGTGAGCGGGCAACCTTGGGACAGGGGACGTGCAGGAACTCCGCCACGCTCGCTGGGGGGTCACGCAGCACTGAAGCCGGCGCCAAGGGGTCGGTCCACACCTCGGCCGCCACCGTCCGGTCATGGTCCACGGCGCGCGACCTCCACTTCGCCGAGTCCGTCACGATGCCCATCATCCAACCAACGAAGAGCGCTGACGACGCTGAACATCCCGCCGCATGGCCTGGCCGCTGACTTCCACACAGCAGGACACGTGGTCCCGCGTCCATTTCACGTCTGGTTCTGTCGATGACAGGTGACAGCGATCGTTTCCGCTGCAAGGTGATGTCGCTGGGAAGTAACAGCGCCCCGAGGACTGGTGGTGCGAGCATTGATGTGCTTCGCGGGATGAGGTGGCGCTGGTGCAGCCCAAGTCCAAGGTCGAGTTGTATACGGCGGTCCGCCGCGATTCTCGAGGCCGTGCTTCAATCCGCCGGCCAGGCGATTGAGGGGAACATTTGTCCAAGCCACCGGCGCGTACCGGCGGCGACAGTGGGCTCATGAACGTTTCCGACGGGCGGTCACGGCCGGTCGACCGCGCGCTCCACGACGTACGGGTGGGCTGAATGACAAGCAGGAATGCCATGCGGATTCTCATCTCCGGCGCCAGCATCGCCGGTCCGGTCCTGGCGTACTGGCTGACCAGGCACGGCTTCTCCGTCACCGTCGTCGAGCGCGCGCCGGCTTTGCGCAAGACCGGCGGCCACGCGGTCGACCTGTTCCGGCCCGCGATGAACATCTCGCAGCAGATGGGCCTGATCGCGCGCGTCGAGGAGCGGGCCACCGGCACCAACCGGATGACCATTCACCAGGAGGGCGCCCGGCGCCCTGTCCGGGTGAACCTGTCCAAGATCTTCAACGCCACCTCCGACCGGCACCTGGAGATCATGCGCGACGACCTGAGCGAGATCTACTATGACGCCACCCGCGACCACGTCGAGTACCTCTTCGGCGACTCGATCACCGCGATCTCGCCCGACGGCGAGGTACAGTTCGAGCGCGCCACGCCGCGCCGCTTCAACATCGTCGTCGGCGCGGACGGGCTGCACTCCAACGTGCGCCGCCTCATTTTCGGCGAGGAGCCCCGCTTCGGCGCCTTCATCGGCGCCTACTTCGGGGTGCTGACCCTGCCTCACGCCTTCGGCCTCGACGGAGAGCTCCTCATGCACGTCGGCGTGGGCCGCACCGCCGGCATGTACGGCGCGCGACACCTCGACGAGGCACGGGCGTTGCTCCTGTTCCGTAGTGAACACGAGCTCGACTACCACCACCACGACGTGCCCCGGCAGAAGGAGCTGCTGCGCGGCGCGTTCGACGGCATGCACCCCGAGGTGGACCGCTGGCTGGACGAGCTGGACCGTACGCCGGCCTTCTACTTCGACTCGATCACCCAGGTCCGCATGGACACCTGGTCGCGCGGCCGGGTGACGCTCGTCGGCGACGCCGGCTACTGTCCCGGCCCGGCCGTCGGCGGCAGTACCAGCCTGGCCGTCGTCGGCGCGTACGTACTGGCCGGGGAACTGGCGCGAGCGGGCGGCGATCACCAGCGCGCCTTCCCCGCCTACGAGCACGCGATGGCCGGGCACGTGCGCGGCAGCCACGCGGCCGCGCTCAGCGCGGCCAAAACCCTGGTCCCCGCCTCCCGCCTCGGCGTACGAGGACTGGCCCAGGGCGCCCGCCTGATCTCCGCCCTGCCCGCCCGGCCCCGGCGCGCACTTCTCCGCCTGGCCAGCAAGAGCGCACGCCTGCACAACGCCATGACCCTCGACGACTACTCGCCGTCGCTCGCCGCATCAGCAGGCCGGAGCGACCTCGCGGGCTGCTAGGACGTGGAGTAGCCCGCCGCACGGCACCGGGCTGCTGTTGGACGACGACGTGGCGCCTGCGGGAATGGTAGCTTTCGGCCCGGCGATCGCCGGGGGAGGGTTGAGATCCTATGGAGGAAGTCTTCCCCGCTACCGGCGGCCGGCCGGGGCCGGTCGAGCGCATGGGCGGGAGCTGCCAGGCCAGGCCCTGGTCGATGAGGTTGAGCAGGACACGGCAGGCTGCCGGTGGCCTCATGCAGGCCGTCGAGGTCAGTCGATGCCGTCGATGATGCGGAAGTCGCGCTCGAAGCCGTCAGGGAGGGCCACCAGCGCCTTCTGGTACGCCTCACTCTCGTATGCCGCGACAGCCTGTTCAAAGCTGGCGAACTCGATGAGAACGACGCGTTGCGCAATTCCGGCCTCGTGGGCGACGACTCGACCGCCCTGGGACGGGAGGAGGGATATGGTGCGCCCGCCTCCAGCCTGGACAGCCGGACCGGCCAGCTTGTCGTAGGCAGTCAGCCCCTCAGGGTCGGAAATAGCGGGGTAGACACTGACCCAGTAGCCCTTGGCCATGGAAACCTCCTGTGTTGGGCCGGACACGTCCGACTTCGCATTGACATGCAGATCGATCGATCCCGGCGATGGGTACTGCGGCCGGTTGAATCGTCATATGCGCAGGTTAGGGCTTGGTGCGCGGCCGAGGGAAAGACCGGTACGGGATAGACTCAGAACGGATCGTTATCAATCGGCGGGGAGGGCACGTGGCGCCGGATACGGTGAGCCTGCGCTACTTCCTGGTACTGGCGCAGGAGCTGAACTTCACCCGCGCGGCTGCACGGATCGGTATCGCACAGCCCGCACTCAGCGCCCGGATGCGCCGGTTGGAGGCGGAACTCGGTACGGCCCTGCTGGTCCGCAACACGCGTAGCGTCGCATTGACCACGGCCGGTGCGGCTTTGGCGGAGTCTGCACCGCCCGCGCTGGCGGCGCTGGACCGGGCATGGGACACCGCCCGGAGCGCGGCGGCCGGTGAGCTGGGCACGCTGCGCATCGGATACAGCCTCAGCGCCGGGGCCGAGACGGTACCGGCCCTGGTGGACAGGCTGGTTCGCGGCAACAGCGGGCTCGAGGTCGGCGCGGTACCGATGGCGACACCGGAGATCTCCCTCGCGGTCGCCGATGGCCGAATCGATGCCGGGATCACCCGTGGTGAACAGCCGGGCCGTGGCGTGCGCCGGTTCCTGCTGCGGCGTATGCGCGTCGGGGTCCAGCTGGCGCAGCACCATCCGCTGGCCGAACACCCGGAGATCGAGATCGCCGACGCGGCCGCGTATCCGCTGCGACTCCCGGATCGTGCGGCCAACCCCGTGGTCCACGATCAGCTGTCCGCACTGTTCCGAGACATCCGGCCACACCCTCGATTCCACACGCCCGCTGTCTCCTTCGACATGTCTCAACGCGACCTGCTCGACGGGGTCACCCTCGCCCCGGCCGGAGAAGCCGCGGTCGCGGCAGCACCGCCCGGTGTCACCTGGCGACCGCTGCGGGGAGCGCCCAGCCTGACGATCCACCTGGTCCTCCCGCGCGAGCAATCGCCGCTGCACCGCCGCATCCGTGCCGTCGCCAAAACGCTGGCGCACGAGCTGCACTGGCTGCCGGACTGACGCGCACGAGGTCAAGCAAGACGGACGCCTGCGGTGGCGAGGCCGAAGACCTTGCGCCCGGCGGACTGGCTTAATGCCCGATCCGACCTCAGAACACCGGCGGATCAGCATCCGATGACGGCCCCGGGGTCGTGTCCGAGTCGTACACCGCGGCGACGTCCTCGCCCAGCCCGAGCTCTCGGCGGCTGGGCCACCGCTGCCTCCGGGACATCATCTAGCTAGATGTCGCGGCGGGACAGCAGCCGGCGGATGGTGGTCTTGGCGACCGCGCGGGTCCGTTCGCGCTTTCCTTGCGGCGTTCGGCGTCGGCCGGGGTGGCGAGGTAGGCGTCGGCGGCAACGTACAGGAGATTATGGGGAGTGAGGAACGCGGCCCGACTTCGCGCCTCGCACGCTCGGGGTCGTGGCCTTTCAGGCTGCTCTTACACAGGAACCGTAGAACGGTACCCATGAACGAGTCCGTGCTCGCGAAAGTCCTGGTCGTTGACGACGAGCCCAACATCCGGGAGCTGTTGTCCGAGGCGCTGAGTCTCAACGGTTTCGACGTGCGAACCGCGTCCAGTGGACGGGCGGCGCTGAAAGCGGTGGCGTCCGAGCGGCCCGACATCATCGTGCTGGATGTGATGCTGCCTGACCTGGACGGCTTCACGGTCGCTCGCAGGTTGCGGGAGGCGCAGGACAGTCCGTTGGTGCTCTTCCTCACCGCCAAGGATGCCGTGTCGGACCGGATTTCCGGCCTGACCGCGGGCGGGGACGACTACGTCACCAAGCCGTTCAGCTTGGAGGAGGTGGTTCTGCGGCTGCGGGCGATCCTGCGCAGGGTCCGGCCCGTGCCGGAGGAGGTCGACGACCGGGTTCTCCGCTATGCGGATCTGGAGCTCGACGAGGAGGCTCATCTGGTGCGGCGGGCGGGGCGGGCCATCCATCTCTCGCCGACGGAGTTCAGCCTCCTGCACTATCTGATGATCAACGCCGAGCGGGTCGTCAGCAAGGGACAGATTCTGGAGCGGGTGTGGGACTTCGACATCGACGGTGACAGCCGGATCGTCGAGTCCAACATCAGTTACCTTCGGCGGAAGATCGACGCGGAAGGCCGGCCGTTGATCCACACGTTGCGTGGGCTGGGGTATCGCCTGCAGGATTCCTCATGAGGCTGGGTCGGCGTTCGTGGTCGCTGCGGCATCGGCTGCTGGCCGCCTTGCTGGGCCTGTGCGCTGCCGGTCTGGCCGTCTTCGCCGTGGCGGGTGTGCTGCTCCTGGATCGGGTGCTGCTCGCTCGGGTGGACACCCAGTTGACCGAACTGGTCCTCACCCTCGGCCGGCGCCCTCCGCCCACGGCGCCGCCTCCTCGGCGTCTCGGAGACATGGAGCTGCCGACACAGTTCCGGATGACTTTCTACGACGCCTACGGAAACGTGGTGCGGCGGATGCCGCCCGACCTCTCCGACGGCCCCGCCCTGACGGCCCAGGAAGCCGCAGCGCTACCGGCTCGCCCCGTCACGGTGGCCGGCAGGACCGGCTCGGAGGAGTGGCGTGTGCTCGTGGCGAGCGTGCCGGGCGGCGGGCGGGTGGCCGTGTCGATGTCGCTGGCAGCCAACCGGGAAACCGTGCGGCAGTTGCTGGTCATCGAGCTGGCCGCCGGCGTCCTGGTGCTGTCGCTGCTGGGCGCGGTCGCCTGGTTCGTGGTGCGGCTGGGCCTGCGTCCGCTGAACCGGATCGAGCGTACAGCGGAGGCGATCGCGGAGGGGGACACCGATCGCAGGGTCGACGACACCGATCCGCGCACCGAGACCGGCCGGCTGGGCCGGACCCTGAACGTGATGCTGGAGCGCCTGGCCCTCGCGCTGCGCGAGCGGGAGCAGTCCGAGCGGAGGCTGCGTCACTTCGTCGCCGACGCCTCGCACGAGTTGCGTACGCCGCTCACGTCCATCCGCGGCTTCGCCGAGCTGTACCACCACGGGCACAGGACGCGGGACCCGGCGGCCGAGCGGCTCTTCGGCCGGATCGAGGGCGAGGCCGAACGGATGGGCGTACTGGTCGAGGACATGCTTCTGCTGGCCCGCCTGGATCAGGAACCCACGCTGGAGCCCACTGTGGTGGACCTCCGGGTCCTCGCGGGTGATGTGGTGCACGCCGCCCAGGCCCGTGACCGCGAGCGCCCCATCCATCTGCACATCTCCGACGACCCGGTGCTCGTACGCGGCGACGAACACCGCCTGCACCAGGTCATCGCCAACCTGGTGGGAAACGCGATCACCCACACGGCGGCGGGCACCGCGGTGCGCGTCACGGTCAGGCGACGGACCGCCGGCGACGCCGCACCCTACGGGGTCGTGCATGCGGGAACAGGACCTACCGCGGATACGGAAGCGGCCTTGGTCGAGGTGCGCGACGAGGGACAGGGCATCGCCCCTGACGATCTGCCCCATGTGTTCGACCGGTTCTATCGCGCGGACCCGAGCCGCTCGCGCGCGTACGGCGGCACCGGGCTGGGGCTGGCCATCGCCGCCGCGCTGGTGCAGGCGCACGCGGGCAGGATCGAGGCGCGCAGCGCGCCCGGCGCGGGAGCGACGTTCCGCGTCCTGTTGCCTTTGTACCGGCCTCAGGACGGCTGAGCCTGCCGCGAATTCGCATATCAGCCAGGCCAAAACGGCAGGGGATGGGAACAGATTGTTCGTCTCTGATTGGCGGGCGATTCACACACTATTCCCAGCTTCGTGCTGTCAGATGTGCTCTGACACCGAAGGAGGGACATGCTGCGAAGATTCCGCAAGCGAGACGTCTTCCAAGGTCAGACCGGAGAATGCACCGCTTCGAGCGTCTTGCCGGAAGGCGATGCCGGCCATCGGCTGCGCGCCCCGAGCAAACTGCACGCGTTCAACCGGTACGAGATCAAATACCTGATCGACGCGGACCGGGTCGACGAACTGCGCGAGGAACTGGAGAACCGGCTCGACCGCGACCGGCACTGCCCGGACGAGGGCTACAACATCTGGAGCGTCTACTACGACACCCGGCAGCTTCGCTTCTACTGGGAGAAGATCGAGGGCCTGAAGTTCCGCAGGAAGCTGCGGGTGCGCCACTACGGCGACCGGTTCGCGGCGGCGCCGGACACCCCGGTGTTCGTCGAGATCAAGCAGCGCGTCAACCGGGTCACCCAGAAGCGCCGGGTACGCCTGCCGTACGCTGACGCGCTGCGGCTGTGCGACGGGCGGCAGATGGTCGACCACGAGCCGTCCCAGCGGGCCTTCCTGGAAGAGGTGCTCGACCTGGTCTCCCGGCTGGAGCTGCGCGCCACCGCGATGACCGGTTACACCCGCCACGCCTACATGGGGCGAGATGCCGACGTTGGGCTGCGCGTCACCTTCGACCGCCGCATCAGAGGCCGGGACCGCGACTTCCACTTCGGCGCCGACGCGGAGAACCGGCTCATCGTCCCCGCCCGCAAAGCGATCATGGAAGTCAAGGCGAACGAGCGGGTCCCGTACTGGCTCACCGACCTGACCGCCAAGCGGAGCCTGCAGGTGGTGCGGGTGTCCAAGTACTGCCAGAGCGTCGAGGCCTACGGGCTGGCGCCGCGCTCCGTCTTCCACCTTCCCGGCAACGATCACATGCCCGGCAACGATCATCTTCCCGGCCGCGAGCGGTCGATGGCTCACATGGAGGTCTGACCCCTGATGGACTTCTCCTTCCAGGATCTGTCCGGCACGTTCAGCGTGGCCGACATCGCGATCGCGATGTCGCTGTCGTTCGTGCTGAGCGCGATGATCGGCTGGGTGTACCGGGCGACGCACCGCAACGTCTCCTACAGCCAGTCGTACGTGCAGACGCTCGTCATCCTCGGCATGCTCATCTCGCTGATCATGCTCGTCGTCGGCTCGAACATCGCGCGGGCGTTCGCCCTGGTCGGCGCGCTGTCCGTGGTGCGGTTCCGCAACGCGATCAAGGAGACCCGCGACGTCGGGTTCATCTTCCTGGTCATGGGCGTCGGCATGGCCGTCGGCACTCGTTTCTACCTGCTGGCGATCGTCGCGGCGGTGGCGATCTCGCTGATCATCATGCTCATGCAGCGGTTCGACTGGTTCGCGCTCAACGTGCGCCGCCAGGTGGTCAAGGTGCAGGTGCCGGCCGACGAGGACTTCACCGCCACGGTCCAGGACGTGCTGGTGCGGCACACCGACGAGTTCGAACTGGTCAGCATGGAATCGATCCGCGGCGGCGCGCTCACCGAGCTCATGTACACCGTGAGGATCAAGAAGGGCAGTGAGCCCGCCGACCTCATCTCGGCTCTGCGCGAGCGCAACCACGGCCAGTCCGTCACCGTGCTCACCGGGTACGACCAGACCGACCTGTAGGCGGCCATGACCCATCCCACCAACCGGCGACGGCTACGCCACCGAATCCCGATCAAGCTCCGGCACAATTGGAAGCTCGTCGCGCTGTGCACCGCCTTCCTGGCCGCGTGCTGGGGCGTGTTCGGCAGCGGGACGATCCGCCCGTACGTGACCACCGCCCGGACCGCTTCGGCCGACACCGTCACGACGAACCTCACCGGGACCAAGGACCTGTTCGACACCACGGTCGGGCACGAGGTGAAGCTGACCTTCACCGACGCGGCGTACCAGGACATGCTGACCGAGTACTACGCCAGTGGCGAGAAGAAGTACGTCGAGGCGGATCTGACCATCGACGGGACCCGCATCCCCAGCGTAGGCGTCCGGCTCAAAGGCAACTCCACGCTCATGGGCCTGACCTGGAACGGCAAGTCCCGCAGCAGCGGCCGGGGCGGCTTCCCCTGCGGACGGCCAGCCGAGGGCTTCGAACCTCCCGAGGGTATCCAGCCGCCGGACGGGTTTCAGCCGCCTGGCGGTGAGCAGCCACAGGGAAACGGACAGCCGATGACGAACGGGCGGCCGGGCGGCGGGATGTTCGGCGCTCAGCTCAAGGCGGAGGAGCCCGAGAAGCTGCCCTGGCTGATCAGCTTCGACGAGTTCGTCGAGGGCCGCCGCTACCAGGGCCACACGCAGGTGGCTGTGCGACCCGCTGCGACGGGCTCGACGACGATGCTCAGCGAGGCGCTCGGCATCTCGGTCGTCGGCGCCGCCGGCGAGCCGACGCAGCGCTCCACGTACAGCTCCTTCAACGTGAACGGGCGTTCCTCCACGCCGCGCCTGCTGGTGGAGTACCTCGACGAGGGCTACGCCGAGGACCTGGGCGACGGCGTCCTGTACAAGTCGCTGGCCACCGGCTCCTTCACCTACAAGGGCGAGGACCAGACCCAATACGTCAACGACTTCAAGCAGATCAACAAGATCGGCGGCAAGGACCTTCAGCCTGTCATCGACCTGGTCAAATGGGTGAACGAAGCTTCCGACGCCGAGTTCACCGCCGGCCTCGCCGACCGGCTGGACGTGGAGTCGTTCGCCCGCTATCTGGCCCTGCAGAACCTGATGGTCAACTTCGACGACATGGCCGGGCCGGGCAAGAACTACTACCTCTGGTACGACTCGGGCAGCAAGAAGTTCACCGTCATCACGTGGGATCTCAACCTCGCCTTCAACGGCGATGCCACGGCGGGCGTCCACGACAGCATCAGCATGGGATTCGGCCGTGGCCGCCCTCGCCAGAACGGCCAGCCCCCGCAGGGCGACCGGCCAAGGAGCGGCATGACCATGGGCCACCCCCTGAAGGAGAAGTTCCTCAAGAACGCCACCTTCAAGAAGGTCTACGAGGAGCAGTACAGAAACCTGTACAACAAACTCCTGGCCGATGGCAGCGCCACCAAGCTGCTCGACAACCTGGTCAGCTCTTACCAACTGAACAATGGAGCCGACACGGCCGCGATCGAAACCGACGCGAACACACTGCGGACGTTCCTGCAGACGCGGACCGAGAGCCTGGGCGCGGACAAGGCGATCAACGGAACCTGATCACCGGCGCTCCTCAAGGGCGCGGGGACAGCATGCGGCCCCGCGCCCTCGGCCTGTGAACCGTAAGTCGGCACCGGAGTGAGGCTTCCCTTGCAGGAGATAGCACAAAGGCGCAGGTGCCGATCACATTGCTGTGCCGGCGGCCGACGGCTGGATCGGTCATCCTTGCGCCTCGTAGGCCAGCCGCTCCCACTGCTTCCAATCCGCGAGCCGCCGTTCGTGGATGGCGGTGACGATCCCCGGTGCGGCGGCCCCGAAGAGCACCCGCAGCGGCGGTTCAGCGGCATCCACCACTTCCAGCAGGGCTCGGGCTGCGGCGTCGGGGTGGCCCGGTGGCTGCACGCTGCGGCGTGCGGCGGCCGCCTCGCGTACGCCGTCGTACTCCGGCAGCGCCGGGGAGCGGCGGGCCGACGCGCCCGCCCAGTCGGTGGCGAACCCGCCCGGCTCGACCAGGGTGACCTTGACGCCGAAGGCGGCGACTTCGAGCGCGAGCGATTCGCTGATCCCCTCAAGTGCCCACTTGGAGGCGTGGTAGGCGCCCAGGTTCGTGAAGGCGCCCACGCCACCGATGGAGGAGATTTGCACGATGTGGCCACCTCCCTGAGCACGCATCAGCGGCACTGCCGCCTGAGTCACCCAGACCACACCGAACAGGTTGGTCTCCATCTGATCGCGGAGGTCGTCTTCCGACAGCTCCTCCACCATGCCGAAGTGGCCGTATCCGGCGTTGTTGACGACCACGTCGAGCCGGCCGAACTCCGCGTGGGCGTGCCGGACCGCTGCGGTGACGCCGGCGCGGTCGGTCACGTCGAGCCGGAGCGGCAGCAGGTCCGCCTCGTACTCGGCCGCCAGGTCGTCGAGGGCCGCGAGGTTCCGCGCGGTCGCCACCACGTGGTCGCCGCGTTGCAGTGCCGCGGCGGTGAACGCGCGCCCGAAGCCTCGGGAAGCGCCGGTGATGAACCAGGTCTTACTCATCTTGCCGTCCTTCGGAGAGATGTCCGTCAGCGCTGCGCGGACGGACGGAGAACGATCTCGTTGACGTCGACGTCGGAGGGCTGGGCGAGGGCGTACGCGATGGCGTTCGCGATGTCCTCGGAGCGGATCGAGGCGGCTCGGTACGTGCGCATGACCTCAGCGGCGAGCGGGTCGGTGATATGGTCGGCCAGCTCGGTGTCGACCACGCCGGGGGAAACGGTGGTCACCCGGATGCCCGGCTCGGATTCCAGCCGCAGCCCCTCGGTGAGCGCCCACGCGGCGTACTTGGTCGCGGAGTAGATCGCGGAGGTCTCCACGACCTGGTGGGCGCCGATCGAGGCGACCGTGACGAAATGGCCGCTTCCCTGGCGGCGGAAGATCGGCAGGGCAGCGGCGATGCCGTGGAGAAGGCCGCGCACGTTGACGTTCAGCATCTGGTCCCACTCCTCGACCAGGAGTGCGTCCAGCCGGGACAGGAGCATGACTCCGGCGTTCGCGACCAGCACATCGAGTCTGCCGTACGCGTTCACGACCTCCTCGATCACCTCATGGAAGCCGGGACTGTCGGTGACGTCGAGCGGGCGGGCCTCGGCGGAGTGGCCGGCCGCGCACAGGCCGGCGGCGAGCGCCTTGATCCGGTCGGTGCGGCGGGCGGTGAGGACCACGTGGTGTCCGGCGGTCGCGAGTGTGCGGGCGGTGGCCGCGCCGATGCCGCTGCTCGCGCCGGTCACCAGTACGACCTTCTGTTCCGGTGTCTCTGTCATGCTTCGAGACTCGGGCAGTCCGCTTGTCCCGCTACAGGCCGCCGTGTGCATGGGAGTACCGCACCCACCCTTGGCCGCCCGTTCCCTCCTACCCTGAACGTATGACCGAGCGGCACCTAGGTGACTTCCTGCGCGGCAGGCGGGCACGCGTACGCCCCGAAGACGCCGGCCTGCCCGCCGGGCCACGGCGGCGGGTGCCCGGGCTGCGGCGTGAGGAGGTCGCACTGCTGGCCGGTGTGAGCGCGGACTACTACGTACGGCTGGAACAGGGGCGGGAACGGAACCCGTCACCGCAGGTGCTGAACGCGCTGGCGACCGCACTCCGCCTCGACGGCGACGCCCACGCGCATCTCTTCCGGCTCGCCGGGCTGACCCCGCGGCCCGCGCGGTCCACCCCCGAGCGCGCGGATCCCGAGCTGCTGCAACTGCTGGACGGCTGGCCGGACAACCCGGCGCTGGTGCTCGGGCGAGCGTATGACGTGCTCGCCGGAAACCGGCTCGGCTACGCGCTCTTCGAAGAGTTCCGTGGCGGGGCGAACCTGCTGGACAAGCTGTTCCGCGATGCGGACGCGCGCTGGTTCTACAAGGACTGGGAGGCAGCCGCGGTCAACACCGTTGCCGGCTTCCGGCTGCTGTACGGGCAGGACCCGCACCATCCGCGCGTACGCGAGGTGCTCGGTTCGATGCTGGCGCACAGTCGCGAGTTCGCCGAACTGTGGCGAGCGAACGAGGCCCGGGGCAAACGCGCCGAGGTGAAGGCCTTCCGCCACCGCGACGTCGGCGAACTCACCCTGCGCATGCATGCCTTCGACGTACGGGCCGCACCGGGGCAGCAGCTCGTCGTCTACCACGCCGAGCCCGGCTCTGCGAGCGCGGACGCGCTCGCCCTGCTCGGCACCCTCGCCGCAACCGCCGACCAATAGGGGCGCCCCCGGACCTCTGACCTGCGGTGCCGCAAGGCCGGCCGGCCGCGGTGGTGGTGCGCGGCGTGCGCGGCATGCTCGCGATGGTGACAGCGGGGAGCCGCCGCCGGGGTCCGCGGTCGGCTCCTTCAGGGACGGACCTGGACGTGAGCAATCAGCGCGGTGCCGGGCGGACCTTCTGAACAGGTAAGCCAAGATCGTCACAGGAGGGCTCTGGCGGTGTCAGCGGCGGGGTTGCCGAGCTCTTCGAGCAGGCGGACCGCCTCCTGGGCGTGAGTACGGGTCAGGGCGGTGTGGCCGAGTGCGTGACGGGCCTTGGCCAGGCCGAGGTGGCCGTGGGCGGCTTCGTGGGGATCGTCGATCTCCGTGGCCAGAGCGAGTGCGGCGTCGTGATCGATGAGGGCCTGATGGTGGTCGCCCATGGCTCGTGCGGCGGCGCCCAGGGCGTTCAGGGTCTCCGCCTGCAGGTGCGGGCCGAGGTCGCGGCTGATCGCGTAGGCGCGTTCGAAGGCGCGGCGAGCGGCGTCGTGCTCGCTCTGGTCGGTGTGGAGGTTGCCGAGGGCGAGCTGGGCGTTCCAGAGGCTTGCCTGGCTGCCGATCTCGTGGTTGATCCGCTGGGCCTGCATCAGGTGGTCGCGGGCCAGGTCGGGCTTGCCCAGTTGCCTGTAGGTCTCGCCCATGTCGATCAGGAGGACCCCCGTGCCGACGCGGTTGTCCGCCTTCTGGAACAGTTCCAGTGCCTGTCGATAGTGGTCGTGGGCGCCGTGGACGTCGCCTCGGCGTTCGAGCGAGTGGCCCAGGAAGTGATGGCCCACCGCTTCGCCCTCCGGGTCGGCGGCCGCCCGGCAGGTGCTGATCGCCTCGTGGGCGTACTGGACGGCCTGGGCCACGTTCCCCAGGGCGTGGTGAGTTCTGGCCAGGTCCGCGAGGGTGCGGCCCTCGCTCCACAGGTCGGCTGCCTGCCGTACCGCTGAAAGGGTTTGCAGGTGGAGGGTGAGTGCGGCGCCGCGGCGGCCGCGTTCCTCCAGGAAGGGGAACAGGGTCGTGGACAGGAAGAAGGCCTGCGTGTGCCAGCCGTGTTCAGCCGCGTGCGCGCCGACGGCCAGGAGGACGGGCAGCTCGGTGTCCAGCCAGGCTGCGGCGTCGGCGCGGTCGGACAGTGGTGGGGTCTCCAGGCCGGGAGCGGGCTCGTGCGGAGCTGGGAGAACCCTGTCCGCGTACCTGAGGTCGGCGGCCATGCCGGTCAGGTGGGTGTAGAAGGCGAAGAGCCTGGTCAGGGCGGCCTTTGCGGAGGCGTCCTGTTCCTCCAGAACGGCGGCTGACCTGGCGTGGTCGCGCAGAAGGTCGTGGAAGGTGTAGCGGCCTGGTTCCTGCTGGAGGAGCATGTGGGTGTCCAGCAGGTCTTCCAGGAGCGACTCGGCACGCGTAACGGTCAGGCCGGTGAGCGCGGCGGCCGCGTAGGCGTCGATGTCCTGGCCGGGGTGGAGACCGAGCAGGCGGAACATGCGGCGATGGTCGGCGCTCAGTTGCTCGTACGACAGTCCGAAAGCGGCCGCGACGCCCCGTTCCGCAGTGGCCAGTTCGGCCAGGCGGCGGCCCTGGTCGCGCAGCCGTACGGCGAGGTAGTCCACCGTCCACCGGGGACGGTGGCGCAGCCGCGCGGCGGCGATGCGCACGGCCAGCGGAAGGAACCCGCACAGGCTCAGGACCTCGGCGACGGCAGCGGGCTCCTCCCGCGCGCGCGGCCCGACGACGCCGGTGAACAGCTCGACCGCGTCACGCTCCGAGAGCACGTCGACGGAGATGGCGTGGGCGCCGTCCAAGTCGGTCAGCCTGCGCCGGCTGGTGATCACGGCCATGCTGCCCGAACCGCCGGGCAGCAGCGGCCTGACGTGCTGGGTGTCGGCGGCGTTGTCGATGACGACCAGGGCGCGCAGCCCCGACAGTTCGGCGCGCCACAGCGCGGCGCGTTCGGAGGTCCCTGGCGGTACGCGCTCGTTGGGGACGCCGAGCTGGCGCAGCAGGATCTCCAGCGCGTCGCCGGGATCGACGGGGTCCCGGCCTGCGGTGTGGGCCTGCAGGTCGACGAAGAGCGCGCCGTCGGGGAAGCGCTCGGCGAGCAGGTGTCCCGCGTGTACGGCCAGCGTGGTCTTGCCGATGCCCGCCATGCCGTCGATCGCGACCACGCTCACCCCGTCGGGCAGCATGGCGAGCCGCTCGAGCTCGGCTTCCCGTCCGGCGAAGTCGGGCACGTCGTACGGCAGGAAGTTCACCACCGCGGGCCGGTCGTCTCTCAGCACCGCCTCTTCGACGGCCGCGAACTCCCGGCTGGGGTCCAGGCCCTGCTGCGCGGCCAGCGTCGTGCGGTAGTCACGCGCGGCCGCCAGCGCCTCCGCCTGCCGTCCCGACCGGTGCAGCGCCAGCACGTACTGCCCGCGCAGGCGCTCCCGCAGCGGGTGGCCGGCCACTTCCGCGGCGAGCTCGTCCAGCAGCACGGCATACCGCACGGCCTCCAGCTCCAGCTCCGCCAGCCGTTCCAGCGCCGTCAGCCGCTGCTCCTCCAGCAGGGCCCGGGTGGCGGGCACGAAGTCGGCCTGCACGTCGGCCAGCGCCTGCCCCCGCCAGAGCCCGAGCGCCTGGCGGATCTCCTCGCGGTCGCCCGCGGCCAGCCGCCTGAACTCGTGCACGTCCACCTGACCCGGCTCCGTCACCACGGCATAGCCGGCGGGACGCGTCTGCACGATGTTCTCGGCCTGCGCCGCGCGCAGCATCCGGCGTATCGCCATCACCGACGCCTGGACCTGCGCCTTGGCCGTCTCCGGTGGGGTCGGCCCCCACATCGCCTCGATCAGCCGGTCCGTGCTCACCGTGCTTCCCGCGTTCAGCAGAAGGTAGGCGAGCATCGCTCGATGCCGGGGCGCTCCGCCCAGCACATGCCCGTCAGCGCTCACCTCCACTGTGCCCAGGAGCGAGAAGCGCATAGAGACCATATGGGCGAATGTATCAACGCCCTCGCTCAGTATTTCTCCAGGCCGCGGCACGTACAGGACAGGAGGACACATGAGCGGAGACGCGCTGATCTCAGGTGCGGGTGTCGCGGGCATGTCGCTGGCGTACTGGCTGCACGGGCAGGGCTACGCGGTGACCGTGGTGGAGCGCGCCGCCGCGTTGCACGGCACCGGGTACGCGGTCGACTTCCGCGGGCAGGCGATCGGCGTCCTGGACGGCATGGGTCTGCTGTCGCAGATGCGCGATCACGCCACGGGACTGGGAGCGATCACGCTCGTCGACGGTGACGGGAAGCGGATCGGTGAGGTTCCCGGGGAGACGCTCGCCGGCGACCTGACGGTGCTCAAGCCCGATGTGACGCGCATCCTGCACAGCATCACCGCCGACGACGTCTGCTACGTCTTCAACGACTCGATCACCGCGATCGACCAGGGCGAGGACGGCGTCAGCGTCGAGTTCGAACGGGCGGCCGGGCGCAGGTTCGACCTGGTGGTCGGCGCCGACGGCGTCCACTCCGGCGTTCGCCGCCACGTCTTCGGTCCCGACCGCGACTTCGTCCAGCACCTGGGCATGTCGGGTGTCGGGTTCACCACGGCCAACCGGCTGGGCCTCGACCACGAGGGCCTGCTGTACAGCGGGCCAGGCAGGGCCGTCCACGTGTTCAGCTGCGGCGACCCCGGCAGGATGACCGTGAGCCTGTCGTTCGCCACCGCTTCGGCCGACGTGGACAGGCTCGGCCGCGGCTCGAAGGAACGCCTGGTCCGCGAGCGCTTCGCAGGCACGCGATGGCTGGTGCCACGGCTGCTGGAGGAGATGCGGCTGGCTCGCGACTTCTCCTTCTTCTCCGCCTGCCAGATCGTCATGGACCGTTGGTCACACGGCCGCGTCGTCCTCGTCGGCGACGCCGGCTACTGCGCGGCGCCGATGGCGGGCATGGGCGCCTCCCAGGCCCTGATCGGGGCCCGCCTGCTGGCGGCCCGCCTGGTGGAGACGGACGGCGACCACACCGTCGCGTTCCCCGCCTACGAACGTGAACTACGCCCCTACGTCACCGAGAACCAGGCCAAGGGCGCAGAGGCGGCAAAGGCGTTCGGCTGCACCATCCGCCCATCCCATTGATTTTCCGTAACGCATCGAAGGAGCACACCATCATGTCCGTCACCCTTACCGAGCAGGACAAGAACACCCTGCGGATCGCCGCGTGGGGCGCCGTCTCGCTGATGTCCGCCGCCGGCGCCGCCGGCTCGGCGCACCAGGCCGGGACCGACGGTTCCCTCGCCCTGACCTCCGCGACCGGGCTGGTCGGGCACGTGCTCGCCAAGGCGCCCAAGGGTGTGAAGTACGGCAGGTCCGTGGCCGAGCTGGCCGATCAGGTGCTGCCGGCCCTGAACGCCTCCATGAGCCTGCTGAAGGAGCAGGCCGCGGCAGAGGCCGGCAACTTCCGGCGCACCGTCCTCGTCGCCGTCGAGGCAGCCGCCCGCACCCACCAGGGCGAGCCCAGTCCCACCGTGGCAGAGATGGCCCGCAAGATCACCGCAGCTCTGGACGCCGCTCCGGCCACGCCGCCCGGACAGGATCGCCCGGAGTTGCAGAAGCTCATCCAGGAGATGGTCGACTCCGGTTTCGTCGGAGTGACGCTGCGGGTGCGTGACGAGCAAGGCGAATGGGCAGGCAGCGCCGGGGCGGGCGAGCTCGCCGGGACCGAAGCGCCGCCGATCGACGGGCATGTCCGGATCGGCAGCAACACCAAGACGTTCACCGCCACCGTGGTGCTGCGACTGGTGGCCGAGGGCAAGATCGCCCTGGACACCCCGGTGGACGACTATCTGCCCGAGTTCGGGCTGGACCGGCGGATCACCGTGCGGATGCTGCTGCAGCACACCAGCGGGGTGTTCAACTTCACCGGCGAGTACTTCGAGGACGGCACGTTCGTGGCGGGGATCCCCGCCACCCCCGCTGGCAAGGCGTGGGTGGACAACCGGTTCCACAGCTACCGGCCGGAGGAGCTCGTACGACTGGCGCTGACCAAGCCGGCGAGGTTCGAGCCGGGCACCGACTGGAGCTATTCCAACACCAACTACGTGCTGGCCAGGCTGCTGATCGAGAAGGTCACCGGCCGCTCGGTCGCCGAGGAGATGCGGCGCCTCGTCCTGGGGCCTCTCGGCCTGACGGGCACCGTCCAGCCGACCACCGAGCAGGACATCCCCGCCCCGCACGCGCACGCCTACTACCGCTACGAGGAGGACGGCCAGGCCCGGACGGTCGACGTCACCCGGCACAACCCCTCCTGGATCTCCAGCGGCGGCGACATGATCTCCACCATCCGAGACCTGCAGACGTTCGTCACCGCGCTGCTGGGCGGCAAGCTGCTGCCGGCCGAACTGCTGGCCGAGATGTGCACGCCGGAGTCCAAGGCCGGCTACGGCCTGGGCGTGTTCGTCCAGGAGACGCCGGGCGGCGGCACGGTCATCACGCACAACGGCGGCATGGCGGGCCACGCGGCCCTGATGTACGGCACACCTGACGGAGGCAGGACGTTGACCGCCGCGCTGAACTACGTGGACGACGCCGACATGTCCGTGGGCGCGGCATTCCAGCAGGCGACGCAGCGCCTGGTCGCCGAGGTGTTCGGCAGCGGCCAGGCTCAATAGCCGGCGCCTCGATCACCCTGACCGCTGGTCTGCGCCAGCGGTCAGGGCACCTCGATACCAGCACAAGGAGTCACCCCGATGAACACCACACGGTTCGTCTCCGGCGGGAGCCGGGCTCACGCCGTCACCGGAAGTCCGGCGAAGGCACGCACGAGCGCTGTCGCCAAGGCCAGGTGAAGGAGAGTGGACACCATGACGGTCAGAGGCACCGTCGCCGACGGCTTCGAGAACGTCAGGGACGAGTTCGCCGCAGTCGTCACCGCCGAACCCGGGCTGGGCGCGCAGCTCGCCGTACGGCTGGCCGGCCGGCAGGTGGTGGACCTGTGGGGCGGGCCGGGAGTGAGCGGCGAATCCCTGTTCGCGCTGTACTCGTCCGGCAAGGGCGCGGCCTACCTGGTCGTCGCGCTGCTGGTCCAGGACGGCGTGCTGCACCTGGACCAGGCCGTGGCCGCGCACTGGCCGGAGTTCGCCGCGGAGGGCAAGAGCGACCTCACCCTCCGAGACCTGCTCGGCCACCGTGCGGGGCTGATCGGCGTGGACGGCGGCTTCAGCGCGGCGGAGCTGGCCGACGACCGGCTGCTCGCCCTGCGGCTGGCCGCGCAGAGGCCCTACTGGCGGCCTGGGAGCGCGTACGGCTACCACGCCTTCGTGATCGGCGCGCTCATCGGCGAGGTGGTGCGCCGGGTGACCGGCCGATCGATCCAGGAGATCTACGCCGAGCGGGTGCGCATCCCGTACGACCTGGACTTCTACCTGGGGCTGCCCGAGGCCCTGGAGCCGCGTTACGTGCCGGTACGGGCGGCGCGTGACGACGGGCAGCGCGCTCCCGCGCCGGACAGCCTGACCGGGATCGCCTTCAACCTCAACGCCACCCCGCCGACCGACCTGGTGGAATTCGCCAACACCCGGTCCGTGCGCGCGCTGGGCCCCACCTCCTCGGGGAGCGTGGGCAACGCCCGCGGCCTGGCCACGCTCTACGCCGCGGCCGTCTCCGAGGTCGACGGCCGGCCGCCGTTGCTGACCCCTGAGACCCTGGCCGAGTTCACCGAACCACACTCGACCGGCGCCGACCTGGTCACCGGTGAGCCCGACCACTTCCTCCTGGGGTTCGAGGCCCAAGGGGTTCGCTATCCCCAGCTCGGCGCCGGCGCGTTCGGGCACAGCGGCGCCGTGGGCGCCCAGTCGTTCGCCGACCCCCACCACGGGATCGCCTACAGCTACACGCGCAACCGCTTCGCCGCCGGCGGAGGTGGCGGCGCGCTGGAGAACCACCGGCTCATCGCCGCAGTGCTGCGCGCGATCGGCTGAGACCGGGACACCGGTGGCATCCAGGAGGCCCGTGCCCGCCGTGAGTCAGCCGATGAGGAAGGATGTCAGGCTGTGCTTGATCTCAATGCGTTGCGCGCTCCGCGTACCCGCGTCCCCGGACCCGACCTGCCGCACGTCAGCGACCTGAGCGGCCCCGGCCAGCTGCGCCTGCGCCACTACCGGCCGGCCGACGAGCCGCGGCCGATGATCGTGTTCCTGCACGGCGGCGCGTTCATCCTGGGCGACCTCGACAGCCACGATCGCACCTGCCGCCGGATCGCCGCCGCCTGCGACGTGGAGGTGCTGGCCGTCGACTATCGGCTCGCACCCGAGCACCCCTACCCGGCGGCGATCGACGACGCGGTCGAGGTGCTGCGCTGGGCGAAGCCGTGGGCCGTCGCCGGGGACAGCGCCGGCGGCTACCTGGCCACGATGGCCTGCCTGCGGCTGCGCGACGCCGGGGAGCCGCTGCCCGCCGCGCAGGTGCTCATCTGTCCGAACACCGATCTCACGCTCGCGTCGGCGAGCGTCCGGGAGCAGGGCGGGTGGGGGCTCGACCCGGCATTCCTGCGCGAGGCGATCTCCTGCTGGACGCCCGACCCCGCCGACCCGGCCGCGAGCCCCTTGAGCGCGCCCAGCCTGCACGGCCTGCCGCCCGCCGTGGTGATCACCGCCGAGCGGGACCCCCTGCGTGACGAGGGCGAAGCCTATGCCGGGCGGCTGCGCGAAGCCGGTGTCGCGGTGACAAGCAGGCGGGAGGAGGGCCTGGAGCACGGCTTCATCCAGAATCTCGACGAGGCGGCGATCGCCGCCACCGAGCGGATTTTTCAGGATGTTCAACGGCTTCTGCCCTGACCTTCGGCATCGCCATCGTCGAGGGGCAGGCGACGCTCACCCGGTCGGGCTCGCCCGGCTACATCGCCCCGGAGCGGCTGTGCGGTGGCGGCGCTGGTGACGGGCGGGGTTCTGCTGCGGGCGGCCCCGGGTCAGGTCATGTCGCGCCGGTCGCGCAGGATGTCGACGCCGTCGCCGTCAAGTTCGTCGCAGAACACCGAGCGTCCGGTCGTGGCCATCACCAGCGCCAGCGTGGTGCCGGACACCAGCGGGCCGGAGCCCGTGGCGAAAGGGCCGTCGGTGGCGACGAGCCGCAGGCCGGTGATCCGTCTCTTGGCGGCGACGACCAGGTCCGAGCCCTGGTAGTACTCGGCCACCCGGGTGAGGGTCTCGATCGGGTAGTCGTGGCGAATGCCCAGCGGCCGCCGGATGTCCTCGGCATGCACGACCGTCTCACCCAGCATCGCGATGACCGGGAGCGGCGGCTTGGTGGTGCTCGTGATGACGCGGCGGAACCTGTCATGCGTCTCCCCCGTGGTCGCGCCCAGCTGCTCGGCCAGCCGCATGGCGACCTGCTTGTCGAAGTCGAACCGGTAGCGGATCACCCCCGCCAGCCACCGCACGCCGTTGAGGCTCGCCCCTGCGGTGAGGTGCGCCAGCACCTCCCGCACCGTCAACCCGGCACACAACGACGGCGTCTCCCACTGCTCGGCGGTCAGTTCCGCCAGGTCGCCCGCCAGAGCCGCTCGTTCGGCACGCACCAGCGGCCAGAGGTCAGCCGCGCGGCTGCCGCGTGCTTGCGGTGCCGGATCGGTCATGTCGGACGGCCTTTTCTCGTCAGTCACAGGAGTCCTCGCGTCAGGTCGGTCAGGAAGGTCGAAGGTGAAGACTTCCACCAGGGCGCGAAATCATCGGTGACTTGCCGGTACGGGGCCACGGCCGCGCGATGCGTTCACCAGCAGCGGAGGTCCCAGGTGCCGGAGGAAATCATATCGACGGCGACCGACACGTGGCCGGCGGACTTCTGCAGGACGATGACGCTCGGCTCGGAGAAGTGCGTGTCAGCCCGCATGAAGGGAGCCGCCTCGTAGTAGCGCTTGATCTCCTCGGGCGGGCGTTCGGTGCGGAGGTTGAAGGTGAAGCCGACCCAGCAGTCGCCGGAGTCCCCGTTCAGGGGCTCCTGAGGTTCGGACCCGGCGAACGTCGTGCCCGGCGGCATCGGATGTTCGAGGGCTCGCTCCTCGAAGCTCGCCAAGCGGTGATCGGTGATCCACTGGGGGACCGCCACGACGGCGTACAGCAGGAGGAAAGGCGCGGCGCCGATGGCCGCCCCGATGAGCACCCATTTCAGAACGGATGGCCGGGAGGGCTTACCCGTAGGTCGCACTCGCCAATGATCACACAGGAGCCGCAGGCCCGTGCTCGGTTCATTTCCGCGGGCGTTCGCTCGGGATCGATAATGGGCCGATGGCCTGGATCGGTGGATTGTCCGGTCGGCGGGGCGACGGTGTGATCGCGGCGGTCACCACCGCGGCCACCCTCGGCCCGCTGCTGGTGTCCGGCCCGAAGGCGTGGTGGATCGTCGCCCTGGGCGTGGTCGCCTCCGCGCCCGTCTACTGGCGCAGGCGCGCACCCATGACGGTGGCGCTGCTGGTCGGCGCCGCGATGAGCGCCATGGTCTTCTGGGAGAAGCCGTTCCTGCCGTTCGGCCCGCTGGTCGCCGTCCACACCATCGCCGACCGCAGCCCCGCGCGGCAGCGGCTGGCCGCGATCCCCGCGATCGCCGCCATCGTCGGGGTGTCCCTGGCGCTGCCGGGAGAGGACAGCGAGACGTTCCGCCTGGTCGGCATCGCTTTCGTGGCCGCGTACGCGCTCGGCACCAGCGCGCGGGCGAGCCGGTCACGTACCGCGGAACTGGCCGAACGGGCACGCCGCCTCGAACAGGAGCACGCCGCTGCGGTCGCTGAGGAGCGGGCGCGGATCGCCCGGGACATGCACGACATCATCACGCACGCCGTCGGGCTGATGGTCGTGCAGGCCGAGGCCGGGCCCGTGGTCGTCCGGAGCGACGCGCCCAGGGCCGAGGCCGTCTTCGACGCGATCGCCGACACCGGCAGGGGGGCGCTCACCGAGCTGCGCGGCCTGCTCGCAGCCCTGCGCACCTCGGCCGTCCCGGCGGGGGAGGACCTCGGGCCGGCGCAGCCGCGCCTGGACGGGCTCGCCTCGCTGGCCGGGCGGAGCGGCCTGGACGTGGACATCGCCGTGGAGGGCGAGCGGCGGCCGGTGCCCGCCGGCCTCGAAGCCGCCGTCTACCGGATCGTCCAGGAATCCCTCACCAACGTGCGCAAGCACGCCGGGGTGGACGCCGTACGGCTGCGACTGCGATGGACCGCGCAGGAGCTGGTCGTCGAGCTCGCCGACAAGGGCGGCGGCCCGGCCCGAGGCGGCAGCGGCTACGGCCTGATCGGCATGCGGGAACGCGCGGCGTCCTGTGGCGGGACCCTCACCGCCGGGCCGGGACCGGCCGGCGGATACGTGGTCAGGGCCGTCTTTCCGCTTGAATAGCGCACATGCTGCGCGTGCTCATCGCCGACGACCAGGATCTCTTCCGGGCCGGGTTCGGCCTGATCCTCGGCGCTCAACCGGACATGCTGGTGGTGGGGGAGGCGGCGGACGGCGACGAGGCGATCGCGCTGGCCGGGCGGCTGCGTCCGGACGTCGTCCTGATGGACGTGCGGATGCCGGGCAGGAACGGCATCGAGGCCACCCGTGAGATCTGCGCGACCACCTCCGCGAAGGTGCTGGTGCTGACGATGTTCGACCTGGACGAGTACGTGTACGACGCCGTACGCGCGGGCGCGAGCGGCTTCCTGCTCAAGGACATCCGCCGCGACGAGCTGGCGCACGCGGTGCGCACCGTCGCCGCCGGTGAGGCGCTGCTGGCTCCCGCCGCCACCCGCAGGCTGCTGGAGAGCCTGGTCAGACGGCCGGCCCACGACCCGATGCCGCGCCTGGCGGGACGGCTGGAGGCGCTCACCGAGCGGGAACGCGAAACGCTCAGGCTGGTCGCCCGCGGCCTGTCGAACGCCGAGGTCGCCGCCACGCTCGTGGTCACCGAGCACACGGTCAAGACGCACGTCAGCCGCATCCTGACGAAGCTGGGCCTGCGGGACCGGGTGCAGGCGGCGGTGTTCGCCTACGAATGCGGCCTGGTGGTCGCCGGTGAGAGTGACCTCGGGGATCATACTCAGGACTGACGCGCCACCGGGGTCGCCTCCAGCAACATCGTCGCCATGAGACGTGCCCTGATCCCGCTCGTCGCGGCTCTGGCCTCGGCTGTCCTGCTGCACTTCGGCACCGGCCTGCACCCCGTGGCCTGGCTGACCTGGCTCGCTCCCTTGCCCGTGCTGGTCGCCGCTCCCCGGGTGGGGGCCGGGCTCGCGTTCGCCTCGGGCGCTCTGGCCTGGCTGGGCGGGCAGCTGCAGCTGTGGCCGTACTTCGCCGGGACGCTCGAGATGCCCGCCCTGGTGGCGGCCGGCCTCTTCGGCGGGCCGGCGCTGCTGTACGGCCTCGGCGTGCTGCTGCACCGCTCGCTGCTGGCGCGGCGGCGGCCGTTGACGGCCGCGCTCGCCGTGCCGGCGCTGTGGGTCGGCGTCGAATACCTGATGGCGCGGGCCGGTCCGCACGGCGCCTGGTGGAGCCTGGCCTACACCCAGGCCGACGTGCTGCCCGTCCTGCAGACGGCGGCCGTCACGGGAGTGTGGGGGATCACCTTCCTGCTTCTGTTCGCGCCCGCCGCCGTGGCCGCGCTGCTCGCGCCCGGCGCGACGCACCGGCTCCACGTCGCGGTGACCGCGGGCGCGCTGGCGGCGCTGGTGGCGGCGTACGGCTTCACCCGGCTCGGCGCCGGCCAGGACGGCGAGGGGCACCGTACGGTCGCGCTGATCTCCACCGACCACCCGCGCGACACCGAGGAGCTGGACTCCCCGCAGGGGCGCGACCTGCTCCGGCGCTACGGCCAGGCCGTCGACGCGGCCGCCGCCCGCGGGGCCGAGATCGTGGTGCTGCCGGAGAAGACGTTCAAGGCCGACACCCCTCGGCTGCCGCCGGCCGGGCCGGGGGTCGAGGTCGTCACCGGCGTCGCGCTCGGCGCCGGCGCGACGCGGACGAACACCGCGCTGGCCACCCCGACCGGCGTCCGCTACGACAAACACCACCTGATACCCGGGCTGGAGTCGGAGTTCACCCCTGGACGGGCGCTGGCCTTCCTCGACCGGACCACCCTGGGGCTGATCATCTGCAAGGACCTGGACTTCCCGTGGCTGGTGCGGCAGTACCGTCAGGCCGGCGCCACCGCACTGCTCGCGCCCGCCTGGGACTTCGACGACGACGCCTGGCTGCACAGCCGGATGGCGATGGTCCGCGGCGTGGAGAGCGGGCTGTCGGTGGCTCGCGCGGCCCGCCAGGGGTTCCTCACGGTGAGCGACACCCGTGGGCGGGTGCTGGCCGAGGGCCGCAGCGGCGAGCCCGGGGTTAACACGGCGAACACGGCGAACACGGTCAACACGGTGTACGCGGCGCTGCCGCGGCAGGGCGCCTCCACCGTCTACACCAGCCTGGGCGACTGGGCCGCCTGGTCCTCGATCGCGCTGCTGATCGTCGCGCTCGCCAGGCTCCGCACCCGCCAGGTCGGACCGGGCTTACCTGGTCAGAAGCAGTGAGCCGGCGTCACGGGTGCCCGTCCATGCCCCGCGGGGTAGTGGCGTCGGTCGGGTCAGGCGTCGCTGGGGCCCGGTCGCCAGCCGACGCGCTGGGCCCACGTGTCGGCGCGGCGCACGATGTCCCAGACGAAAGGCTCCTTGGCGGAGACATACCGTTGCCGGTCATCACGGAACTGCCGCGCGCACCGCCGCTTCACCTCGGCGAACTCGGCCGCGGCGTCAGGATGGGCGCGCAGGTAGTCGCGGAACAGCAGGGGCAGCTGCTGGGAGAAGCTGCCGAGCTCGCGTACGTGAACGTGGGTGCGGCGGCTGCCCGGGGCCTCGCGGAAGTAGCGCTTGGTCAGCTCGGGGTTGTCCGCCCGATGCGTCAGGCCGAGCCGTCGCCGAGTGCCCCGCGCAACGCCTTCCCGATCGCGGCGAACTCCGCCTGCAGGCCGAGTCATGGTCCACGACCTCGATCGAATTGCCCATGCCCTGATTGTCCCTGCTGGGCGCAGCAGGGCTTACGGCAGTCCTATTATGTAAACGCATCCGTATGCGTATACGAATTGGGGTGGCCGGGATGCTGAAGGTTCTGGGCAAGATCGGGTTACTCGTCCCCGCGTTCGCGGTCGGCACCGCCTGGCTGGTCGTGCTGCGGACGAAGGACGTGCCGGTGCCGCTGCTGGTGGTCTATGGACTGCTGCTGGCCGGGGCGGTGGCCGGGCTGTTGTGGCCCGGCGTGTTCGGCCGGCCGGCCACACGGCGCCGGGTGCGGGCGTACCTCGGGGTCCTGGCCGGTCTGGGCACCCTCGGGCTCTACCTCGCGGTCGTCTACTACGTCACGGACCTGCCGGTGCTGCTCGCCCTGGCCGCCGTCACCTGCCTGGCATGGGCGGCGGTCGCCTTCCTGCGCGGGCGCCGGGCAGCGGGCGGCCGGGAGGCGCGGAGCACCAGGCGCGCCTTCCTGTCAGGCGGCGCCGGACTGGCGCTGGGAGCGCTGGGCGTACTGTCCGTCGATCGGGTGGAACGGCAGCGACGCGAGGTGCTGGCGCGGGGCGAGCAGGAGCGGCGGGCGGCCGTGCGCGCCCCGGGCGGGCGGCGGCGGATCGACGACGGCGCCGTACGGGTGTTCCCGATTCACACCGGCGACACCATCGTCACGTACGGCCAATTCTACGGCGGCCTGGACGGCTGGGAAGGGCTGAACGGCTACCTGCGCACCCTGGTGGACAAGGCGCAGATCGCGGTGCCGGTGTTCGCCTACCTCATCGACCACCCTCGGCACGGCCTCCTGCTGGTCGACAGCGGCGTCAACTGGGAACAGGCCCACGATCACGACGGGTACTACAACCACAACCAGATGGTCTCGCGCCTGCTGACCCAGCGCGACGAGTACAGGCTGACCCCCGATCAGGACCTGCGGGTACGCCTGGCCCGGCTCGGCTACGACGCCAGGGAGATCACCACCGTGTTCCTCACTCACGTCCACGACGACCACGCCGGCGGGCTGCGCGGCCTGCCCCAGGCGACGGTGGTGCTGGACCGCCGCGACTGGGAGCACGGCACGGTCTACCCGTACTCCTTCGACCTGGTCAAGGACAACCTGTCCTTCCCCGCCTTCGACTCCGGCGCCTTCGGCCCGTTCCCCGCCGCCCAGGACCACTTCGGCGACGGCAGCCTCGTCCTGCTCCCCACCCCCGGCCACTCGCCGGGCCACATGTGCGTGCTGCTGCGCCTGGACTCCGGCAGCGTGCTGTTCATGGGCGACACGCTCTACACCCTGCCCCACCTGGCCACGGACCAGGTCCGCCAGATGACCATCGGCGGCGCCGACACGACCCGCCAGCTCGATGCCGCCCGGCGCATCCAGAGCCTGCTGGCCGCCGATCCCGCCACCGTGCCGTTGTTCGCCCACGACAACACCCGCTACCAGTCCGGCCTGGTCGCCTCCGCGTTCGCCCACGGGACGCCCGGTGAGGAAGGGGTACGGGAGCTGCGCCGATACATGGACACCGTCCTCACTCCCGGCTGGCGGCTGCAGCCCGGGCACACCCCCCACTTCGTGCCGCCCCCGTCCGGCGCCGACCTGGGGCGAGTGGAGTTCCGATGACCTCCACGCGGACGACGCCGACCTCGACACCGTGATCGACATGATCGTCGGGGCGGCCATGTACCGCATGCTCATCGACCCGGCCACACCGGCACCCGCCAGTACCTGCGGGCCGTCCTCCGCCAAGCCGACCGGCTGCTGCGGCGCCCCGACGCGCCCCCTCTTCGGCAGGAACGCCTCGGGGCCCCACCGGAACGAGTCGCGCGGGCGAAGGCGTGCAGGCGGGGGCAGGTCCACCTGACTTAGCAAGGGTCAGGCAGGGGAGGGCGCCACGCCGGCCAGGAGCTTCGCGGTGTCTTCCGGCGACTCCACCGGGAAGTGGTGGCTGCCCAGGTCGACGAGCACGATGTCGAGCCGGTCACCGTAGCGGTCGATCGCATCCTGCGTGATGAGGTCGCGGATCGCGAACACGGTGATCGGCTGCTCCGTCTCGCGCAGCGCCGCGTCCATGTCCCAGCGCACCAGGCCCTCGATGGAACGCAGCCCGGCGGGCTGGCGCACGGCTGCCATCTTCTCGAAGTACGCATCCTTGAGAGCCGGGTCGGTCCCGATCGGCGAGCCTCCCTCCACCAGGCCCCGTACGCCCGCGGCGAAGTCCTCCCTGAACACGCGCAGCATCGCCTCGGCCTGCTGCTCGCTCATCGCCGGGAACAGGGACAGATAGTGCAAGGCGTCGAGCGCGACCACGTGCGAGACCCTGCCGGGCAGCAGCCGGCCCGCCTCGACGGCGACCGCCCCGCCGAGGGAGTGCCCGGCCACGACCACCCTGTCCACCGACTCAGCCTCCAGCACCGCGGCCACGTCGCGGGCGAACTCTTCGATCGTCCAGACCTCGCGCGCCGACCGCGACTCGCCGTGCTCGGCGAGGTCGATCGCCAGCACGCGGTGGTCGTCGGGCAGATGGTCGATCACCGCGTCGAAGTCGCGGCGGTCGCACGCCCAGCCATGAATGAGAGCCAGGGCCGGTCCTCCCGCCGGACCGCTGGCCGTGTAGCGGATCGTCGTGCCACCGGGCCGCCGGACCTCCCGGTCCTGCCTGATCTTGTGCGTAGTTGTCATGCTTCGTCCTCATTTCTCGAAATTGGCAGGGATGTCTTCGTCGGGGCCTCAGTCGCAGGGGACCGGGGCCATGCGGGACTGGAGCCGTAGCTGGTTCAGGCGCAGGAGGAAGGCGGAGAAGGTGATCAGCGCGATCGCCAGCGCGTAGATCACGGTGGCGGACCTCAGTCCCAGGGCGGTGACGGCGATGCCGCCGAGCACGGCGGGCACGCTGTTGCCCAGATAGTTGATGATGTTCGCCAGCGCGAAGACCGCGCCGCGCTCGTGTGGCCTGGCGATCCTGGCGAAGGTGCCGAACGTGGCCAGCACCGACCCGCCGAAGCCGATGCCCGCGACGACGGTGCCGGCCGCGGCGAGCCAGACGAGATCGCCCGCGACCCCGGCGAGCGAGATCAACGTGCCGAGCCCGAGCAGCGCCGCGGCGGGAGCCAGCAGCGAGGACGCCGGGCGGGAGCGGAGCAGGGCGACCGCGAGCGCCGCGGTGCCAGCCAGCAACGTCACGACGACACCGCCGATGAGATGGCTGCGCAGCCCCAGCAGCTCCGCGGCGACCGACGGGCCGAGGGACAGATACATGCCGGCCAGCGCCCAGGTGGCGATCATCGCCGGCACCAGCGGGACGATGTCGGCGCGCAGGTGTGCGGGCATCGCCACCCGGGGGCGAAGGGAGGCCAGCGCTCCCGGCCTGCGCAGCGACGTCTCCGGCAGCAGGGCGACGACCACCCCCGCCAGAACCATGCCTCCGAGCAGCAGCGCATAGATCAACCGGGTCGGCGCCGGACCGAACTCCACCAGCACACCACTGCCGACCGCGCCCAGAGCCAGCCCGGTCAACGGCGCCACCGACGTGACCACGCCCGCCCGGCCGCGAGCCGACTCCGGTTCGAGATCGACCAGAGTGGCGCTCAGCGCGGTCGTCGCCGCCCCGGTCGCGACACCCTGCAGCACCCGGGCGACGGACAGCACCCACACGTCTCCCGCGACCAGGAACAACACCAGCGCGACCGCCTCCAGCCCGATCGCCGCGGCGAGCACCGGCCGGCGACCGAGATGATCCGACAGCGCTCCCACGACCAGCAACGAGGCCAGCAGGCCGAACACGTAGAGAGCGAAGACCACGGTCAGCACCCACGCCGTGAACCGCCACTGCTGCTGGTAGATCACGTAGATCGGTGACGGCGCACTGGAAGCGGCCAGGAACAGCACCAGGACGGCGGCCACGGACGAGAAGGCGCCCCGCCACGGCTGGCGATGCGGACCGACGACAGGAGGGGCGGTGCCAGAGGACGCGGTATCGCAGGAATCAACAGACACTGGGACCTCGCAGTGATCGTTGCGTTAGTGGCTGGAAACGTACCACAAACGCAGTGATTACTGCGAATTAAAAGCAGTGATCGATGCAATAATGGAGACATGCCAGCTCAGAGCTCTCCACCGCGCACCGACAGCCGGCCCGGAGGTCGCTCAGCCCGGGTCCGGGCGGCCGTCCACCAGGCGGTCAAGGAACTGCTCGCCGACGAGGCCGGCGACGCGCTGACGATCCCGGTCATCGCCGCGCGCGCGGGGGTGCACGCCACAACCGTCTATCGCCGCTGGGGCTCCGTCGGCGAGCTGCTCGCCGACGTGGCGACCAGCCGCTTCTCCGGCGATGTCGTGGTCCCCGACACCGGCAGCCTCCGCGAGGACCTGGAACGCTATGCGTACGACCTCGCCAGGGACCTCAGCGACCCGGACACTCTCGCGCTCGTACGCGCCATCGTCGGCACGGGAGGGGAAGGCGCCGGCGTGTGCCGCATGGAGCGGCAGCGACAGCTCGAAGCCATCATCGAACGGGAGCAGGCGCGGGGTAACGAGGTTCCGACCATCGAACGCGCCATAGAGACCCTGCTCGCCCCCCTCTACTACCGGGCCGTCTTCACCGACCAGCCCCTTTCGCCCGAATGGGCGCGTTCGCTCGTGTCGCACCTGCTACCGAAATAGCCTGACGCCGCGCCGCCGAGAACCTCGTCCATGCAGCCCTCCCGTCAAACGGGCAGAGGTGGCCACAGGCGTGAAGCTCTGGGGGCGGGGCGCGGCGTACGACGTCGGCTCCGAGCAGGCAGCAGGAGCCGGCGGCCTGCGGGCGCTCCGGAAGCTGTGCCCGCCGGCCGAGACCAACCGGCGGATCGGCACGAGCGGGAGGTCAGCGGCGGCTCTTCCCGCACCCCTTCGGCGGGGACGCGGGCGGTCCGGTCCAGCCCGATTCGGGGCCGCGAGCCTGGTAACCCATGACCTCTCCCTTGGTCGCTCCCAGGGCGGTGCGGGTCGCGTGGGAGACGCGCGCCAGCGTCACCCCCGTCGCCGGGTCGAGGATGTGCCTGTCGTAGACCGGGAGTTCCTTGCGCGGCTTGTCGGAGTACACCAGGGAGCCTCCCGCACCGCCGAAGTCCACGGACATGCCCCTTCTGCCCAGCGGGTCCGTCACCGTGCCCACGACCTTGGTGGTCGGCAGGCCGGCCAGAACGCGGATGATCGCGGCGCGCTGGGCGGGGCTGAGCGGCATGCTCAGGAGGTTCGCGGTGATCGGCAGGAACTCCTCGAACGGCTGCGTGAAGCCGCGGCCGTTCCAGATCTCGTGATAGGCGCGAAACCGCTTCACGAGCTGGGCCGGATCGGTGGGGATCGCGGCCAGGTCCGCCATGGTGAACTCGCTGACCGAGGTGTCGGGATAGGTTCCCGCGGGATTCAGGCTCAGGCTGTACGTGCAGTCCTTCGGCTCGTCGGCGACCGGAATCGGCTCGCACGGCCCGCTGGTCTCGCAGTGCCCCTTGACCTGGGCGGGAGCGCCCGCCGCCCGCCAGGCGCGCTCGTCCGCGGCCGTGGCCGGGCGGGCGCTGTCCTGCCGCCAGACCTGCGTGAGCACCGGATCGGCGGGATCGCGCGGCTGCCAGGTCTCGCGGCGGCCGGTCACGATGAGCCTGTAGCCGCGGACGGACAGGCTGTTGCCGTCGATTCGCACGTCCCGCCAGTAGGCGCCGCCGGCTGCGGGCAGCTTCTCGATCCTGTCGGCCAGGTCGTACAGTTCCTGGTTGGTCCTCGGCGGAGTGAGCACGGCTGGGGTCGGCGCCAGGTTCGTCACCACCGCGAGGACCAGGGCCACGATCGCGGCCGTGGACAGCGGCGCCCACAGGACCACCAGGCGGGACCGCGGGGGACGGCCCGGGCGTGCGAGTGCTGGTGGCGCCTCGGCGGTGGCCCTGAGCAGCAGGTCGTCAGCGGAGACGCGTGATCCGCGGTCCAGCGAGGCCGGGCGGGCCAGGGCGAGCAGGTCCATCGCGTCGGGCTTGCGGCTCATCGCAGGTTCCTTCCTGGAACGGTCACGGGCTTGCGGGGTGTGGTGGTGCCGGTGGCTTCGACCGCCGCCTGGAGCCGGCGGCGCGCCCGGTGCAGGCGGACGAAGAAGGCGGCCTTGGTGCAGCCGAGCACCGTGGCCGCTTCCGTGGTGGACAGGCCGTGCCAGGTGGTCAGGGTCAGGATCTCCTTGTCGGCCTCGGACAAGCCGGCCAGGGCGCGGAGTACGGCGACGCGTTCGGTGGCGTGGTCGCCCACGTCGGTGACCGCCTCGTCGGTCCACCTGCGCAGTTCGGCTTCCAGGGATTCGCGCCGTGCGGCCTGCCGGTAGTTGTCACGCAGGATGTTGCGAGCGACGCGGAGCAGCCAGGGCAGCGGCGCCTGTTCGGGGATGCTGTCCAGACGCCGCCAGGCCACCAGGAAGGTCTCGCTGACCACTTCCTCCGCGAGTTGGTGCCCGGCGCGACTCGCCGCATAGCCGTACACCCGCGCTTGGTAGGTGTTGTAGAGCGCGGTGAAGCGCTCAGGTGGGTTTGGCAAGCCGGGTTCCTTCGGTCAGGGACGAACGTTCACAGAGCAAGTGGTCCGAAGGAAGGCTTTCTTACATCCCGATTCGGGCACGCCCCAGGGTGTCCGCACCTGGGCCACGCCCTCGCTGCCGCGAGCCCGGACCGCCGGCAGCATCCGAGCCGGCGGGGTGTCGCATGGCAGCAGCCCGGCCGCCCCCGCCCGCCGCCTCCTCGGCGGTCGCCGCCTCTCCTGCGACCTCCAGGCCGCTCGCGGTCCGGAGGAGCGCCGGCCCGAGCCGCTCGTCGCCGACCACCACCACCTTGATCGTCTCCCGGTACGCCGGCAGGCGGCCCGGAATCGGCGCGGGGGCCCCTCGAACGAGGGACTCTGCCCCTTGCCTACCGGATGCCCCTTCTCGTTTCTTGGTGCGCGTGCTACGTTGAATAAACGTTTACTCAATGAGGTGGGGCAGTGTCCAGGACGCGAAGTGAGCAGGCGGCATGGCGCCGGGAGCGGCTGCTGGACGCGGCCTTGCGCGTGTTCGCCGACAAGGGCGTGGACGGGGCCACGGTCAAGGACGTGGCCCAGGCCGCCGAGGTGACGCCGGGGCTGCTGTATCGCTACTTCGACAGCAAGGAGGCGATGGTGGAGACGCTCCTGTCGGAGCGGGGCTTCCTGCCGCGCCTGCGGGAGTTGCGGGCCGAGCAGGAGAATGACCCGCGGCCGGCCGTCGTGGTGCTGGCCGAGACGCTGGCGGCGTTCGACCGGCTGCTGGCCGACAACGCCGAGCTGATGGCGGTGTTCTTCAGCTCCGCCCAGGCCCGCGTGCCGCTGGCGGCGCTGGTGGGCGAGGGCCAGCGGCTCATCGGCGACTTCCTGCTCGAACGCGTCGAGGCCGGCGAGCTGCGCCCGCACGACACGGCCACGGCCGCCAGGACCCTGTTCGCCGCCGTCGCCGTCAACCGGCGGCTGGGCACCCCCATCGACGTCGCGGCCCTGGTCGGGCTGCTTTTTCCGGAAGAAGGATGAGATGCGCGCACAGTGCTGCGTCGTCGGGGGCGGCCCCGCGGGCATGATGGCCGGGCTGCTGCTGGCCCGTCAGGGCGTGGAGGTGATCGTGCTGGAGAAGCACGCGGACTTCCTGCGCGACTTCCGCGGCGACACCGTCCACCCCTCCACCCTGCAACTGATCGCCGAGCTGGGCTGGATCGAGGAGTTCCTGGACCTCCCGCACACCAGGATGCCGCAGGTCACGGTCAACCTGGGCGGCCGGGACGTCACCTTCGCCGACTTCAGCCGGCTGAACGTGCGCTGCCCCTACATCGCGTTCATGCCGCAGTGGGACGTGCTGGACTTCCTGGCCGGAAAGGCCACGGCCTACCCCTCCTTCCGCCTCCTGCGCCGCGCCCGGGCCACGGGACTGCTCACCGAGCGGGGGAGGGTGACCGGCGTCCTGGCCGACACCGCCGACGGTCCCGTGGAGGTGCGGGCCGACCTGGTGATCGGGGCCGACGGCCGCCATTCCACCGTACGGGCCGCCGCCGGCCTCACCCCGGTCAGCGCCTCGCCGCCCATGGACGTGCTCTGGTTCCGCCTGCCCCGCCACCCGCGGGACGACGTGCCGTTCTTCCAGGGCGGCAAGGGGGCGCTGATCTCCATCGACCGTGGCGACTACTGGCAGCTCGCCTACGCGATCCCGGCCGGCGCCTTCGACGAGCTCAGGGCCGCCGGGCTGCCGGCGTTCCGTGGCCGGGTGGCGCACCTGGCCCCCGCCCTGCGCGAGCGCGTGGAGGAGATCCACGACTGGGAGGCGGTGCACCATCTGAGCGTCCGGGTGGACCGGCTGTCGCGCTGGCACCGGCCAGGAGTGCTGTGCATCGGGGACGCCGCCCACGCCATGTCGCCTGCGGGCGGCGTGGGCATCAACCTGGCCGTGCAGGACGCGGTGGCCACCGCCAACCTGCTCGGCCCGCTTCTCGCCCGGGGCGGCGCGCCACAGGACGCCGACCTGGCCCGGGTGCAGGCGCGCAGAGCGCGCGCCGCGCGGATCACCCAGGCCTTCCAGCTCGGCATCCTGCGCGACCTCTACCCCAAGGACCTGGGCGACGACACGACCCGGCACGTGCCGCCGGTCCTCACGGCGTTCCGGACGCTGCCGCCGCTGCGCCACCTCCTGGGGCGTTTCATCGGCCTGGGCGTCCGCCCGGAGCACCTCGCCGCATGACGCGTCAGGGGCGTTCGAGCTCGAAGGTCACGTCGGCCAGCCGCACCGCGCGCACCTGCGGATCCTCGATGATCTTCCTGAGCTGCTTGACGGTCACCAGCTGGTCGACGTAGCCGTACGCGAGCCCTTCGCCCGATGCCTTGCGCAGCCGCGCCAGGGTCAGGTCGAACCGGCGCAGATTGGGCTCGTCGTGCTGCCTCAGCGTCTTCACCCAGGATCGGAAGGCCGCCAGGTCCTCCGGGGGAAGATCACTGCACCTGGTCACCTGGCTCTCCGGGGCGACGCCCAGGAACGTGGTCATGTCGCTGCCCCAGGTGATGGGCGCCGCCCCTGGACGGGCCTCGTACACCACCTTCTCCGGGCACGCGCCGTACTGCCGGGCGAAGCCGACCAGCGAGTCGGCCGTGAGCGGCCGCTCGAACTCCACCACGGCGAGAGCGTTCATGTCCTGCGGCAACCTCGCCAGAACCTGCCGGATGTCCGGCTTGCGCTGGAGCTGGGTGCCCATGTTGAACAGCGCCTGGGTCAGCGTGGTGTTCGCCAGCTGCGCCCACGGCAGTTCCTCGACCCCGCCGAACAGGTTCTGCCGTACGGTGAAATCCGGCCGGCTCTGCAGGCCGAACCCGCCGTGCGCGCGCATCGGCGCGGCGGTCACCGTGAAGGACATCGACAGCGGCTCCGTCCGGCAGCACGTCCAGGACGTGACCGTGTAGGCGGGCTTGGCGATCTGCAGCGCGGTGCCGAGGACGTGGACCATCCGCCCCTCCCGGTCGCCGCGCGTCTGGATCAGCGCCGAACCGAGGGTCGCCACCAGCGCGAGCGCCGTGAGGACGCCCAGCACGAGCACGGCGGTCCTGCGGATGCCGCGGCGTATCGCGCGCCGGGTCGCCTTGGGGTCGAACTCGGGGATCAGCAGGGGTTCGGGCTGCTCGGTCATGCGTCGTCTCCGTAGCTGTCGGCGAAGGCGGCGCGGGCCCGCCAGATCGCGGTCTTCACCGCCGATGTGCTCTTCCCGGTCATCGCGGCCACCTCCACGAGCGAGAACCCTTCGATGTAGACCAGCAGGAGCAGCCTCCGGTGCTGCTCGGGCACCCGGTCCAGGGCCTCGCGGACGTCGACGGCGGCGACGTCGAGCGCGGGCACCGCCAGCTCGCCGGGATCGGGCAACGGCAGCTCCAGGCGGCGGCGCCGGGCGTGATCGATGAGTACGTTGCGCGCGATGGCGAGCAGCCACGCGCCGGGGTTCTCACCACGCCAGCCGAACAACGCCCTGGTGGCCTTGATGAACGTCTCCTGGGCGAGGTCCTCGGCCAGATGGGGGTCTCGGGTGCGCCGCTGGAGGAATCCGCACACGAGCGGCCAGTACTCGCGGTACAGCTCCTCGATGATGGGGGCCTCCGGGCTTGAACGACAGTCACGTCATTGAGGACGAGCCGATACGCCCGATGGTCACAGACCATTTCCCGGCAGCGGAGCCGCCGTGGTGGACAGCGCGTACGTGACGCCCGTGAGCCGTTCGGAGAGCTGCCAGAGGCGGGCGGCCGTGGCGGTGTCGCGGACGGCGCGTTCGCGGGTCCGGCGGGTGGGCTCGCCGCGCAGTTGCAGCACGCCGTCGGGGACGACGTAGCTGCCGCCCGGCAGATCCGGCTCGGTCGCCGCGTACAGGGAGGTCTTCGCGCCTTCCGGGGTGGGACGGAAGGCCGCGCGCACCAGCAGCCGCGTGAGGGTCGCGTACAGCCGTCCCCTGCCGCTGTTGGCGCCGCCGGTGAGCACGTTCGTCCGGGTGAGGCCGGGGGCGACGGCCATGCTGCGGAGCTGGCGCCCGGCGGCGTCGGCACGGCGTTGCAGCTCGACGGCGAAGTACAGGTTGGCCCGCTTGGACTGCACGTAGGCGAACGCCGTGCGGTAGCGGCGTTCGGCGTTGAGGTTGTCCAGGTCGAAGCGGGCGAAACGCTGGCCTTCGCTGCTGACGGTGACCACCCGCGGGTCGGGCGCGGCGAGCAGGTGCGGCAGGAGCAGGCCGGTCAGGGCGAAGGCGCCCAGGTGGTTGACGCCGAACTGCGATTCGAACCCGTCGGCGGTCCTGGCGTACGGCACCATCGCCACCCCGGCGTTGTTGACGAGCAGGTCCAGGCGGCCGAGGTCCCAGCCGTCGGCGAACTCCCGGATGGCGGCCAGGCTGCCCAGGTCCAGCCGCCGCAGCTCCAGGTGGGCGCTGCCCGTCTCGTCCCGCATGCGGGCGAGGGCGGCCCGGCCGCGTCCGGGGTCACGGCAGGCCAGGACGACGTGCGCGCCCCGGCGGGCCAGCTCGCGGGCGGTGACGTAGCCGATGCCGCTGTTGGCGCCGGTCACCACCGCGACGCGTCCGCTCTGGTCGGGGATGGCGTGGAAGGTCCAAGGGGGAGGGTTGCGCATGGTGTGTCACCTCAGGGTACGCAGGCGAATGTATCGCAACTCAAAGTTGCGATAGAGTCATCCTGTCATCCATCCTGCGAATATCGCAACTTGGAGTTGCAATGCAGTCTGATCACCCCCCGGCCCGGCCGGTCGGCCGCGGTGTCAAGGTGCGCGCCGCCGTGCACGCCGCCACGCTCGCCGAGCTCGTGGACAAGGGCTACGCCGCGCTCAGCGTCGAGAACGTCGCCCAGCGCGCCGGGGTCCACAAGACGACGGTTTACCGGCGCTGGAAGGATCGCGAGAGCCTGCTCACCGACGCCCTGGCCGAGCACATGGCGACGGACGTCCCCGTTCCCGACACCGGCGCGATCGAGACCGACCTGCGGGCGCTGGCGCGCTCGATCGTCCAGACCTTCACCAGCCCCACCGGGCAGGCCATCCTCGCCGCCATGTTCACCGGAGCGGCCCACCTCCCGGAGATCGCGGCAGCGCGGCGCCACGTCTTCGACGACCGCCTCGCCCGCGCCGAACCCGTGGTCACCCGCGCCGTCGAGCGCCGCGAGCTCCCCGCCGGCACCGATCCGGCCGAGCTGCTGAAGACCCTGGCCGCGCCGATCTACCTGCGCCTGCTCATCACCGCCGACCCGGTCGACGAGACGACCGCCGACCGGGCGGTGGAGGTGACCCTGGCCGCCGCCCACGCCGGCGCCCTGCGGACGGGTAGCGGCCGCGCTATTCGCCCAGCTTCTTCGCGTAGAGGGTGATCAGCGTGGAGGTGGGGACGCGCTTGCCGGCGGCCGGGGTCTGGCGGACGACGACCCAGTTGCGGTCGAGAACCTGGAGGCGGCCCTGGCCGGTGGCGTCCTTGTCGTTGAGGATGTAGAAGCCGGTGGCCTGGAGGTGGTCCTGGGCGGCCTGGAGGTTCATGCCGACGACGTCCGGCAGGCGGACGCGCTGGGCGCTCCTGCGGCTGGGGGCGGTGGATTCCGGCTGGTCAGTGGTTAGGTCACCCGATGGTGGCGGGGTCGTGGTGGTCGTCGCGGTGACGGTGACGGCGGGCGCCGGCGTGGTGGCCGGCGGGGTGGTCGACGGGGCCGCCGGGGAGCAGGCGGCCGCCGTGGCGACGATCAGGAGCGCGGCGGGGGTGAGCGCACGGGCGAGGTGCATGGCTGGAGCCTCCTGGGAGCGGTGGGCCGACCCTTCTGAATCACGAAAAGTAGGCGGGGCGTTACTCTCGGATCAGGGCCGGCCCGGCGGCCGCGCTCAGAGGTTCACCGCGGACGCGGTCTCCTGCAGCTCGGCGGCGTCCATGTGGGCGACCCGGCTGGTGAAGAACCAGGAGTGGCCGAACGGGTCCTCCAGCTCGACCTGCAGATCGCCGTGGAACTGCATCTCCACCGGCCGGATCACACGCGCTCCCGCGGCGATGGCGCGTTCGGCGAACGTCTCGACGTCCGCCACGAAGACCATCAGGTTGACCGGCGTGCCGCCGATCGTCCTCGGGCTGAGGAAGCGGTATTCGGGGTACTCGTCACGCAGCATGAACACCGCGTCGCCGATCCGGAACTCGGCGTGCGCGATCTTGCCGCCCTGGCGGGGGATCTCGATGCGCACGTCCGCGTCGAAGGCCCGCCGGTAGAAGTCGATGGCCGCCTTGGCGTCGTGCACGTTGAGGTAGGGAACGCCGCCCTTGTACTCCTCGGGGATGGGGTTCGTCATGGTGTGCTCCTTCGTCGTGGTCATGACTCCATCCTGGCCACGGCGCCGACCTGCAACAACGACGAGATCCGCAACGACCGTCAACCCCTGGGTTAACGATCCAGTTCGGCCTGGAGGAGGGCGAGGAAGGAACGCACCCGATCGGTCCGGCCGCCGGCCGGCCAGACCGGCCCGTACTCGATCGGCGGCAGACCGGCGATGGGCACGTAGGCGATGTCCGGCCGGGCGTGATAGCGCGTGGCCTGGTTCCCCACCACGGCCATCCCCGCGCCGCCGCTGACCAGCGTGAGCAGTTCCTGCCGCGAGGTCAGCACCCGCTCGCGCCGGACGGGCCTCCCGCCGGGGGTCCGTGCCGGGATGATCGCGTCCAGCAGGTACGCGGGCGCGTCGGCGGGCACGAGCACGGCGTCCCTGGCCAGGTCCTCCACCGTGACGCTGTCACGCCGGGCGAAGGGATGCCTGGCGGAGACGGCCAGCACGCGGGGATCGCGCAGCAGCGCGGGACCGCTCGCCAGGTCGGGCTCCCGTACGGGCAGCTCGGTGATCTGCAGGTCGAGCTCGCCGGTGCGCAGCGCGCCGAACGCGTCCGACAGGTGCACCTCGCGGATGCGCACCTCGCCGCCCGGATGGCGGGCGCGGAACGCCTCGGCGGCGGCCATCAGGGCCTCGCCCACGAGCGGGCTGGAGAAGCCCACCCGCAGCGTCCCGGTGAAGCCGCGCCCGGCGGCGACCGCCTTGGCGATGCCCTCCTGGATGCGCCGGTGCCCGGCCTCCACGTCCTCCCGCAGCGCGCTGCCGACGGGGGTGAGCGCCACCTGGCGGCTGGTCCGCTGGAACAGCGCGACACCGAACCGGCGCTCCAACTGCTTGATCGTCTGGCTCACCCGGGCTGCGCTGACTCCCAGCCGCTCCGCCGTGCGGGTGAAGTGCAGCTCCTCGGCCAGGGTGAGGAAGATCTCGATGTCGCGCCGTTCCATGCCCCGTACGTTAGCGACCGTCCCGCTCGGTTCATGGCGCCGGCGGCGACCATCCGTCGACGGCCCGGCCGGCGCGGGCCCTGTACGAGGTGACCCGGCTGGTTCGGCACGCCTGCCCAGGGTCGTCTGCCATCGGCTCGACGGTCTTCCGGCTTCCCGGGACGGCTCCCGCCGCGAAGGCGCGGCATTGCTGGAGAAACAGCTGAGCGACCCGCGTAACCGGAGCGCCGGTTCGGTGGACGACGAGGAGGTGGCGCAGTCAGGGCGCCAGGTCCCGGCCGGGGGAGTGGAGACCGTGCAGCAGCTTGGCGAGCTGGTCGCCGTCCTGCGGGTCGAGCCGGTCCGTCACCGGCGTCAGCGCCCGCCGTACCTCGTCGTACACCTGCTCCGCCAGCTCCAGTCCCGCAGGGGTGATGAACACGTCGACGACGCGGCGGTCCTGGGCGTTCTTGCCCCTGGCCACCAGCCCTCGCTGCTCGGCGCGGTCGATGAGGCCGGAGAGGGTGGACTTGTCGAGGCCGAGGAACGCGGCGAGCTCGGTCATACGCGGGCGGCGGTCGCGCAGGATGCCCAGCACCCGCAGCTGGGTGAGCGAGAGGTCGTGCTCGGCTCCGATGCGGGTGAGCACGCCGACCACCTCGAAGGTGTTGCGGACGAGGGCGTCCACGAGGGCGTCGGAAGTCATGTGCTCACGCTACCCATCGTGCTTTGCATTACAAACCAGCGGGGCCGGACGCAAGAGCGGGGGTGGTGACAACCGCGTGGTCCTGTGGTTACACTCACGGCCAACATTTTTGTTCAAGCTGAGAGAAATAAATGCACTCTGCCACCGAACCTCGTGCCACCAACCGCAGCGCGGTCCTGTCCACGCTGCTCTCCGGGCGTTCCCTGGAGCGTGGACAGATCGTGGAGGGCACCGGGCTCAGTCGTGCCACCGTGTTCCGCATCGTGGACGACCTGCGTTCACGCGGTTTCGCCCGGGACGCGGCCGTGCAACCGGCCAGCGGCAGAGGAAGGCCGTCGACTCTCGTCCAGTTCGACGGCTCCGTGCACCTGGTGGGCTGCATCGACCTCGGCGGCACCAACTGCCGCTTCGCCGTCGCCGACGCGCTGGGCAACACGCTGGTCCGGGCCAAGCACCCCACCCCGCTCGCGCTCGACGGCGAGCGGCTGGCCGGCTGGATGGCCGAGCGCATCCACGAGCTGGCCGGCGCGGTATCGGGACAGCACGGCCCGCTCGGCGCGGTCGCCGTGGGACTGCCGGGTGTGGTGTCGGGCGACAGGTCACGGGTCGTCGGCTCGCACAACCTGCCGCAGCTCCACGGCACGGTCTTCGTCGACGCCCTGCGCGAGCGCATCGCCGTGCCGACGACGCTGGACAACGACTCCAAGCTGGCCCTGGTGGGCGAGCTCCAGTACGGCGCGCTGGCCGAGAAGGAGACCGCGGTGCTGCTCACGCTGGGCACCGGCCTCGGTTCCGCGGCGGCGATGAACGGCCAGGTCCTGTCCGGCAAGGACGGGCTCCTCGGCGAGTTCGGGCGGCTGCTCATCCCCGGCACCAAGACCCGGCTGCGTGACCTCGTCTCCGGCGCCGGCCTCGTCGCCCACGCCCGCGCCGCCGGGTACGACGTGACGCACGCCAGGCAGATCCTGGAGGAGCCCGAGCGCTTCGGCGACCTGCGGCAGCGCATCCGCGACGCGCTCGTCCACCTGGTGTCGATCGTGGCCCTGGCCTACGAGCCGCGCACGGTCATCGTGACCGGCGGGTTCGGCGACGGCCTGGCCGAGTCGGCGCTCGACGAGGTCCAGGGCGAGGTGCTCGACCTCGTCGGCGTCAGCACCCGGGTCCGCCGCACCATGCTCGGCGGCCAGGCGGGCCTGCTCGGCGCGCTGGCCATCGCACTCGGCGACCTGTACGCCTCGCTCGGCGTGCTGGAGGAGCACATCAACCAGATCGAGGTGGACCGGGCCCGCGCGGTCAAGGCCCTCGAAGAGGCGCCCGTCCATCCCGGCTGACCCGCCTGCGGACGCCCGAACCAGCCACCCCCACGAACCCCCTCACATCCCCCATGGAAGGAACCCCCGATGCGAACCAGGAGGACCGCCGTCGTCCACGGCGCACTGACTCTGGCCGGCCTGCTCGTACTCACCGCCGGGTGCGGTGGCGCGGGCGGCGGCTCCGGTGACAGCGGGCCGGAGTCCGGCACCCTGACCGTCTGGATGATGACGGGCGGGCCCGGCGACTCCGAGATCATCGAACAGGCCAAGGCGGCGTTCGCCAAGAAGCAGCCGGGCATCGACGTCAAGGTCGAGATCCAGCAGTGGGACAGCATCGCCACCAAGATCACGACCGCGCTGGCGTCCGGGAAGGGGCCGGACGTCGTTGAGATGGGCAACACACAGACCCCGCTGCAGTCGTACTCGGGAGCGCTGCTCGACCTGACGGCGGACAAGGCCGGCTTCGAGGAGTCGGCCACCTGGCTCGACGGTCTCGCCCAGCCCTCCACCCACCAGGGCAAGCTGTACGCCACCCCGCTGTACGGCGGGACCAAGGTGGTGCTCTACAACAAGGACCTGTTCGCCGAGGCGGGCATCGACGAGCCGCCGGCCACGATTGAGGAGCTCAAGAGCGCCTGCGAGACCCTCGCCGAGAAGAACTCCGCAACCAAGAACTTCTCCGGCTTCTACATGCCGGGCCAGTACTGGTTCGCCGGCGCGCCGTTCGTCTTCGGCAAGGGCGGCGACGTGGCCACCCGCGACGGCGACACCTGGAAGGGCGCGATGAGCACGCCCCAGGCCCAGGAGGGGCTGCGGGAGTGGAAGGACTTCCAGAACACCTGCTCCACGCCCTCGTCCGTCGGCAGCAACACCAACAGCCCGGACCAGACCCAGCTCTTCGCCGACGAGCAGACGGCGATGCTCTACGTCCGGGCCTGGGAGCCGGACAAGGTGCTGGAGAAGAACCCGAAGCTGAAGGACAAGCTCGGCTACTTCGTGATGCCCGGCTACGAGAAGGGCAAGCCGCTGCCGACGATCGTGGCCGGTTCGACGATCGGCGTCTCGGCGGCGACCACCAGGCCGAACGCCGCCAAGGACTGGCTGCGGGTGGTCACCGGCCGCGAGTTCCAGGGGCTGATGGCGCAGAAGCTCAACCTCATGCCGATCTCGCCCGCGTTCATGCCCGCCGACGGGGTGACCGAGGCGCTCACGACCGGCGCCGAGGCCGTCAGGAGCAACCACGCGCTGCCGGTGACCCCGGGCCAGGCGACGCTCGACGGCGAACGCTACAACGAGCAGTTCTTCTCCGACATCGCCGCAGGCAAGGACATCGCCGCCCGGGCCGCCGAGTACGACGCCCACCTCGCCAAGGCGTTCAACGCGACGGGGACGACCTCCTGACATGGCACTCCAGACTCAGGGGGCGGTGAGTCTCGGGCCGGACCGGGGTGAGTCCCGCGAGCCCGCCCCGGCGCGCGACCGCCGCTCCCGGCTGCCCTACGGGCTGGTCGCGCCGGCGGTGATCGTCCTGGCCGTGACCCTCGGCTATCCGGTCGTCCGGCTCGTCGTCCTGTCGTTCCAGAAGTTCGACTCCCGCTCGCTGTTCACCGGCGAGGCGCCCTTCGTGGGCGTGGCCAACTACACCGACGTGCTGGCCGACCCCGCCTTCTGGGCGGTGCTCGGGCGCACCGTCGTCGTCACCGCCGCCTGCGTCGCGGCCATGATGGCGCTGGGCTTCGCGCTGGCCAGGGCGCTGACCCGCACCTCGGCGTGGGCCAGGCTCGTGTTCGTGGTCTGCCTCGTCCTGGTCTGGGCCATGCCGATGGTCTCGGCCGCGCTCATCTGGCAGTGGCTGTTCCAGCCGCAGTACGGCGTGGCGAACTGGATGCTGACCCAGCTCGGCGTGTTCGGCGACCTGACCGCGCGCGACTGGTTCTCCGAGCCCGGCCCGGCCCTCGTACTGATCATCGTGCTCATCGTCTGGAAGGGGCTGCCGTTCGTGATCCTCACGATGTACGCCGCCCTGCTCCAGATCCCGTCGGCCCTGTACGAAGCGTCCGGCATCGACGGCGCGGGGGCGTGGCAGACGCTGCGCCGCATCACGCTACCGCTGATGCGGCCCGTGCTCGCCGTCCTCGTCGTCCTCGAGGTGATCTGGTCGGTGAACTCCTTCACCCCGTTCTGGGTGCTGACGCAGGGCGGGCCGTCCGGCCAGACGACGACCGTCTCGGTCTACGCCTACGTCCAGGCCTTCACCGCGAACGACTACGGAGCCGGGTCGGCGATCTCCGTCATCACGATCGTGCTCCTGTCGGTCTTCGCCGTCCTGTACGTCCGCCGTCTCACGAAGGGGGGCGAGGTGGCATGAACGCCCTGCGCGACTTCCGCACCCGCCGCCGGCTGGCCGTCGACGCGGTGGTCGTCCTCGCCGCCGTCGTCATGATCTTCCCCGTGTACTGGATGTTCGCGACCGCGTTCAAGCCGCCGGGGCAGGTCCTGTCGCTGACGCCGCAGTTCGTGCCGTGGCCGCCCAGCACGGAGAACTTCACCAGGACCCTGGCCGCGCCCGAGTTCCTGACCTTCCTGCGCAACTCGCTGGTCGTGTCGCTGATCACGGTCGTGCTGTCGATGGCCGTGGCCGTGGCGGCGGCGTTCGCCACCGTGCGGTTCGCCTTCGGCGGGCGCCGGACCCTGCTGGCCGTGCTCGTCCTCGTCCAGATGATCCCCGGCTCGGCGATGGTCATCCCGCTCTACCTGATGCTGCGTGACATCGGGGCGCTCGACATGCTCCCCGGGCTCGTCCTCACGTACCTGTCCTTCGTCCTGCCGTTCACCGTGTGGAACCTGCGCGCCTTCGTCGCCGGGGTGCCCGTCGAGCTGGAGGAGGCGGCGATGATCGACGGCTGCGACCGGCTGCAGGCCTTCCGCCGGGTGGTGCTTCCCCTGCTCGCCCCCGGGATCGTCGTCACGTCGGTCTTCGCGTTCATCAACGCCTGGGACGACTACCTCTTCGCGTACGTGCTCATGCGGTCGCAGGAGAACTACACGCTGCCCGTATGGCTCGTGTCGTTCAGCACCGCGCCCCAGGTCGACTACGGCGAGACGATCGCCGCCTCGGCCATCTTCTCCCTGCCCGTCCTCGTCTTCTTCCTCTTCCTCCAGCGCCGGCTCGTCGGCGGGCTGGCGGCGGGCGCGGTCAAGGGCTGACACCCGACAGGAGTCTCATGGATCACCTCGAACGGCTCGCACACGCCGTACTCTTCCCCGCTCTCGGCCGCCCCGTCGTCCCGCGCTGGATCGACGGGCCGGTGGCCGCCGGCCTCGGCGGGTTCGTCCTGTTCGGCAAGGACATCGTCGACCAGGACCAGTTGCGCGGCCTCACCGCCGGGCTGCGCGAGCTCTCCCCGTCCCTGCACCTGGCGATCGACGAGGAGGGCGGCGACGTCACCCGGCTGGAGGCGGCCGGCGGGATCTCCACGCCGGGCAACCTCGCCCTCGGCCGGATCGACGACCTCGACGCGACCAGGGCCTGCGCCCACCAGATCGGGCTCGCGCTGCGCGCGGCCGGGGTGACCTGGGACCTCGCCCCCGCCGTCGACACCGCCGTCAACCCCTTCAGCCCCAACGGCGTACGCTGCTTCAGCGGCATCCGGGCACACGTGGCCGCGCACGCCGCCGCCTGGATCGAGGGGCTCCAGGCCGCCGGGGTGAGCGCCTGCGCCAAGCACTTCCCCGGCCACGGCCTCAGCGGCACCGACGCCCACCTCGGCACCCCCGACCTCGACCTGAGCCGGGACGAGCTCGTCGACCACTACCTCGACCCGTTCCGCTCGGCGATCGCGGCCGGCGTCGACTCCATCATGGTCTCCCACCCCCGGGTGTCCGCCCTGGACGAGCTTCCGGCGTCGATCAGCGCGCCGGTGATCACCGGCCTGCTCCGCGACGAGCTGGGCTTCGACGGCGTCGTGATCACCGACGCCCTGGAGATGCGCGGCGTGGCCGACGTCGCGCCGCTGGGCGAAGCCGCCGTCCTGGCCCTGCGCGCCGGGGCCGACGCCCTGTGCCTGGGCGCGTGGGCCTACGGCGAGGACGTCAGGACCGCCGCCCACGCCATCGTCGAGGCCGTGCGCACCGGCGACCTCCCCGCCGAACGCCTCGAACAGGCCGCCGACCGGCTGCGGCGCATGGGCCGGCGCGGCGCCCCGGACAGCCCGCTCGACGGCGAGGCCGACAGCGGGCTCGGACTGCGGCTGGCGCGGCGGGCGGCGCGGGTGTCGGGGGACCCGCTGCTGCGCGGGGACGCCACCCTGGTCGTCCGCCTCGAACCGGTCGCCTCACCCGCCTCGGGCGGCGGGCCGGGGAACGTGGAGACGCTGCTGGCCACGCCCGGCCGCACCGTCGAACAGGTGACCGTGGCGGCCGGCACGTACAACGGCCCCGGGATCGTGCACGCGGCCATCTCGGAGTTCCGCGAGCAGTACGGCGCCTCGGGCGACGTGGTGATCCTGGTCAGGAGCCCGCACCGGTTCGAGTGGCAGGCCCCGATCCTCGACCGCATCCTGGCCACCACCCCGGATGTCGTCGTCCTGGACATGGGCTTCCCCCAGCTGGACTTCTCCGCCGCCCGCGGCTGGGTGCGCACGTTCGGCGCCTCCCGGGTCTGCGCCGAGGCCGCCGTCGAGGCGCTCACCGGGAGGCGCGGGTGACCGCCCGGCTCTTCGTGAACGCCCAGCTGGTGCTCGCCGACCGGGTCGAGCCCGGCTGGCTGCGCACCGACGCGGGCCGGATCACCGCCCTCGGGTACGGTTCGCCGTACCCGGCCGGCGGTGCGCCGATCGTGGACGTCGGCGGCGCGTACCTGGCTCCCGGCCTGGTCGACCTGCACTGTCACGGCGGCGGCGGCGCGGCCGTCTACACCGGCGACCCCGCCGACGTGCGCACGGCGGCCGAGGCCCACCTGCGGCGGGGCACCACCGCCATGCTCGGCTCCGTGGCGACGGTCGACCAGCCCCTGATGCGGGCCGCCGCCCGGGCGGTGTGCGAGGCGGCCAGAGATCCCGGCGTGCCCAACCTCGTGGGCGTGCACTTCGAGGGCCCGTTCCTCGCCCCCGCCCGTCGCGGCGCCCAGACCGAGTCGGCGCTGCGCCCGCCGGACCGGACCCTCCTCGAAGACCTCCTGGAGCTCGCCGACGGCCTCCCCACCGTCATGACCATCGCGCCCGAACTGCCCGGAGCGCTCGACCTCATCGCCGCCTACTCCGGCGACTGCGTGTTCGCGATCGGGCACACGGACGCCACCTACGACCAGGTACGCGCCGCCGCCGACGCCGGCGCCCGGCACGTCACCCACCTGTTCAACGCCATGCCCCCGCTCGGCCACCGCACCCCCGGCCCCGTCGCCGCCACCCTCACCGACCCGCGGCTGACCTACGAACTGATCGCCGACGGGCAGCACGTGCTGCCGCCCGTCCTGGCCCTGGCCACCGGTGACGGCACCCGCGCCGTCCTTGTCACGGACGCCATGGCCGCCGCCGGCCTCGGCGACGGCCGCTACGCCTTCGCCGACCGCACCGTCGACGTCTCCGGCGGCACGGCCCGGCTGGCCGGCACCGACCGCCTCGCCGGGTCGACCGCCTTCCTCACCGACTGCGTCCGCCACCTGGTGCGAGCGGCCCACGTCCCCGTCCACACCGCGCTGCGCATGGCGACCGCCAACCCGGCCGCCGTCCTCGACCTCCCCGGCCGCGGCGCCCTGGAGCCCGGCCACCGCGCCGACCTCGTCATCCTGGACGCCCACCTGCACCCGCAGACCACCTACCTGGCCTGACCGCCCGGGCTCAGGGGTCGTGTCGCCGTGCTGATCAGCGTCGGTGCAGCAGGGTGGTGGCGATGGCGACCTGGGCGGGTTCGAGGGTGGGCTTGCCGTCCTCGATGTCCCACAGGGCGTTCTGCAGCACGCGGCCGAGGGTCCAGCCGACTGCGCGGTTCCGGTCGAGGCCGAGCGTCTCGGTCAGCAGGTCGAAGCGGCGCAGCACGGCGCGAGCCACGTCGCCGGTGGCCTCCACCTGCTCCCACCGGTTGTCCAGGGCGGGCAGCAGCTCGAACCCCGGGTCGCCGGCCAGCGGTTCGGGGTCGATGGCCAGCCACGGCTCCCGTTCGCCGGCCAGGATGTTGTCGTAGTGCAGGTCCCAGTGCAGGAGGCGGTCGCCGGGCTCGCCGATCAGTTCGGCCACGGCGGACGCGCAGGTGCGTACCAGCCGCTGCTCGTCGGGGTCGCGCAGTGCGGGGACGGCCTGCGGCGCCTGGTCGAGCATGGCCGTGGCGATGCCGGACAGCCGGCGCAGGTCGCTGGGGGCGGGGATCGAGGTCAGGCGGGCCATCAGGTCGGCCAGGATCCGCATGGCGGCGTCGTCGTCGGCCACCGATGAGAGCGTCCGGGTCGCGTCCAGGCGTTCCAGCAGTTGGGCGCCGCTCTGCTCGTCATGGTCGAGCAGGCGCACGATGCCGTTGCCGTTCCAGGCCCGCAGTCCGGCGGCGGCGCCGGCGGTCTCCTCCCGGAGCTGCTGGAGCTTGAGGACGGCGGGCGTCCCGTCGGGCTGGCGTACGGGGAGGACCAGCGAGGCCATGCCGTACGCGGCCGGGCCGTCGGGCCGCAGCCGCCAGCGGTCCAGGAGCTCGCCGCCCAGGCGCGGCAGTCCGGCGAGCCAGGCGCGGGCGTCGGCGTTGTTCGCTCCGTAGGAGGCGGCGAACTGGTCGGGGACCTCGATGGAGGCCGACGTGGTCATGAAAGGGATCTCCTTCGTGGATTCGGGTCACATGGCGACGAACGAAGGAGATCACGGAGGGGCCCGGTCGCTGGGCCGACGTCAAATCATGGGCCCAGCCTATCGCGCGCCGCGCTTGTGGTGCGATCGCACCAAATAAGTGTTATGGTTCGAACGCACCACAAAAGGAGGCGAAGCGCATGAAGTACGTGACCGTGCTGATCATCGGCATGCTGCTGCTGGTCCTGGGGACCCAGGGCGCCATCCGGCTGCTGGCCGACCATGACAACGCCGGGTTGCTCGGCCGGCTGCCCGGAGGGTTCGGGGTGTGGCTCGCCTGCTACGTGGCCGCCGCCGTCGCAGGAGCCCTCCTGGCCGGCTGGGGCAGCAAGCACGCCAAGCGGAGCGGGCGCGGACGGTGACCCGGCCGTACGGCAGTGCGGAAGGCAGGACTGTCCCCGCCGGACGACGACCACCGGCGGTCCTTGCCGTCCTGCACTACCTGCAGGCCTGACCTTCACCCACGCCGGCCCTGGCCCCCGGGGGTCATGGCTCCAGGCGGGTGAGGTCGAGGCGGGCGAGGCGGTCGGGGTCGGACAGGATGTCGATCGTGGCGAGCTTGCCGTCGGAGATGGTGAAGCTCATGACGGAGATGAGCTGGTCGTCGACGGTGTTGACCAGGCCGGCCAGGCCGTTGACGAGCGCCGGCTGGGTGGTGCTGGAGGTGGCCATGCGCTGGAAGGTGGCGAGCTGGCCGGCCACGGCGGCGACGCCGCGGATGACCTTCATGCCGCCGGTGAGCACGCCGCCGTCAGCGCGCAGGACCACGTCGGGGTCGAGGATGGAGACCAGGGCGGCGAAGTCGCCGCCGCGGGCGGCGGTGAGGAAGGCGTCGACGACCCGGCGCTGGCTGTTCAGGTCGGGGTCGGGGTTCGGGGCCGCGCCGCGGACGCGCTGGCGGGCGCGGCTGGCGAGCTTCTTGGCCGCCACGGGGGTGCGGTCGACGATGGGCGCGATCTGCTCGAACGGCAGGCCGAACATGTCGTGCAGCACGAACGCCAGCCGTTCGGCGGGGCTCAGCGACTCCAGCACGACCAGCAGCGCCAGGCCGACCGAGTCGGCGAGCAGCACTTCCTGCTCCGGGTCGGTGGCGTCCGTGCTGCTGATCACCGGGTCGGGCAGGCGCTCCTCCAAGGACTCCTCGCGCCGGGACTTGCGGGTGCGGAGCATGTCCAGGCACACCCGGCCGACCACGGTGGTCAGCCAGCCGCCCAGGTTGTCGATGTCACCCGAGTCCGAACGCGCCAGCCGCAGCCACGCCTCCTGCACCGCGTCCTCGGCCTCGCTCAGCGAGCCCAGCATGCGGTAGGCGACGGCCTTCAAATGGGGGCGGTGTCCCTGGAACTGGTCGGCCAGGAAGTCAGGGGAGGTCATCGGTCGCGTTCCTCTCGTCTCAGTCACATCACAACAGGTGACGTATCCAACCAGCGAAAGGTGACCGCGTACGCCTCGGCGTCAGTCCAGCGTGTCCTCCACGAGGTCGAGGTAGGCGTGCCCGGCGGCGAGGTCGCCGGGCCGGTCGAGCGGCGTGAAGCCGTCCAGCAGCCGGCGCAGCGCGGCGAGGTGGTCCCGCCACGAGGCCCCCGGCGAACCGCCGAGGAACTCGATCAGCTGAGCGGTCCCGGGTGAGCGGCGGGCGATCCGCTTGCCCGCGATCGGGATCATCACCAGCCGCGCCACCTGGTGGTCGACCGGCCGCTTGGGCGTGGGGGTCTCTCGCTCGCCTGCGGCGAGCAGGTCGGCGAAGGCGGCGGGGAGCCGGTCGAAGCCGCGCCGGTCGAGGACGACCGTGCTGTCGGCGGGCCAGCCGGCCCGCGAACTCGGGTGGACGTGCCAGTCGACGCAGAGCGGGAGCCCGTCGATGATCTGGTACGCGCTGAACGCCCTGGTGCCGCGCGGCCCGTTCTGCCGGGCGTCGAAGGCGGCCGTCATGGTCCCGGGGCCGGTGGGGAGGCGGCCGGGCAGCGCGTAGTCGTCGAGGAGCGGATCGTCGACGACCACGAGCAGGTCGACGTCGCTCCAGTCGTCGGCCCGGCCCGCGCCGAGCGACCCGACCAGGGCGGCCCCGGCCACCGCGGGATCGTCGCGGAGCCCCGCGGTCGCGGCGGTGAGCCAGCGGGACCGGATGCCGGCGAGGCGGGGAGCGGGCGGCGCCGTGCCGCTGTTCGTGCTCATCGAGGGCCACTCCAGCACCTCGGGCGCGACGACGGCAACCGGTTAACGGGGCCGTGGTGGCGTCCCAGGGCGATGGGTGTCACACTGTTCTAGAACTCACTGAAGAGTTATAGAACGATCGGAGCTAGACATGCGTGATCTGCTGCCCTGGCGCGAGCCGGTCCCGCAGGGCGCGACGACGGACGCCCGGGGGCGGTTCGGCGCGTACGGCGGGCGCTACGCGCCCGAGTCCCTGGTGGAGGCGTGCCGCGAGGTGGACGAGGCGTTCCGGGAGGCGTGGGCGGATCCCGGGTTCCGGGGTCTGCTGGCGCGGCTGCTCGCCGTGCACGCCGGGCGGCCGACGCCGCTCACCCCGGCCCGTCGCCTGTCGGAGGCGCTGGGGGTGGAGCTGTACCTGAAGCGCGAGGACCTCACCCACACCGGGTCACACAAGATCAACAATGTGCTGGGCCAGGCCCTGCTCGCCACCCGGATGGGACGGCGCAGGCTGATCGCCGAGACCGGCGCCGGGCAGCACGGCGTGGCCACCGCGACCGCCGCCGCGCTGCTCGGCCTGCGGGCCACGGTCTTCATGGGCGAACGCGACATCGAACGCCAGGCGCTCAACGTGTTCCGCATGCGCATGCTGGGCGCCGAGGTCGTCCCGGTGACCTCGGGCAGCCGCACCCTCAAGGACGCGACCAGCGAGGCCATGCGCCACTGGGTGGGTGCGACCGGCGACTCCCACTACTGCATCGGCTCGGTCGTCGGGCCGGACCCGTACCCGTGGATGGTCAGGGAGTTCCAGCGGGTCATCGGCGACGAGGCGCGCGCGCAGTGCGCGGCCGAGCTGCCGGCCGGCGTGCCGGACCACGTCGTCGCCTGCGTCGGCGGCGGCTCGAACGCGGCCGGCACGTTCGCCGGCTTCTCCGGCACCTCGGCGCGGCTGGTCGGGGTCGAGGCGGACGGCGGCGCCGGGGCGAGCCACGGCCGGCTCGGCGTCCTGCACGGCTGCCGCTCGCTGTTCCTCCAGGACGGCGACGGGCAGATCGTCGAGCCGCACTCGATCGCCGCCGGGCTCGACTACCCGGGCGTCGGCCCCGAGCACGCCCACCTGCGCGACCTGGGCCGGGCCCGCTACGTCACGGTGACCGACGACGAGGCCGTCGCGGCGGCGGTGCGGCTGGCGCGTACGGAGGGCATCCTCCCGGCGCTCGAGTCGGCGCACGCCCTCGCCTGGGTGATCCGCGCGGCGGCGGACGGCGAGCTGGCCGCCGGCTCGACGGTGCTGATGACGCTGTCCGGCCGCGGCGACAAGGACGTCTCCACCCTGAAGGAGCTGCTGTGACGAACCCGACCCTGACCGCCGGAGCGGTCGAGCGCCACCTGAGAGCCCGCCGCGCCACCGGCCGCGGCCTGCTCATGCCGTACGTCACGGGCGGGATCGCGCCCGGCTGGACCGGCTACCTGCGGGCGTTCGCCGACGCCGGGGCGGACGCGATCGAGCTGGGCCTGCCGTTCTCCGACCCCACGCTGGACGGCGCCACCATCCAGCAGGCGAGCGACGCGGCGCTGGCCCGCGGGGCGAGCACCCGCCGCATCCTCGCCGACCTGGCCGAGGTGCGCGACCTGGGCGTGCCGCTGGTCGCCAGCACCTACTACAACCTGGTGCTCAACGACGGCCCCGAGGCGTTCTGCGCCGCGCTGCGCCGGGCCGGCGTCAGCGGCCTGATCGTGCCCGACCTGCCGGTGCACGAGGCGGACGAGCTGGCGGACGTGGCCGCCGACGCCGGGATCGAGCTGGCCCTGCTGGCGTCCCCGACGACCCCGCAGCCACGGCTGGCGCGGATCTGCGAGCGCAGCCGCGGCTTCGTCTACGCCGTGTCGCTGATGGGCACCACCGGCGAACGGGCCGCCCTCGCCGCCTCGGCGGCCGGGCTCACCGCGCGGATCAGGCACGTCAGCGACCGGCCGGTCTTGCTAGGCTTTGGCATCTCCACCCCGGACCAGGCACGCGAGGCCCGCCGGCACGCCGACGGCGTGGTGGTCGGCGCCGCCGTCATGCGGCGGGTGCTCGACGGGGCCGGGCCGGACGACCTGCGGGTCTTCCTCACGAGCCTGCGGCAAGCCCTCGACCAGGAGTGTGACCGACCCCGATGACCCCCGACGCCGGGCACGAGGCGAGATACCGCGCCATCGCCGCCGACCTCGCCGCGAAGATCCGGTCGGGACACTACGCCCCCGGCACGGCCCTGCCGCCGCAACGGGAGCTGAGCGCCTCCTACGGGGTGACCCTCATGACGCTGCGCCAGGCGTTGCGTGAGCTGAGCGACGAGCGGCTGATCGTGCAGCAGCCCGGCAAGGGCACGTTCGTCGCCCCACCCCACCTGGGATACCAGCTCGACTCGCTCCGCAGCCTGGCCGACGACCTGCGCAAACAGGGTCACGACGTACGCACCTCGGTGGCCGGGCGGGCGGTGCGCCGGGCCCCCGCGCACGTCGCCGCCGAGCTGCGGCTGCGGCCCGGCGACTCGGCGCTGCGGCTGGAGCGGGTCCGCGAGTTCGCCGGGCGCCCGGCCGTGCACCAGGTGTCGTGGGTGCGGCGGCCGGTGGCCGACGGGATCCGCGACCGCGACTTCACCGCCGTCTCCCTCTACACGGCGCTCGCCGACGCCGGGGTGACGGTCGCGCGGGCGTCGGAGGTGGTGCGGCCCGGCGTGCTCGACCCCGCCGCCGCCCGCCACCTGCACGAGCCCGAGGGCAGCCCGGTGCTCGTCAGCACCCGCGTCACGTTCACGCTCGACGGCACGCCCGTGGTGGCCGACCACGCCACCATCCTCGGCAGCATGATGGAGATCCGCACCGAACGGGCCGCCACCGGCCTCTCCCTCACCTGGGGCCCCGCGAGCTGACCGGCGCCCGGCCGGCAAGCCTGGTCAGTCGAGGACCTGGAGGTCGACGGCCTTCTTGAGGAAGAGGATGCCGTCGATCAGGCCGAGGTGGGCCGGGTCGAGGGAGAAGTAGGCGAAGTCGCGGGAGACGCGCTTGTCCGGGGCCGGGACGGCCTCGGCGAGGCGGCGGGCGTCGACGAGGGCGTGCTCCCACGGGAGCGTGGAAAGCAGCCCCTCCACGGTGTCCGGGGACGGGGTGTCGTCGCCGACCGTGCCGAAGGCCGTGGCCAGGAACGCGTAGCGGTCGCCCAGATCCGTCGCGGCGAGCGCGCCCGCGCTCCACCATTCCAGCTCGTGGTCGCCGAAGGACATGAGGCTCTTGTGCCGCTGCAAGTGCAAATTGCCGGCGTAGACGAGGACCGGGCCCCGGGCGGCGATGGCGCGCAGGTTGTCGGCCATCATCGCGTCCCGCAGGGCCGACAGCCGGGCCCACCGGGTCGGGGCCGTGTCGGCCATCCAGTGGTGGTAGCGGAGCAGGCCGACGGCGGTGCGCCCGTACAGGGCCGCCCGCTCCCGGTCGGCGGCGCTCAGCGCCGGCGCCTGGGTGGCGAGCAGCGCCACCAGGTCGTCGGCGATCACCCGTAGCCGGTGGGCCTCGGCGGACCGGCCGATCGACCGGGACGGGTCCATGGCCGCGGCCTCGTCCGACCACCGCTCGTCCGCGCCCAGCAGCGTGTCGAGGGTCTCCGCGGTGCAGGGGAGCGGGCCGTCCAGGAGGGCGTGCAGGCCGGTGATGGCCTGGCGGGGGCTCGCCGCCCAGTACTCCAGCGGGCCGTCGAAGCCGAAGAAGCGCACCTTCTCGTCGTGCTCCTCGTTGTAGGCGCGCATCCAGCGGACGAGCTCGCGGTTGGCCGGGACCGTGCCGAACCGGTGGCTGAAGCCGCGCTCCATGACGTCGTCGAGCGTGCCCGCGCCCGTGGTGACGTAGTCGTCGACGAGCAGGCCCATGAGGCAGTCGCTCTCCAGGGCGAACCCCCGGTAGCCCTCGTGCTCCACCAGATGCCGGAAGATCTCGTTGCGCGCCTCGCCCAGCTCGTTCACGAAATGCCTGGCCTCGCCCAGCCCCAGCAGCAGGGGCCGGGCCGGCAGCGAGCGGAGGAACGCCGAGACGCCCGCGCCGTCGAGCGGCCGGGCCATGTCCTTGAAATCCATGCCTTCGACGGTATCGTTGAACAGCCAGTGTAAACTTTCGCGCGAAATTCCGAGACCTGTGCGGGATGGGCCTTCAAACGGTGATGCATCCATGAGGCCGGTGGACCTGGCGCGCGAGCACGGCCTGTCCACGCAGGCGATCAGAAACTACGAGGACGCCGGCATCCTGCCCGCCGCCGGGCGCACCGCCCACGGCTACCGCGCCTACACGCCGCTGCACGCCGAGGCGCTGCGCGCGTTCCTCGCCCTCGTGCCGGGGCACGGCCACCGGACGGCCACGTCGATCATGCAGGCGGTCAACCGGGGGGCCGTGGAGGACGCGCTGCTGCTCGTGGACGAGAGCCACGGGCTGCTTCTCGACGACCGCCGCACGCTCCAGGCCGTCGAGGCGGCACTGCGGGATCTGGCGCCCGTGCCGCAGGAGCGCGGCGACACGTTCATCGGCCCGCTGGCCAGGAAGCTCGGCCTGCGGCCCGCCACGCTGCGCAAGTGGGAGAAGGCCGGGATCGTCCGGCCGCGCCGCGACCCGCTGACGGGCTACCGGGTCTACGGCGCGGCCGACGTACGGGACGTGCGGCTGGCCCACCAGCTCAGGCGGGGCGGCTACCTGCTGGAACAGATCGCCCCGCTGATCGCGCAGGTCCGCGCCGCCGGAGGCGTCGCCCCGCTGGAGTCGACGCTGCGCGAGTGGCAGGCCCGCCTGTCAGCGCGGGGCCGGGCCATGCTTAGCGCCGCCGCCGCGCTGGACGCCTACCTCCGCGCCCGGGAAGCCTGACCCGGGCGGGGCGGCGGACGAGCAGGCCGGTCGCCGGGGTCAGGTGAAGGAGATCTGGCCCGTGCCGGTGAGCTGGGTGAATCCGGCGGCGGTCGTGCACTGGTTCAGGTCGGAGGTCATGGTGCCGCTGCCGCTGAAGGTGCGGCCCTTGAGCCGGCCGGAGGCGACGGTGCCGCTCAGCAGGTTGTCGGCCAGGGTGGCGCTGCCCGGGTGCGAGGCGGTGAGCGTGGAGGTGCCCACGCTCGTGCCCTGGCCGTTGCGCCAGGTGGCGGTGCCGGTCGCGGTCAGGTCGGCGACGCCGCGGCAGCTCGCGGTGGCGCTGCCGCTCACCTCCAGCCGCCCCGACTTGATGTCGGTGATCGTGCCCGAAGGCGAGGTGCAGTTCTCCAGGAGGAGGACGCCCTGCCCCTCGGTGTGCCGCGCCGCCGCGTCGCGCAGCGCGGGGGTGAAGGCGATGGGGTGCTTGGGCGCGGTGCGCACGTCGCACTTCAGCACGGCCGCGGCTGCCGCCGCCGGTTGCGCCGCCGGGCGGGCCACCTGCCGGGCGACCTGCCGGGCGACGGTCTCGGCGGAGCCGGTGGAGGCCAGGAACGGCACTGCGAGACCGGCGACGACGACCGCGACGGCGAGACCGCGAACGCGGCCGGGACGTGACTGGGACACGCATCCTCCCAATAACTATCTGGAGCTGATTGACTACTCTTTGTAACACGCTTTTGGCTCCGCTTACCAGGAGGCGGCATCGTGGTGGTGTCCTCACACGCGTCGGCCGGCGAGTCGGCCGCCGAGCGCCGGGAGCGTCGCTCGCTCTGGTGGCGGCTGGGCGTGCTGGCGGCGCGCCGCCGCCGGGTGATCCTCGCCGCGTGGCTGGCGCTCGTGGCCGGGTCGGCGGTGCTGGTCCCCGGCCTCGTCGAACGCTCGGCCGCGCCCGCCGTCCGGGTCGAGGGGTCGGGCTCGGCCGACGCCGCGCGGCTGTTGCAGCAGGGCTTTCCGCAGCTCGGCGGCGAGCAGATGCTGATGGTGTTCGCCTCCGCGACGCTCACCGACGCCGACGGCCCCTACCAGCGGGCCCTCCACGACGCTACGCGCGCCGTGGCCGCCCGGCCCCTGGTGGGCGGGGTCCGGCTGCTGCCCGCCGTGCCGGGGCAGGACCGGCGGCGCGTGTACGCGCTCCTCGGCGTCAACGGCGACCAGCGGGCCAGGCAGGAGGCGCTGCCGTCGCTGCTGCGCGCGGCCGGTGACGCGGCCGGGCGGGCCTCCGGAGGGCGCGTCGAGGTGCACGTGGTGGCCGAGGGCGCGCTGCTGACCGTGGTCAAGCAGGCCGACCTGGCCGACCTCCGGCGGGCCGAGCTGCTGGCCGTGCCGCTGTCGCTGCTGACGCTGGCGGCCGGGCTGGGCGCGATCGGGGCGGCCGTGGCGGTGCTGGCGGTGGCCGGGGCGGTGACCATGACGTGCCTCGGCCTGCTGGGCGCGGCGAGCCTGCTGGGCGTGACCGTCAACACGTTCATGCTCGCCGTGGCGGCCACCGTCGGGCTGGGGCTCGGCCTCGACTACGCGCTGCTGATCCTGCTGCGCTACCGCCAGTCGCGGGCCGCCGGGCACGACCGGCATGACGCGGCCGGGGCCGCGGTGGCCACCGCCGGGCGCACGGCGGCCTGGTGCGCGCTAGGGGTGGCGCTCACGTCGGCGGCGCTGCTGGTCGTCTGCACGCCCATGATCCGCACCATGGCGGTGGCGGTCAGCGTGACGGCCGTGGTGGCGGCCGCAGTCGCCGTCACGCTGCTACCGGCCCTGCTCGCGGCCGCCGACAGGTGGCTGCTCCGCCGCCGCGCCGCCGCTCCGGCGGGCGGTGACGGCTGGGCGCGCTGGGCCCGGCACCTCATGCGCCGTCCCGTCGCCTACACGCTGGCCTGCTCCGGGGCGCTGCTGCTGGCCGCCGCCCCGCTGACCGGGGTGCGTCTCGGCTTCGACCTGGACCGGCCAGCGCTCGCGGGCAGCGACTTCGCGCGCGGCCTGGCGCACATGGAGGCCGACGGCATCGCCTCGGGCCTGGCCGTCGTGCTGCCGCACCCCGCCGGCACGCCGCCGGTCGACGCCTTCGCGCTGGTCGCCACGCTCAAGGACGACGCCAGGGTGTCGCTGGCCACCTCGGTCGACAACGGCCGCGACCTCACCGTGGTGACCGTCTTCACCCGGACCAGCCTCGACGACCCGGCCACCACCGAGCTGGCCCGGCAGATCACCGGGCGGCTCGCGCCCGCGACGCTGCCGCCCGGCCAGCGGGTGTACGTGACCGGGCCCACGGTGATCTTCGCCGATCTCATGGACGAGACCGCCGCCCAGCTCGGCACCGTGATCCCGCTGGTGCTGGGCTGCTCGCTGGTGTTCCTGCTGGTGACGTTCCGCAGCGTCGTGCTGCCGGTCAAGGCCGTCGTGATGAACCTGCTGGCCGTCCTCGCCGCGTTCGGCCTGCTGACCCTGGCCACCCGCCACCTTCCCGGCCTGGTCGGCGCCGAGGTCGACACGCTGGTCCCGCTGCTGGCGTTCACGCTGGTGTTCGGCCTGTCGATCGACTACGAGATCTTCCTCATCCATCGCGTCGCCGAGCACTACCAGGCCCACGGCGACAACACCGCCGCCGTGGCCGACGGCCTGACGCACACCGCCAGGCCGATCACCGTGGCCGCCGCCTGCATGGTCGCCACGTTCGCGGCGCTGCTCACGGCCGACAGCCGCCATCTGGTGCAGCTCGGGCTCACGGTCGCGGTCGCGATCGTGATCGACGCGACCGTCATCCGGCTGGTCCTCGTACCGGCGCTCATGCGGCTGTTCGGCGACCGCAACTGGTGGCTGCCGTTCGCGCGTCACTCGTCCAGGTGACGGCTGGCCGCGTACAGGCCGAGAGCCCGGATCATGACCGTGTGGTGGTTGACCGGCAGCAGGGCCTGCAGCGGACGCCACGCCTGGTCGACGGCCGTGCGCGCGTCGGCCAGGCTCGCCCCGGTGGCGCCGCAGCGGTCCACGGCGCGGGCGACCTCGGCCGCCGCGACCGGGTCGGCGCCGCCCGCCCGGACGATCTCCCACACCTCCCGCAGCCGGTCGCGCGGCAGCCTCGCGACCGCGTGGGCGAGCGGGTAGGTGACCTTGCCCTCGCGGATGTCCTCGCCGGGGAGCTTGGCGACGCGTGCGCCAGGACGGCCGTCCGCGACCAGCACCGCCCGCAGGTCGGCCACGTCGTCGGTGATCTGGTACGCCAGCCCCACGGCCTCGAAGTACGCGCTGACGGCGTCCAGCAGCTCGCCCCGGGCGCCGCCGAGGATCGCGCCGAACTCGCCCACGCCGCGCACCATCCCGCCCGTCTTGAGCCGGTGCGTGGTCCGCACCCGCTCCAGCACGGCGGCGGCGTCACCGGTGGCCACGGCGAGCTCCATCACGTCGTGGTGCCCGGCGATGTCGAGTGCCTGACCGGCGTGGTTGCGCCGCATGCCGTCGAGGTACGCCTGGTAGAGCCGCAGCCGCCGGTCCGGGTCGCCGGGCAGCAGATGGCGTGCTACCTGGTCGAAGACCAGATAGGTGTGGGTGCCGGTGTTGATGGCGGTGGCCTGCCCGAACACCGTGTGGACGGCGGGCCGGCCGCGCCGCGTCGGCGCGTTGTCCTCGACGTCGTCCACCATGAGGCTGGCGGTGTGCATCAGCTCGACGAGCGCCGCCAGCGCCCGGTAGTGGCGGCTGTCGACGCCCTGCATCTCCATCGCGGCGAGCGCGGCGTAGCTGCGCCAGCCCTTGCCCATCGCGTCGGCCAGGTGGCGGACGGGCGCGACCAGCGCGCGGTGCAGCGGCCCGGCGACGGCCTCGACCGGCCAGGAGCCGGCGGGGGAGAGGCCGGCCAGCGTGGCGATGGCGTCCGGGTCGGGCTCGTCGGGATACAGGCGTACGACCTCGGCGTGGGTGATGTCGCGCAGCCGTTCGACGTGCCCTTCGAAGTCGGTGATGCGGTGGTCGGGCTGGATCTCCAGCCAGCCGGCGCCGCGCACCGGCTCGCCGCCCAGCTCGCCCTCGGCCGTGACGGCGGCGTCGAACAGGGCGCCCAGCCCGACCGCCGCCTGGCGCTCCTGTTCCGGGAAGCAGGCGGTCACCCGCAGCGACAGGCCGGCGCCGGGCGCCTCGATCCGCCAGACGACCGGGTAGGCGTGCAGCGTCGTCGTGGAGATCCAGCTCTCGCCGGGGACCAGCGTGACGGGGCTGCCGGCGCGGGTGCCGTCGGGCGAAACCAGCAGCAGCCCGCCGTCGGCGGCCACCACGTCCCACCCGTTGTCCAGGTGCACGGCGATCCGCGCGTGGCCATCCCGCGCCGGGGCGGGCCCGTGCCGGTACAGGGCGATCCCGGTCAGCGGGACCGGTGGGTGCTCCGGCCGCCGCCAGGTCGCCTCGACCGCGAGGCGGGTGACGAGCTCCGCGCCGGACGCCGCCACGGCCGGCTTGAGCGGGCGCGCGGTCAGCTCCCACTCGTCGCCGTCGCCGCGCAGCACGACGCGGCAGCCGTCGTCCCCGGCCGCCCGCAGCTCGGCGACGCCCCCGAAGTCGAGTCCGGTGCGGCCGGCCGCCACGCGGGCCGGGCCGGGCAGCAGCCGGGCGGGAAGGATCGGCCGCCCGCCCGCGCACGCCTCGCGCACCGCCTCGCCGATGCGCGGGTCCCACCCGTCGGCCGCCTCCTGTCGCGTCAGCTCGACCCCGCCGTCGTCGCACCAGGTGAAGGCCCGGTACGCGGGCTGCCCGGGCTCGCACGTCGCCCACTCGCACCCGTGGGCGACCAGCGGGCCGCCGCCGGGGCGGGTGGCGCGCCGGACCTGGAAGCCGGCCGTCAGCCGGTGCTCGACCCCGCCCTCGTCACGCAGCACGGCGGCGAAGCGCCACTCCTCGTGATCGAGACGGGGGCCGGGAAGCGTCTGCGTGCCCGTCTCGACGATCGGCTCAACCCCCACGGCGTCCACCCTTCAGATCGGTGACGATACGCATGCGTACCGTCGCTCACCGTCATGATGAGGGATGGCATGCCGTCACTGCCACCGGATCGGCCCGGGCCGCGCCTGTACTCGACAAGTCCCACAAAACCGGGGAAACGATGGTAATTGTGGGACTGGTGTTGCAGACGGGACATGAGGGATAAACATGCCGACAGACGAGCCGTGGCGGCTGCTGGAGCAACTCGTCCAGGAGGTCAACCAGCAAACCGAACAGCTCGGCAGGATGCGCGAGCGGGCCCGGGAGCTGTCGGCCACGGCCACGTCGAAGGACGGCCTGGTCACCGTGACCGTCGGCCCGCGCGGCGAGGTCCGGTCCATCGAGTTCGACCCCCGCGTCTACCGCAGGCTGTCGCCCTCGGAGCTGTCCGCCGTGCTCGTCGAGCAGATCGGGCGGGCGACCACGCAGGTGTCCGGCGAGATGAAGGAGCTGATGGCGCCGTTCGTGCCGGACCTCCCGTTCGAGGACCTGTTCGGCGAGGGCACGGACCTCGACGCGTTCCTCCCCGGTGCCGGCCCGGCGCAGCCGCGGGGGGACGCGCGCTGATGGGGCTGGACCTCAGCCTGGTGCCCGACGTGGTCAAGCCGCTGGCCAAGCCGTTGACCGGCGGCGCGTTCCCCGGGGCCGACGTCGGCGGGCTGCTCGCCGAGGCGCAGGCGCTGGAGCGGCTGGCGGACCTGCTGGCCGGGATCAAGGCCGAGGACGCCGGCGCGGTCACCCGGCTGTTACGCAGCGGGGAATGGGAGGGCGTCGCCAAGGAGGCGTTCGAGAAGGCCTTCGAGTCCCTCGGCGGCGAGGCCGGCTCCGTCTCCGGCGAAGCGGTGCTCGACGTGCTGGAGCGGGCGCTGCGCGACGAGGCGGAGGCCCTGCGCACGCACGGCGTGCGGATGCAGCACGCCGAGTGGATGATCTACGCGGCGCTGGCGCTCCTCGGCGTGATGATCGTCAGGCTGCTGGTGTGGATCTACGTCAACGGCCCGGCCGTCCTCGCGCTGATCAGGCACCACACGCTGATGACCCAGGTGAGCATCCAGACGATCAAGCGGCTCATGCTGCTGAACACGCTGAAGTTCGCCGGGATCATGGGCGGCCTGGACCTCGGCGTACAGGTGGCCCAGCAGCTCTGGGGCGACCGCGAGGCGGGGGACTTCGACCTCGCCTCGCTGGCGATGTCGACCGGCAGCGGCGCCCTCACCGGCGTGCTGTTCGGCGGCGCGAACGCCGCCCTCTCCCGCCTGCTGAGCAAGCAGATGGTGTACGTCGCGTCCCGGGCCGAACTGGCCGTCCGCGACAAGATCGTGGCGATCGGGCAGAGCATGTACGGCCAGGCGCTGCTGGGCGGGGCGGCGGGCACCGCCGGGGCCGTCCCCGCGCTGGCGGCCAGCGGGCAACTGGACGCCTCCCACCTCGGCTACGCGTTCATCTCCGGGGTGGCGGGCGGGCTCGACATCCCGGCGTCGGCCCGGGTGAGCTACCTGCCGATGGCGGCCATCGGCGAGATCGGCGGCCCCGCGCACCCGGCCGGCGATTCACCGCCTCCCGCCCGGCCCGCCCTCGGGGAGACCTCGCTCGCCGGGGCCGCCCACGCCGACACCGCCCCGCCGCCCGCCCCCAGAGCCCCGGACGACGCCGGACCGCAGGTGCTCCCGAACGGCGCCCTCGCCGGCGAGGTCGTCCGGCGTCACGACACGCCGCTGCCCCCCGCCGACCGTGCCGCGCCGACGCGCCCCCCGCACCAGCCGCCCGGTGACCGCGCACCGCAGCCCCATCCCGGTGACCGCGCCCCGCACACCCGCCCGGCCGAGCGCGCCTCGCAGGACCCGCCGGGGGAGCGGGCTCGTAACCTGCCGGCCGAGCGCGCCCCGCAGACCCTTCCCGCCGAGCGGACCCCGTACAGCCAGAGCGCGGCCACCACCGCTCGCGCCGATGCCGCGGGCCCGGGGGAGCTTCCGCGCGCCTCCCTGGTCCCGGCCACCGTCCCGGCGACGGTCGTCGCGTCCCCCGAGACCGCCACCGGCGGCGAGCCCCGACCGGAACGGCCCGAACACCCCCGCACGGACGCGCCCCCACCCGCACGCGGCCAGAACCCCCCCCCCCCCCCCCCCCGGCCCGAACCGGAAGCCCCCACCGCACCCCGCGACCAACCGGAGGCAGGGTCCCTGGCGACCACCCGCGACCGGCCCGAAGGGGCGGCCCCCGAGGGGGCGGCGTCCCAGCGGGAGCGGCCGGTGGCGTCGATGCTCGCGGCCGATCATGCCCCCACGCCGGCGACCCCCGTGCGCGAGGGCGCGCCACCGGCGGCGGGCGGGACCGCCGTGCAGGATCGGGCGTATCCGGCGGGGCCGCAGCACGGGCCCGACGTTCACTCGCCGATCGCGGACCCCCGCCCCCGGAACTTCGCAGAGGCCGCGGCGATCGTCCACCGCTGGACCCCCGGCCCGCAGAACCGGATCGAACGGCTGCTCAGCGGCCCGTCCGACGAGGTCCTCCTGGCCGAAGGCCGGCAACTGGCCGAGCGGCTGTCCACCACCCGGCGCGACGACGCGACCGCCCGCGCCCTGGCCCACATGAGCCGCAGCCTCGGCGGGCCGGACCCGGCGCGCGCCGTCCAGGATCTCGCCCGCGACCTCGGCCTGGATCGCGAGATCGACGCCCTGGTTGACGTGTTCGGCGACGCCCGGCGGTACGAGATGGCCCCGGAAGCCGCGACCGACCGCGCGTCGCTGACCGCCGTGCTCGACCGGATGATGGGGGCGGACTCGTACCGCTGGACGGGGTTCAGGAACCAGCTCCGGTTCTCCTTCCACGACGCGGACGCCGACCAGGCGCGCACGATCGGGATCATGATCGACGTGATGGGGGAGCCCGTCACCTCCAGCCGGGTCAGGAGCTACACCAAGCCCGTGCTCGACCGGTACGGCATCCGCGACATCAGGGAGCTGCTGCCGGTCTTCCGCGCGGCTCACCAGAACGGCCACTTCCCGCGCGGGGCGATGGGCGAGGCGGACTTCCTGGCGGCCATGGACGCGTTCCGGCGCGAGGACCCGGCCCTGTGGGACGGCGTGCTGCTGGCCGAGCGGCACGCCCTGACCGGCCTGAGCGAGCCGGAGGCGCGCCTGCTCGCGCTCCTGGACGACCTCGCCGCCCGCCAGGAGGGCGACACGCCGCCGCTGGAGCGGCTGGCCGCTGAGGTGGGGCAGGGGGACTCGGTCGAGCAGCTGCTCCACCTGGCCGCCGACGCGCACCGGCACGGCGCCGACCTGACGCGGGTGTCCGGCCCGCGCGAGCTGGCCGACCTGCTCACCGCCCACCGGACGCGGGACCCGTACCTGTGGGACGGGCTGCGCGTCGCGGCCGAGCACGGCGTCACGCGGCCGGCGGACGACGCGGCGCGGGCGCTGTCCCGGCTGGCCGAGATCACCGGTTCGGAGGCGCCGTCGCGGCTGCCGGTGTTCGAGCCGCTGCGCCGCCTGGCCGTGGACGCGGGCCTCGGCTACTCCGTCGAACGGCTGGCGGACCGGGCCGCCGAGGTGCAGCAGCGGGGCTTCGACCTGTTCGCGCCGGTCGGCCGGCAGCAGGTGCTCGACGCCCTGATCGGGGACGCCGGAGCCGCCGCGCCCCGGCCGCCGGCCGTCCCGCCCGGCCTGCACGACCTGCCGCCCTCGGCGCACCGGGATGCGCTGCGGGCCGCGAGCCGCGAGCTCGACGCGGCCCAGCAGACGCGCCCCGAGCAGAATCCCGTCCTGCGCCGCGTCCGCTCCCTGCTGGCGGGCCCCGATCCGCTGGCCGCGATGGAACGGGAGCGCGTCGCCTCCTTGGAGTCCCGCGTCCGGGCCTGGCAGCGCTGGCCGGATCGCCCGGAAGTGTCGTACACCAGGGACTTCGCGGCGTTCCGTGACGCCTACGACCGGGCCGTGGAACGGGCTGTGAGCGGCGAGCCGGTGATCCCGTACATGCTCGACGACGCCACGGCGTCGCTGGGCGCGCGGGAGGGCGGGCGCGGGTTCGGGCTGGAGCTGGAGTTCGAGCTGCCGGAAGGCGTCTCGTCCCGGCGCCTGGAGGACATCGCCCGCGCCCTGCACCAGGCGGGGCTGACCGGCGACGCCGTGCAGCACGGCTATCACACGATGAAGAAGCGGGGCTACAGCGCGGGCGCGAACGGCGGGCTCGGCCTGTGGGCGCTGGAGCAGGACGGCACGGTCGCGGGCGAGCTGGTCTCGCCCATCCTGTACGACGAGCCGGCGACCTGGGCGAACCTGCGCACCGCCGTCGAGATCATCCGGGCGCACGGCGGCACGGCCGGGCCCCGGACCGGCGGGCACGTCCACGTGAGCACGAACGACTTCGACCACATCGTGGAGAACTACGTCAGCACGCTGGTCCACGTCGGCCACCACACCGACACGCTGTTCAGGCTCGCGCACAACCCGGAGGCGGACAGCCACCGGGGTCTGAAGCACTGCCGCCCCAACGCGGTGCCCACGGAGGGCTATGCGGAGATCGGGCCGGTGCGGCACCGCAACAGCGGCCATGAGTCCGCGGTGAACATGCAGGCCATGACGGGCTCGGCGGCGGACCACATCGAGCTGCGGCTGTGGGACGGCTCGCTCGACGCCGCCGTGATCCAGGCGCAGGTGAAGGTGTCGCTCGGGCTGGTCGAGGCGGCGTTCCGCAACGCGACGCTGGACCACCTGCCGAACCGGGGCGAGCCCGACCCGCTGGGCGCCCACGCCGGGCACTTCCGGGACCCGGCGCAGGACCGCACCGAGGCGGGGAGCCTGTCCTTCCGCAGCCTGATGGACGAGATCTTCTGGCGGGCCGCCGACAAGGAGCAGCTCACCGCCCTGTACGCCGCCACCCGCTGGGCCACGGAAGGCACCCCATGAGCGTGATCATCGCCAACCCGTCGTCGGCGGAGCCGCCCCCGGCCGCACCGGCCGGACCGGACGGCCTGCCGTACCGCTTCGAGATGATCCACGCGGGCGGCAGGCTCCGCGGCTACGCGGGCGAGCCCGCCGAGCTGGTCGCGATGCTCGTCCCCGGCTACGCCGAGCTGCCCGGAGAGGACGGGCGCGCGGCCGCCCGCGTCCGGCTCGCCCTCGACCTCCAGGTCAGGCTGCAGGCGGAGCTCGCGGCCGGGCGGCTCGGCGCGTGCACGGCCGAGGAGCGGGCCGTGCTCCTCGGCCCCCGGCACGAGCCCCCGGCGCCCGCCCGGTGGACGGCGCCGGTCCCGCTGGTCCTGGTCGCCGCCTTCTACGAGCCCGCCGGTCCTCTCCCTCGGCCGTCCGGCCCGGCCGGCCTTCAGGTGTGGCTCGATCCCGCCGACGACTGGACGCTCCTGACCAGCCTGCACACCGCCGGACTGATCACCGTGAACGCCCGCGCCGGAGCCTGACGGGGCCGGGGTGAGCGCCGGGGCGCTGGTAATCTGCGATCGTGCCAGCCAGCCGGAGCAAGTCGCGGACCGACGCCGAACGGAATCGAGCACGCGTGCTGGAGGTGGCCCGCGAGCTGTTCGCCGAACTCGGCGACCAGGTGCAGATGGCGGAGGTGGCCAAGGCCGCCGACGTGGGCATCGGCACCGTCTACCGTCACTTCCCCACCCGGCAGGCGCTGGTCGAGGCGGCGGCGCAGCACCGGTTCGCGGAGATCCTGGACTTCGCCCGTGAGCGCTGCCTGGCCGCGCCCGACCCCGGTGTCGGGCTGGACCTGCTGCTGACGGGCATCGGCGAGGTGCTGGCCAAGGACCGCGGCCTGTCCGGCGCGATCGAGTCGGCCATGGGTTCGGCCGAGCCGTCGGGCGACAGCCGGACCGCGCTGGAGGGCCTGGCGGGCACGCTGCTCGACCGCGGGCGCGCGGCGGGCTCGGTCCGCGACGACGCCACGGTGACCGACGTCTACATGATCGTGTGCGGGCTGGCGGCGGTGATCCGCACGGGCAGCGGCGACTGGCGGCGGTTCGTCAGGCTCGCCCTCGACGCGCTGCGGCCCGGCCGCCCCTCCTCGCCGACCGGCTAGCCCTCCTCGTAGACGACGTGGTGCTTGCGCGTGTGGCGGTTGAGCGCCGCCGGGTCGAACCGGCCCGCCCTGCTCACCTCGGACCTGTGCTCGATCAGGGCCTCCACCACGCTCTCCCAGCCTCCGGGTGACGAGATCTGGACGACCCGGGGCGGCGGCGTGGAGCCCGGCCGGATCGCGTGGGGCACGCCATGCGGAAGCAGGACGAACTGCCCCCTGCCCGCGGTGTGGACCGCGCCGTCGAACTCGATCTCCAGCTCGCCGTCCAGCACGTAGACGCACTCGTCGGCGACCAGGTGGGTGTGCCGGGGGACCGGCTGCGCGACCGTCACCTCCAGCAGCGAGAACAGCCCGCCGGTGTCGGCGGTGCGCGCCTTGACGGAGAACGCGGGCGGCACGGGGACGCGCCCCGGACGCGCCTCGCCCGGCTTCAGCACGAAGCAGCGGTTCAGGTCGCCCCAGTCGTCCCGCGGGTCCGCCCCGGTGGCGTCCTCCAGGTGACGCTCCCGGCCGCCCGGCGCCGACACCCGCAGCGCGTGCATAGGGGAGGCGTCGCCGCCGAGGTCACGCATGGCGCGGGTGACGCCGCGCGGCAGCAGTACGCACATCCCCGCGGTCAGGCGATGGGATGCGCCGCCGACGTCGACGCCGAGCTCGCCCGCGATGACGTACACGAACTCGTCGTAGTCGTCGTGCGCGTACGGGGGGACGTCGCCGCCGCGGAGCTCCAGGAGGGAGAAGCGGCCCTGGGTGTCCTCGGCGCTCGCCTTGACGCTCGCCCGCGGCGGCAGAGGCACGCGGGCGGGCCGGGAGTCCCCGGCGTCCAGCACGAAGAAACGGTCCTTGCTCATGGCAGCCCTTTCGACAAAGCGGATTCGGATTCCGATTCCGTTTTAGATCTAGCAGACCGCCCGAATCACTGTCAAAGCAGCCTGTCTATGCTCAGGCCCATGGCACTGGAATGGGAACAGATCATCGTCGACTCCGCCGACCCTGTCGCGCTCGGGCGCTGGTGGGCCCAGGCTCTCGGCTGGATCGTGGTCGACGAAACCGAGGAGATCATCGAGATCCGGCCCGAACCGGACCGGATGCCGGGGCTGCTCTTCGTGCCTGTCCCCGAGGGCAAGACGTCGAAGAACCGGCTCCACCCCGACTTCCGCCCCGACGACCAGGAGGCCGAGGTCGCCCGGCTGCTCTCCCTCGGCGCCCGGCGCGCCGAGACCGTGCAGGACGAGCAGCACTGGGTGACCCTCCTCGACCCGGAAGGCAACGAGTTCTGCGTCCTGGGCGAGCGGAAGCACTGAGCGGAGCCTGCCCCCGCCTCCCGGGGCAGGTCACGTACCGCTGAACAGCCGGTCCAGATGCGCGTCGATCGCGGCGAGCGCGTCCTGGGGCTCGATCACGTCGAGTTCGATCAGGGAGGTGAAGCCGGTGAGGGCGAGGAGCAGGTTGGTCTCGGCCACCGGGTCGCGACCGGAGTCGATGTGCCCGTCGGCGATCGCCTGGCGGACCAGCCGCTCGACGAGGGCCCGCCCCTGGACGAGGCCGCGGCGCGCCTGCTCGTGCACGGCCTCGTCGTGCAGCGCCTCCAGGACGTAGGCGGCGCTCATCCGGCTGGTCGCGCGGGCGTCGGCATGCAGGGGGAGCATTTCGGCGAGCGTCAGCCGCAGCACGTCACGGGGGTGCGGACGGTCACCGAGCTTCTCCAGCCCCTGATGCACGCGCGCCGACGTCTGCTCGGACGCGAGGTCCATGGCGAAGGAGAGCATGGCGGTCCGGGAGGCGAAGTAGTGCTGCAGCTGCCCGAGTGACATGCCCGCCTCCTGCGCCACCACGCGCATCGTCAGCCGCGTGACGCCGCGCTGCTCCACCACCCGCCACAGCGCGCGGGCGATCGCTTCGCGGCGTCCGCGGTGGTCCACCTGTTTCGGCATCGCCGGCCCTTCCTCGGGGCTGTTCCAATACAGTTGACATAATACCCCTGACCCATAATCCTGGGGTCCACTCCAGGAAAGGAATCGCCATGTCAGGAGAGCCGACGGTACGGACCACGGAAGGCGTGGTGCAGGGGCGCAGGCGGCAGGGGCACGCGGTGTTCCGCGGCATCCCCTACGCCCGGCCCCCGGTCGGGCCGCTCCGCTTCGCCGCGCCCGCGCCGCCGCACCGCTGGGAGGGGACGAGGCAGGCGGTCGAGTTCGGCCCCGTGGTGCCGCTGTCCCTGCCGATCGACGTGCCCCCGCAGGGCGACGACTGGCTGACGCTCAACATCGGCACCCCGGATCCCGGCGCGGCGGGACTGCCGGTGCTGGTGTGGATCCCCGTCGGCGGCTACCTCTCGGCGGCGTCGAGCGACCCGATGTTCGACCCGGCGGCGCTGGCCGAGGCGGGAGTCGTCGTGGTGACCATCAACTGCCGCGTGGGCGCGGAGGGATTCGCGTTCCTCGACGACGCACCGCCCAACCGCGGGTTCCTCGACCAGATCGCGGCGCTGGAGTGGGTGCAGCGCAACATCGCCGCCTTCGGGGGCGACCCCGGCCGGGTCACCGTGGGCGGGGTGTCCGCCGGGGCGGGCTCGGTCGCCGCCCTCCTGACGATGAAGCCCGCGCGCGGCCTGTTCCGGCGGGCCATCGCCCACTCGGTGCCGGGGCTGCACAGCACCCCCGCGCTGGCACGGCAGGTCACCGCCGCGTTCGCGGACCGGCTCGGCGCGGCGGCCCCCACCGCCGAGGCCCTGCGCGACATCGACCCCTGGCGCCTGGCCGCCGAGCTCACCTCCTTCAACGCCGGTCTCCACGCGCACCGCGAGAGCTGGGGACGCCTCACGGAGACCGGCACCGCGCTGTGCCCCGTCGTCGACGGCGAGGTCCTCCCGGAAACGCCCTGGCCCGCGCTGACCGGCGCACGCGCCGACGGGACCGAACTGGTCGTCGGCCACACCCGGGACGAGTTCCGGTACTTCAGCGTCATGAGCGGCCGGCACGGCGCCTTCACCGAGGAGGACGCCCACGCGGCCCTGGAACTGCTCGCCCCGCAGCCGGACGGCGCGCGGGCCTACCGTGCCGCGTTCCCGCAGGCGGGCCCGGAGGAGCTGGTGGAGACGGTGTACTCCGACGCCCTCTTCCGCATGCCGTCACAGAAGCTGGCCGAAGCGAACGCCGCAGCCGGCGGCACCTCGTACCTGTTCGAACTGTGCTGGACCGCGCCGGTCCGCGGCGGCATCCTGGGCGCCTGCCACAGCCTGGACATGCCGCTGGCGTTCGGCACGCTGGACAGCCCCGTCGGCGCCCAGCTCATCGGCGAGCAGCCCACTCCCGAGGCCGCCGCGCTCTCCCGCGAGCTCCAGGAGGCATGGGTCCGCTTCGTCACCACCGGCGACGCGGGCTGGCCCGCCCACCGGCCCGGCGAGCGCCTCACCCGCGTCCTGGACACCGAGTCGGAGACGCTGCCCTACCCCGAAGAGGCGTCCCGCCAGATCTGGGAAGGCCACGCCCCCGCCCCCTTCGATCTCCCGTAACCGGACGGCTGTGCCCGGTCATCGGGGCCGGGCGCGGCTGCCGGTGGCCCAGACGGCCAGCGCGCAGGCTGCGAACCCGGCGCCGAGCAGGCTGGAGCCCGCCCAGCCGTGGGTGGTGAAGACGGCGGTGGTCGTGGCCGCGCCGAGGGCGGAGCCGAGCGAGTAGAAGACCATGTAGCCGCCGACGACGCCGCTCGTGCGATCCGGGTGCGCGAGCGTGAGGAGGTGCTGGTTGCTCACGTGCACGGCCTGGACGGCGAGGTCCAGGGCGACGATCCCGGCGGCGAGCAGCCACAGCGACCGGGGGAGTTGCGCGATAGCCGCCCAGGAGACGATGAGCAGGGCGAGCGCGAGGCCGGTGACGGGGACCGCCCGTCCCGTGTCGGCCCATCGTCCCGCGCGTGCCGCGCCGAGCGCGCCGGCCAGCCCGGCGACGCCGAACAGGCCGATCTGGCTCTCGCTCAGCCGCCACGGCGCGTCCGCCAGCGGCAGCGACAACCCGCTCCACAGCGCGCCGAAAGACGCGAACAGGAAGAACGCCACGAACCCGTATGTCAGGAAGGTCCGTTGCGTGAACAGCCTGCCGAGCGAGGCGACGGCCTGCCCGTACGTGACGGGCCGGGCGGGCCGCTTCTCCGCCGGCAGCGCGAGGAGGACGAGGGCGGCGAGCCCGAGCGACAGCGCGGCGAGCACGGCGTAGACGCTCCTCCACCCCCACGCGTCGGCGAGCAGTCCGGTGACGACCCGCGAGCCCAGGATGCCGATCACGACGCCGGAGGTGACGACCCCGATGGTGCGGCCGCGTTCGGCGGGCGGCGCGACCGACGCGGCGTAGGCCACGGTGGTCTGCACGACGACCGCGAACACCCCGGCCACCGCCAGCCCCGCGAGCGCCGCCCAGGCGGCCGGGGCCGAGGCCGTCAGGGTCGCGCCCGCCGAGGTGAGCGCCAGGTGCGCGGCGATGAGCCGGCGCCTGTCGGCCACGTCGCCGAGCGGCACCAGCAGCACCAGCCCCGCCAGGTAGCCGAGCTGGCCGATCGCCACGATCCACCCGGTGAGCCCGGCCGGCACGCCGAGATCACGCCCCATCGGCTCCAGCACCGGCTGCGCGGCGTAGACGCTCGCCACCGCCACGCCGCACACCACCGCCAGCAGCGCACGCCGCCACGCATCCATCACATCGACCCAATCAGTAGTAGATTGCAACTGTTTGGACCGTACGGCATGATGGTTTCAATCCGCAACCGAACGGAGTCGCCGATGCAGGACCCCGGCTGGACCGACCCCGCCTGCCCCGTCGCCCGCACCCTCGACCTGGTCGGCGACCGGTGGAGCCTGCTCGTCGTCCGCGACGCGATGGACGGGGCGCGGTCGTTCACCGAGTTCCAGCGGCGCACCGGGATCGCGCGCAACATCCTCACCGACCGGCTCCGCAAGCTCGTCGCCCACGGGCTCCTCGCGCAGCGTGCCGCGCCGTCGGGCCGTCGTCAGGAGTACGTGCTCACCGACGCCGGGCGTGACCTCTTCCCGGTCATCGTCACCCTGCGGCAGTGGGGGGAGCGTCACGCGTTCGCGCCCGGCGAGGCCCACTCCACGCTGGTCGACCGGCACGGCGTCCGGGTGCCGGAGATCGTGCCGGCCGGGGCCGACGGCGCCCGCCTCGACGCCGAGAGCACGCTGGTGCGGAAGGTCTGACCTCTACAGGCGCCTGGCGCGGAGCACTCCGGTCAGCATCGGCAGGGTGAACTCGCCGAGAGCGGTCTCCGGCCTGCCCGCCAGGTAGGCGCGGATCCGGCCGAGCGCCGCCTGACGTTCCTGTTCGGGCAGGACGAGCATGCCGGCGCGCGTGGCGAGCGTCGCGACGAGGGAGTCGGCGGTGCGGCTCTGCCCGTGCGGGAACAGCGCCTGTTCCGCCGAGCCGAACCGGGCCTCGCCGGTCCGGGGCAGGTGCATGCCCGTCGTCGAGGCATGCCACTCCGGGGTGGCTGGCCGGGGCTGCCTACCGCGACAGGAAGGGGACGATCGCGGCCAGGAGCGCCTCGGGGTTGTCCTCCTGCACGCTGTGCCCCGCGTCCACCTCGCATCCCCGCACGTCGGCGGCCCACGCCTGCCAGGGGGCGGCCGGGTCGCCGTCGTACAGCTCCGGCAGGTCGTCGTGCCTGCCCCACACGACGAGCACCGGGCAGCCGATCTTCCTGCCGGCGGCCTTGTCGGCCGCGTCGTCGCGCCGGTCCACCGTGAGCCCCGCCCGGTAGTCCTCGCACATGGCGTGGACGGTCCGAGGGTCGCGGCGGGCGGCCCGGTAGTCCTGCCACGCCTCGTCGGCCACGTGGTCGGGCTGGTCGCCGTACCATCTGTCCGGGTCGCGGTTGATCACCTCGTCCGCGGGCTTGTCGGTCTGGCCGAGGAAGAACCAGTGCCACCAGAGCCGGGCGAAGGTCGCCCCGGCCCGGTCGAGCACCTCGCCGATCGGCGGGCCGCCGATGTTCACGAAGGCCCGTACCCGGCCGGGATGGTCCATGGTCAGCCGGAAGCCCGCGTAGGACCCGCGATCGTGTCCGACGACCGCGTACTCCTGATGCCCGAGCGTTCGCATGAGGGTGGCGACGTCGCCCGCCATCGCGCGCTTGGACATCTGCGCATGCTCCGGCTCGTCGGCCGGGACGGTCGAACGGCCGTACCCGCGCAGGTCGGGACAGACGACGGTGAACCGCTCGGCGAGCACGGGGGCGACCTTGTGCCAGGTGGCGTGGGTGCGCGGATGCCCGTGCAGGAGCACGAGCGCGGGGCCCGACCCGCCGTGGCGCACGCGCAGCGTCACCGGTCCGACGTCGACGTGGTCGAGAGTGAAGCCGTTGAACATCCACCGTGGGTTCCCCGGCGCGATCACGCCAAACGGGCGGCCCGGCCGCCCTAGGGTGGAGGGGTGACCGTCGTGCCTGCTCAGCAGAGGTCCGCCGCTCTGGCGCCGTTCGTGGCGACGCTGAGCCCGTACGAGCTCGGCCCCGGGCCGGCCGGCCTCCATCGCGGGCTGCCCTCGTCCACGGTGTCGATCACGATCCCGGAGGCGGACGCGCTGGAGATCGCGTGGCTCGGGCGGCCCGCCTCGCGCGAACGGTTCCGGACCGTGGTCGCCGGGCTGCACCTGGACCCGGCCGAGCTGAGGCAGGAGGGCGGGACGCGCGGCGTGTGGCTGACGCTGAGCCCGCCGGGCGCCGCCGCGCTGCTGGGGGTGCCGGCGTCGGCGCTGGCCGGGCAGGTCGCCGATCTCGCCGACGTGGCCCCGGCGATGGCGCACCTGCCCGAGCGGCTGGCGGCCTGCCGGTCCTGGCCGTGCCGCCGGGCGCTGGTCGAAGCCGCGCTGATCGCCGGGCTGGCCCGGCACCGGGCGAGCACCGGCGGCCCCGCACTGCGGGCCACGCTGGCGGCGCTGTCCGGGACCGGCCGGGTGCAGGAGGCGGCCCGGCTGCTCGGGTGCTCCCGGCGTCATCTGAGCGCCACGGTCCGGGCCGGGCTGGGCGTGACGCCGAAGGAGTATCAGCGGCTTCTCCGGTTCGAGGCCGCCCGGGGCAGGCTCGTGGCCGCCGCCCGCGCCGGGACGGTCAGCCTGGCGGCGGTGGCCGCGGCGTCGGGGTTCGCCGACCAGGCGCACTTCACCCGGGAATGGCGGGCCATGGCCGGGTGCGCGCCGGCCGAGTGGCTGCGTGCCGAAGGTCTGGTTCCCAAATCTTCAATACCCCTGCCTCCGCCCGGCCCGACGATGGGCGCATGACTTCCGACCTTCGTCTCCGTCCCCGTCTCGTCGTGCCCGACCCGGACCGCGCGTCGGCGTTCTACCAGGCCGCCCTCGGCGCTGAGCAGGTGTTCAGCGCTCCCCGGGAGGACGACGGCCGGCCCAGCGTGATCGACCACCGCCTCGGCGCGTCGTCCTTCCGCGTCTCGCCGTCCGTCCCCGCGTGGGGGTGGCTGTCACCCGATGACCTCGGCGGCTCCGCCGTTCTCCTGGAGATCGAGGTCGACGACCCGGACGCCGTCGGCGAGCGCATGACCGCCCACGGCGCCGAGGTGGTCGTGCCGATCGAGAACCGGCCGTACGGCAAGCGCTCGGGCCGGGTCCGTGACCCGTTCGGCCATCTGTGGATCCTCACCGGCGACCCGCGCTGAGCCGCCCGTACGCCTGCCCGGCCCCACCGCGGTCCGCCGGTCAGGGGCGGCGGCGGGTGAGCCGGTCGAGGGGGGAGTCGTCCTTGGCGGGGGCGAACGAGGCGCCGGTGGTGCGGGCGCGCAGGGCCAGGACCAGGCCCTCGCCTAGCAGGCTGACGCCGATGGACAGGGTCATCGGGCGCATCTGGCCGGGTGTGCCCGCCGCCGTGGCCAGGACGCCGAGGCCGGCGTTGACCGCGACCGAGGCGGCCCACACGAGCAGCGTCCAGGCGGTGTAGCGCTGCCAGAGGTGGCCGTCGCGGACGAACAGGCGCGGGGTGAGCCCGCGCAGCGCGCCCAGCAGCAGGCCCGTGACGGCTCCGGCCACCACCCACGCCAGGTCGGCCCCCTCCGGCCGCACGTTGTCGACCAGGGTGTACGTGCCGATGCCGACGAGCGCGACGGGCGGGACGAACAGGTCGCGGGCGTTGAGCGGCTCCCCCCGGAACCGCCGGATCACCACGGCGACGACCAGGACGACGACGACCACCGCGAGCAGGGTTCCGCTCATGACACCTCCGTTGATAGCACGACCATGCTAAATCAGAACATAGCATGGCCGTGCTATAAAGGGGGGTGCCGAAAATCGTCGACCCGGAGGAGCGGCGGCAGGCCGTCGCCGAGGCCGTGTTCCGCGTGATCTGCCGCGACGGCCTGGAGCAGGCGTCGCTGCGCAACGTCGCCGCCGAGGCCGGGCTGGCCATCGGCTCGGTGCGGCACTACTTCGCCGGGCACACCGAGCTGATGGTGTTCGCGATGCGGGAGATGGCCGCGCGGCTGCTGGCCCGGCTGACCGCGCACGCGGAGCTGCTGCTGGACCCGGCCGCGCCGATGAGCGAGGGCGAGCGGCGCGAGACCGTCGTCAGCATGCTGGCGGAGATGCTGCCGCTGGACGACGAGCGCCGCACGGAGGCCGTCGTCTGGCTGTCGTTCGCCGCCGCCGCCCGCTCACGGCCCGAGCTGCGCGCCCACGCCGACGAGCTGTACGACGGGCTGCTCGCGCTCACCACCAAGGTCCTGGAAGGCGGGCGCCGGTCGGGCCGGCTGCGGCCAGGCGCGGACGTCGCGGTGGAGGCCCGCCGCCTGTGCGCGCTGCTCGACGGGCTGTCGCTGGAGGGCGCGTTCTATCCTGACCGCCTCGACCCCGGCACCATGCTCGCCGTGCTCCGCGCCCACCTGGCCGCGCTGACCTCCGAAGGCGCCTGAGGGACGGCCGGGGAGGTCAGGTGGAGGGCCGCTCCCCGGCCTCCGCGCCGAGGGGGATGCCGCGCACGGTGAGCAGCACGAGCAGGGCGCAGCTCACGGTGAGGGCGATGTCCGCCACGTTGCCGACGAACAGCCCGCCGTAGTCGATGAAGTCGACGACGTGCCCCTGCGCGAACGCGGGCGGGCGGAACAGCCGGTCGAGCAGGTGGGAGGCGGCGCCGCCCAGCAGCGCGCCGAGCACGACGGTCCAGGCGGACGAGCGCAGCCGCCGCCCGGTGTAGAGGATGCCGCCGACGGCCGCCGCGGCCGTCAGCGTGAACACCCACGTCACGCCCTCACCGATGGAGAACGCGGCGCCGGGGTTGAACAGCAGCCGCAGCCGGATCAGATCCGGGATCACCGTGACGGTCCGGCCGCCGGACAGCGCCGACAGCGCCCAGAACTTGGAGAGCTGGTCCACCACGAGCACGACCGCGCCCAGCGCCAGCATCCACGTGTACCGTCCCGGCCTGCGGGCATCTTGTCCGATCGGCACCTTCGACCTCGCCATCCGATGAGCTTGTCCCGCCCAATCTAGCGGTTTCGCTTACGTATCGATCGAAAGCGCCGACCCATGCGTCCGTGCCCGGAGCTGTCAGAGCCGGGCCAGGACGGCGCGCAGGACGGGGGCGAACGCCGCGGGGTCGTCGGCGAAGCCCGTGTGGTCGCCAGGGAACACGACGGCGTCGAGGCCGAGCGCGTTCCCCAGCGCGCGGGAGGCGCGGTCGCAGAGCTGCCCGGCCGACTCCGCGCCGACCCCGACGACCAGGCCGGGCGCGGAGCGGAGCAGGCCCAGGTCGGGCCGCCAGCGGGTGGTGCCGCGCAGCTCGTGGGCGAACCAGCGGCGCTCGTCGGCGACGTGCTGCGGATCGCGTTCGCCGCCGAACATCATCTCCAGCGCCCCCTCGGGCAGCGCGATGTCCGCCTGCGCCATGAACGCCGCCCACGCCCCGATGACGTCGCCGCCGAGGTAGGCGGCGACCATGTCGTCGGTCTGGGCGTGCAGCTTGTCGCGGTCGTCCAGGAGCTCGACGAGCGGCGGTTCGTGGGCGATGACGCCGCGCAGCTGCCCAGAGTGGGCCTGGGCGTGGGCGAGCGCGGTGACGGCGCCGCCGCTGGAGCCGAACACCACGGCGGGTCCGGCGTCCACGTGGGCGATCAGCCGGTGCAGGTCGTCGGCGCGCAGCTCGGGGGTGGAGTCCTGGGCGGGGTCGTCGAGCACGCTGCGCCTGATGCCGCGCGGGTCCGCGGTGAGCACGGTGTGGTCGGCGGCGAGCAGGTCGGCCAGCGGGGCGAAGGCGTCGGCGTCCATCGGCGCGCCGACGAGCGCCACGAGCGGGCCCCGGCCGCGTACCTCGAAGTGCAGGCGGGCGTCCGGGACGCGGAGCGTGGAAACGGTCATGATGTCCTCCTGGACAGGGTGTCGGACGCGGTCCTGGTGACCGCGTTCAGCAGGGGTGGTGCGACGGTGGCCACGAGCAGCGCGAGCGCCGCCGGGATCACCAGGGCGAGGGACAGCGTCGCGGTCGTCGCGACGTACCCGATGAGGGCGGGGCCGACGAGGCCACCGCCGTAGCTGATGGTGGTGACGGCCGACAGCCGGCGGGAGGCGCCGTCGGCGGCGCCCAGCCGGCTGGCCACGATCGGCCAGACGACGGCCATGCCGGCGCCCGCGAGCGCCCAGCCGGCCATCGCGCACTCCACCCGCGCGCTCGCGGGCAGCGTGCCGGCGAGCAGGACGAGGCCGTAGCCGGCGGTGGCGGTCGAGCCGGCCAGCCGGATCGTGCGGCCGGCGCCAAGCCGCGAGCGCAGGGCGTCGCCGGTGAAGCGCACGACCGTCATCGCGACGAAGAAGACCGTGTAGACGAGCGAGCCGGTGGCCGGGTCCGCGCCCAGGACGCGGGTGGCGTGCAGCCCGGCCCAGTCGGTGGCGGCGCCCTCGCTGACGAACGCCGCCGCGCCGATCACGCCCAGCAGGAGCAGCCGCCCCGGCGCCCGCGCACCGGACACGGGCGGGGCCGGGGGCGCGGGGGCGTCCGGGGCGCCCTTCACGGCGGCCAGGGCGGCGGCCAGGGCGAGCGCGCCCGCCGCCATCAGCACCCGCACGTCGACGCCGGCGCGCAGGGCGGCCGTGACGACCGCTCCGCCCGCGACCGCGCCGAGCGTCCAGGCGCCGTGCACGCCCGCCATGATGGGCCGGTCCAGCGCCCGCTCGACGGCCGCCGCCTGGAGGCTGAGGGCCACGTTGAGCAGCCCGGACAGCATCCCGAACACCACCGCCGAGGCCATCAGCGTCCCCGCGTCCGCCGCGAGCGCCGGCCCGGTCAGCGCGAGCGCCGCCGCCGGGGCGCAGCCGCGCAGCAGGGCCCGCCCGGTCCAGCGGTCGGCCAGGCGGCCCGCCACCGGCATGGCCACGAGCGCGCCGACGGCCAGCGCCATCAGGAGCGCGCTGACCCGGCCCGGCCCGAGCTCCAGGCGCGCGTCGGTCGCCGGGAGCGTGGCGCCCCACAGCGCGTTCATGACGCCCGTCAGCCCGTAGCTGAGCGTGATCGTTCCTCGTCCGGCCATGCCTCGATCCTGGTGGTGGCGCCCCGCCCGGGTCCAACACCTGTTCGAAGCCGATTCACGCATCAGCTGCGTCAATCGGCTAGGAAGGAGGCATGCCTGACGACGTGGAGATCCGCCTGCTGCGCCACTACGTGGCCGTGGCCGAGGAGTTGCACTTCAGCCGGGCGGCCCAGCGCCTGTTCGTGGCGCAGCAGGCGCTCAGCCGCGACGTGCGCAGGCTGGAGGACCGGGTGGGCCGCAAACTGCTGGAACGCACCACCCGCCGGGTGACGCTCACGCCGGAGGGCCGCCTCCTGCTGGCGCGGGCCCGCGAGATCCTCGGGCTCTACGACGCGACCATGCTGGAGCTGCGCGGCGAACCCCGCTCGCTCACCGTCGACGTCGTCGGCTCCGGCCTCACGCCCGCGCTGGTGCTGGCCGCCGCGCGCCGGCTCGCGCCCGAGGTGGAGTTCTTCGCCCGCTTCCACAACGGCACCGAGGCGGCGTCGCCGCTGCTGCTGGACGGGCGGCTGGACGTCACGTTCGGCCGCGGCCCGGGCGCGCTCGAGGGCCTGCGCCAGCGTCCCGTACGCCACGAGCCCATCGCGGTGCTGGTGCCCGAGCTGCACCCTCTCGCCAGGCTGCCCGCCGTGCCGCTGGAGTCGTTGCGCGGCACCAGCCCGTGCATCCGGGCCGGCGACCACGCGACTCCCGGGTGGGAGCACGCCGTCCTGCAGTTGCTGGCGCCGTTCGGGGTCGACCCGGCGATGGCGCACCCGCACGTGCGGGGCGGCGACGAGCTCGCCCAGCACATCCGCGACCGTGACGCGCCCATCCTCACCCTGACCACCCAGCCCGCGATCCCCGGCGCGGTGCTGCGCCCGCTGGTCGAGCCGGTCGCGGTGTTCCCGTGGATGATGATCTGGCGGGCCGACGGCGACCATCCCGGCCTGCGCGCCCTGCACCAGGCCGTGGACGACCTCGCCGCCGCCCACGACTGGCTCGCCGCGCCCGACGACGCCTGGCTGCCCGAGCCCGAGGCGAGCCAGCCCACGCCGGCCACCGGCTGACCCTCACGCGATCGAGACCTCCCGCGCGCGCCGGCGGGAGGTAATCCGCGCGGCGGATCGGAGATCACCCGTCAGGCGGACGAATCGGCGGCGCCTCAGCGGCCAGCATGTGATCACCATCCCATGCGGCGCCTTCCAGGCGCCGTGCCCGCAGTACGGGACAAACGGGGCGTCACCGATCGCGCGGGATGGCGTGCGCTGAAAGGCTCACGCACTCGGTGCCCACCGGACGACATCGGAAACGAAACCGGAGGACGAAGAGCGTGTACAAGAAGGTGCTATCCGCTGTAGCGGCGACGGCCGCCCTGGCCGCCCTGCCTGCGGCCCCCGCGGCCGCGACCACCTCGCAGAGCGCGGAGGTGACGATCACGACCCAGCTCCAGCACACCTCCACGTTCAAGGAGTCGAGCGGCGTGGCGTTCACCTGCCCGCTCAACGAGGTGATCACGGGGCGCAAGCACAGCGGCGACGAGAACGGCTACACGACCTACTACTGCAGCCGGGTCCTCGTCAACGGGGAGCAGGCCGTGGTCTCGCCGGGGGCGTGGAGCGAGCCGCAGAAGGAGAGCAGCTCGTTCTACGAGACGCCCGCCGACCAGGCGATCGCCGGCAGGTGGCACACGGGGGACGAGAACGGCAGCACGCGGTACCGGCCCGCCACCCTCCACTGGCAGGGGCGGCAGTTGCGTCTGGCGGCCCACGTGTGGACGGGGAACCTCAAGGAGAGCAGCCACTACTCGCACGGCACCCCCGGCGAGGTCATGGTCGGCCGCGCGCACTGGGGTGACGAGAACGGCAGCACGAGATACCGGTACGCCACGGTCATCCTCGGCTGAGGTGTAGAGCGCATCAAGGGGCTCGCCGTCACCGGCGGGCCCCGTTTTTCATTTGACCGGCAACCCAATTGAATATAGTAATGACTCCATGCAAAATGAGAGCAGGCGTCCGTACCGGATGGGAGCCCGCGCCGCCGCCGTGGAGGCCACCCGCGCGCGGGTGCTGGAGGCCGCGGCGGGGCTGTGGATGCGCCACTGGTACGACGACGTCACGCTGCAGCACGTCGCCGACGCGGCGGGCGTGTCCGTGCAGACGATCGTCAACCGCTTCGGCGGCAAGGAGGAGCTGGCCGACGCCGTCGCCGACTGGCTCGCCGCCCGGATCTCCGACACCCGCCAGGCCCCGGCCGGCGACGTGGCGGCGATCGTGGCGGCGCTGTTCGACGACTACGAGCGCGACGGCGACGCCGTGACGCTGTGGATCGCGCAGGTCGACCGCGTCCCGGCCATCGGCAGGGCCGCCGCCCACGCCCGCGCCCAGCACCGAGCCTGGCTGGAGCGCGTCTTCGCCGACCGGCTCCCCGCCGGCGGCCCCGCCCGCGAGCACGCGCTGAACCTGCACTACGCCGCCACCGACGTCTGCCTGTGGAAGCTGTGGCGGCGCGACCTCGGCCTGCCCCGCGCCGACGCCGAACGCGCCATGCGTGACCTGCTGACCTCGATCGACCCGCGAAAGAGTGACCATGAGTAGCAGTTTCCTGTTCGCCACCTGGTCCGGCGGCGGAGCCGTGCCGCCCACCCTCTCGGTCGCCCGCGCGCTGCGCGAGCGCGGCCACCGCGTCCGGGTGCTGGCGGACAGGTCGCTGCACGACGAGGTCGCCGCCACCGGCGCGGAGCCCGTCGCCTGGACGACGGCGCCCCAGGGCGACACCACCGACCCGGCGCAGGACCTGCTGAAGGACTTCGAGGCCCGCACGCCGATGGGCGCGTTCGCCCGGCTGCGCGACCGGCTCGTCTGCGGGCCCGCGGCCGACTTCGCCCGCGACACGCTGGCCGAGTTGCGCGCCCACCCGGCCGACGTGCTGGTCTCCGACTTCTCCCTGCTGGGTACGCTCACCGCCGGTGAGGCCGCCGGGATCCCGGTGGCCGCCCTCGGCACGACCCTCTACCCGTTCGCCACCCCCGGGGCGCCGCCGTTCGGGCCCGGCCTCAAGCCCGCCACCGGCCCGCTGGCCCGCCTGCGTGACCGGATCGTGGCGGAGATGACGCTCAGGCCGTGGGCCAAGGGCCTGCCGGCGCTCAACGCGGCCCGCACCGCCAACGGGCTGCGGCCGGTGGAGTCGGTCATCAGCGCGTTCTCCCGCGTCGACCGGTTCCTCGTGCTGTCGGCGCGCGCGCTCGACTACCCGGGACGGCGCTTCCCCGACCACGTCCGCCACGCCGGGCCCCGGCTGGACGACCCCGTCTGGGTGGGGGAGCTGGAGCTGCCCCCGGGCGACGCGCCGCTGGCGCTGGTCAGCCTCAGCTCGACGTTCATGAACCAGCGCGCGCTGCTCGACCGCATCGCCCAGGCCCTCGGCACGCTGCCCGTGCGCGGGCTGCTGACCACCGGCCCGGCCGTGGACCCGGCGACGGTCCGCGCGCCGGGCAACGTGCTGGTCACCGCCTCCGCCCCGCACAGCGCCGTCCTGCCCCACGCCGCGCTGACGATCACCCACGCCGGGCACGGCACGGCCGTCAAGTCCCTGGCGGCGGGCGTGCCCCTGGTCTGCGTGCCGCTCGGCCGGGACCAGGGCGAGGTCGCCCGCCGCGTCGAGCACGCCGGGGCCGGGCTGGTCGTGGGCAGGGGCGCCTCGGCCAGGACGATCGCCCGCGCGGCCGGCCGGGTCCTGCACGACGGGTCCTTCCGGCGCGAGGCGCGCCGGCTGGCGGACGAGATCGCCGCCGAGACGGCCGCCGACCTCGCGGTGGCCGAGCTGGAGTCCCTGGCCGCCCGCGCCGTCGGCGGGCCGTCGCGGCGCTGATCCGCGACGCCTGCGGGACGCCGATCACGGCACCAGCGCGGCCACCATCGTGCGGAGCGTCGCGAGCGCCTGCCCGGCGTCGACCCGGTCGGGCGCCAGCAGCCATTGTTGAAAGATGCCGATGCCCGCGCCGACGATCACCACGGCCAGCGCGTCCGCCGACACCCCGGCGGGCAGCGGCGCCCGTCGCAGCCTGCGCAGGAGGTGCTCGCGCAGGGTGGCGTGGATCTCGGCGTAGCGGCTCTGGATGGGGGAGCCCGGCTCCAGCGCCTCGACCAGGAGCGTGACGAACAGCTTGGTGGTCGGCGCGGTGAACAGCGCCTCGAACTCGTCCTCCGCCTCCCAGAGCGGCCCGGGGTCCGGCTCGTCGGCGTCGAGGCCCGCGCGGATCGCCGCCACCGAGCGTTCGAGCACGGCCAGCAGCAGGCCCTCCTTGCTGCCGAAGTGCCAGGGGATGGAGCCCCTGCTGATCCCGGACCGCTCGGCCACGTCGACGAACGTCGTCTGCCGGTAGCCCTTCTCGGCAAACAGCTCCGCGGCCGCGGTGAGGATCAGCTCGCGGCTCTCGTGGCTGGTCTGCTCTCGTCGCGGTGTCACACACCCTCCTTGTGTGCTAGCAATCATATTCTATGTTGGCCAACACAGGAGAGCATCGTGCGCTTCGTCACCTATGCCACCGCCGACGGCGACCGAGCCGGGGTCCTCGACGGTGACCTCGTCCACCCCCTCCCGCCCGGCGTCACGCTCGCCGGGCTGCTCGCCGGCGGGCTGCGGGAGGCGGGGGAGCGGGCACTGGCCGAGCCGGGCGAGGTCGTCCCGCTGGCCGGCGTCACGCTGAAGGCGCCGATCCCCACACCCCCGTCCATCCGCGACTGCCTGTGCTTCCTCGACCACATGCGCGGCTGCCTGCGCGCCATGGGCGCCTCCGGCGAGCTCGAACCGACCTGGTACGAGATCCCGGCCTTCTACTTCGGCAACCCCGCCACCGTCGTCGGGCCGCACGACGACGTGCCCGTCTCGCCCGGCAGCGCCTGGTTCGACTTCGAGCTGGAGATCGCCGCGGTGATCGGCGCCCCGGGCCGCGACCTGACCCCCGAGCAGGCCGGGAGCCACATCGCCGGCTACACGCTGATGTGCGACTGGAGCGCCCGCGACCTGCAAGGGCTGGAGAGCCAACTCAAGATCGGGCAGGCCAAGGGCAAGGACGGGGCGACCACGCTCGGGCCGTGGCTGGTCACCCCCGACGAGCTGCCCACGGGCCCGGACGGCAGGCTCGCGCTCGGCGTCCGCGCCGAGGTCAACGGCGAGGTGGTCGGCGAAGGCCGCACCGACGCCATGGACTGGTCCTTCGCCGAGGTCGTCTCGTACGCCTCGCGCGGCGTGGAGCTCCGGCCCGGGGACGTCTTCGGCTCCGGCACCGTGCCCGGCTGCTGCCTGCTCGAACACCTCGACTTCGGCGACCTCGGCGCGTTCCGCGGCTGGCTCAAGGACGGCGACGTGGTGCGGCTGCACGCCGACGGGCTGGGGGAGGTGCGGCAGACCGTGCGCGCCGCCACCGCCCCGCACCCGCTGCCGCGGCGGCCCGACCCGGCCGTCGTCCCGCGTCCCGCGCGGGTCAACCCGGCCCGCTCCGCCGTGCCGTACACCGAAGGTCTGCACCAGGTCGGCGACGGCGTGTGGGCATGGCTGCTGCCGGACGGCGGCTACGGCCGCAGCAACGCCGGGCTGGTCGCCGGAGACGGCGCGTCGCTGCTGGTCGACACCCTGTACGACCTGCGGCTCACCGCCGCGATGCTGGACGGCATGCGGCCCGTCACCGACCGGCACCCCATCAGCCACCACGTGCTCACCCACGCCAACGGCGACCACACGCACGGCGGGCAGCTGCTGGCCGGCTCGGTGCGCGTCATCGCCGCCGAGGGCACCGCGCACGAGATGCGCACCGAGCTGCCGCCGGAGCTGACGGCCGCCCTCCAGGTGATGGACCTCGGGCCGACGCTCTCGCGCTACCTGCGCGCGCGCTTCGGCGACTACGACTTCGGCGGCATCCGGCTGCGCGCCCCCGACCAGACCTTCGAACGGCGGCTGAGCGTCGAGGTGGGCGGGCGGGAGGTGCGCCTGCTCGACCTCGGCCCCGCGCACACCGGGGCCGACACGGTTGTGCACGTCCCCGCCGCGGGCGTGCTGTTCGCCGGGGACCTGCTGTTCGTCGGCTGCACGCCGATCGTGTGGAGCGGGCCGATCGCCAACTGGATCGCCGCCTGCGACACGATGATCGCGCTGGACGCGCCGACCGTCGTGCCCGGCCACGGCCCGGTGACCGACGCCGCCGGCGTCCGCGCCGTACGGGACTACCTGAGCCACGTCGTCGAGCAGGCGGACGCCGCCCACGCCAAGGGCCTGGACCTGCGGGAGGCGGCGTTCGGGATCGACCTGGCGCAGTACGCCGCCTGGCTGGACGCCGAGCGGGTCGTGGTCAACGTCTACCAGCGCTATCGCGAGATCCGCCCCGGCCAGCCGGTGCTCGACAGGTTCGCGCTGTTCGCCCTGATGGCCGAATGGGAGGCCGCCCGCTCATGAGACTTCCGGACACCGCCCACACCTCCGTCCCGTGGCGCATCCACGCCGTGGCACCCGACTTCCGGCTGGAGGACGTGTGGGCGCTGCCCACGCCCGGCGGCCCCGGCGACCTGGACCGGCTGGTCGCCCAGATGGCGGGCGGCGCGGGCCGGTTCTCCGGGCCGAGCCGGTGGCTGTTCGCGCTGCGCTGGAGGCTCGGCGCGCTGTTCGGCTGGGACGGGCCGGGCTCGGGCGTCGGCACGCGGGTGGAGTCACTGCGTCACCGGCTGCCCGCCGACCTGCGTGACGGCCCGCGCGGCCCGGACCCCCGCGCGGTGCCGCTCACCTCCGTCTATCTGACCGGCGCCGAATGGGCGGCGGAGCTGGCCAACCGCACCGTGCACACCGTCATGCACATCGGCTGGGTCCCGGACGGCACGGGCGGCCACCGGGGGCAGATGGCGGTGCTGGTCAAGCCGAACGGCCTGTTCGGCAGGGCGTACATGGCCGTCATCCGCCCCTTCCGCCGCCTGGTCGTGGACCCGGCGCTGGTCCGGATGATCGGCAGGGGCTGGCGGGCCGGGAGCCCGTGACGGGCGCCGGGACCCGCCGGGTCAGGCCCGTACGCCGAGCGTCACGTCGAGCCAGTCCACGGCCTCCTGGGCGAGCCGGGTCGGGTTGTTGACCTGGCAGTGCGCGTCGGCGCCCGAGGCGGCGTCGAACTCCAGCAGGGTCTTGCGCTCCACCGGCAGCGCCTCGTGGAACCGCCGCGCCTGGTCGACGAGGACCGGAGACTCGCTCAGCCCGGCGATCGACAGGAACGCGCTGCGAATCTCGCCCGGGTCGGTGGTGAAGGTCGCCAGCAGACGGGCGAAGTCCACGGGCTCGGCCAGGCCCGAGCGCCACAGGTACATCCGGAAGCTGTCCTTCATCGCCCCGTCGGTCGCCATCGCCTCGACCACCTCGACGGGCAGCACCGCGCCGAAGTCGAGGATCGGGGTGCTGGCGACGCCGGCGGCGATCCTGCGCTCGGACATCAGCGCCCGGCTGATCATGTAGCCGCCGCCGGAGAACCCGATGATCGCCAGCTTCGCGGTGTCCTGCCCGTAGGTCCCCACCAGGTGGTCGACGATCGCGCCGACGGGCCGCTCGGTCTCGGCCATCAGGTGCAGCCCGCGCAGCGGCGTGCTGCCCTGCCCCGGCAGGTCGACGATGACCGTGGTGTAGCCGCGTTCCCAGGCGTTGCGCCCGGCCAGGTGGTACATGTCCTCCTTGCTCGTGTCCCCGCCGCCGATCACGATCAACGTGGGCGTGCCGGGGCCGGCGTCGATCCGCAGACCCGGCAGCGACGCGCCCTCGAACGGCACCTCGATGAAGGTCATCGGGAGAGCCAGCAGCTCCACGGCCCGCCTGAAGGCGGCCTCGTACTTGGAGATCAACGGGAGGAACCGCTCGCCGCGGCCGGCGAACTGCCACGCCTGCCGGTAGGCGTAGTAGGCCTTCATCATGACCTCGCCGGCGCTCCGCCTGCGGCCCTGTCCGGCCCACCGCTCGGCCAGGGCCCGCTGGGCGTCGCCGAAGCCCTCGAACTCCGCCACCCAGCCGGCCGTGTCTCCGTCCTCGATCCGGGAGGCGATGTGGAACAGCTCGCCGGAGTCCAGCCCGCCGGTCTTCGCCGCGCCCAGCGACCACTGGAAGATGAAGTCCATGTCGCGGTCGCCGAAGAAATAGCGGGTCGCGTTGCTGCGCTGCAGCGTGGTGTTCTGCGTCATGGGGGCGAAGCTACGGCCGCGCCGCGGCGGCCGGTAAGGACCGGAGGCGTGGCCCGGGGGACCTTTCACGCGCCCCCGCGATGCTGCTGGGGCGACCTTCCGTACGTGCGGCGGAAGGCCCGGCGGAAGGCCCGCTCGTCCGAATATCCCAGCCGCCGCGCGATCACCGCCGTCGGCAGGCTGCCGTCGCCCAGCATCTCCACCGCCAGGTCGCCGCGGACCGCTTCGAGCTCACGCCGCCAGCTCGTGCCCTCCCGCTTGAGCAGTTCCTGGAGCCTGCGCGGGCTGATCGCGAAGTGCCTGGCCGCGGCTTCCAGATCGCCGAGATGCTGCGCCTGGTAGGCCCGCACCCTGTCCCGCCAGCTCTCCTCGGCGGGGAGGAGCTGCGCGGCCCGGCGCCGCAGCATCGCCGCCGTCACCGGATCGGCTCCGACCAGCGGGATCTCCAGTTCGGAGCGGCGGAAGGTCAGCGAGTTGGCCGGCCGGCCGAAGTCGACGGCGGGGGAGCCGTAGGCCTCGGCCAGGTCGCCGTGACGGTGCGGCGCGGGCATGGCCAGCCCGACGTGGACCGGGGTGATCGGCTTCCCGGCGGCCACGCGGACGAGCGCGAGCTGCCAGCCCAGCAGGAACGTGACCGCGTGCCTGTTCTGCGTCGGCAGGCTCCGGCTCAGCGTGACCAGCCCGTCGTGCTCGCTCCAGCCGTACGACCCGCCCGTGGAGAGCACCCCCACGTTCCGTACGGCGGCGCCGAACGCGCCCGCCAGCGTGTCCGAGCTCAGGAACAGGAAGTCCAGCAGGCCGAACGCGCCCGGCTGGTACGCCCGCCCAAGCGTCAGCCCGAAGTCCGGGTCGCCGTTCAGCCTCGCCGCCCGTGTCCAGAGCTCGTCCACGGCGTCGGCGGGGACGCGGGAGGGGAGCTCGTGATCGGACAGGCCGGTCTCCCGGGCCAGCCGCTCGGGGTCCTCGCTTGCGCCCAGCACGTATTTGACCGCTGATGCCGCAATTGTCCCATTCACAGCCGGAATTGTACGTCCCGGCAGGGCATACCATTCCGTATGGTACCTTTTCCGATCAAGGAACGAGGGGCCGCCCGTGAAATGCCCGGGCGGCCGAATTACTCCTTGAATTCAGTGGATTCCCGCACCTCAGAAAGGTCGCATCATGCGTTTTTCCCGTACCGTCCGTTCCGTCATGCTGGGATGCGTGGCGACGACGCTCGCCCTCGGCCTCGCCTCCTGCGGCGGCGGCGTGGACAAGGCGAGCTTCACGGAGAAGCTGAAGGCCGAGGCGGACATGGAGGGCATGCCCGAGCCGGCCCTGTCCTGCCTGGCGGACGTCGCCCTGAAATACGGTGACGCGAAGAGCCTGCAAAGCTACATGGAGGGCTCCCTCAAATCGGCCGACGACATCAAGGGCCTGACGGGGAACAAGGAGGCCGAGCAGGCGCTCTCCAAGTGCGCCCAGCAAGTGGGCTGACCGGGCTCCGCGCGCGCTCGCTCACCAGCACAAAGGACCATACGATCCGGTATGGTATGGTCCGCCTGGTAAGCGGGCGCGACCCTGCGCGCCTGGCCCGGACGAGTGGGAGCACACCACATGAACGCACTGACCCGATGGGTCCCCCGCCTGATCATCGCGCTGGCGATCGTGCACTTCGCCTACGCCCTCGCGACGCCGAACTCCTGGGCCGACATGGCCGGCGACGGCTTCTGGGCCTCCGCCGCCGACACCGCCGCCGCCGACTACTACAAGCGCGAATACACGCTCTATTTCTTCGCCGCCGGCATCCTGCTCCTGGCGCTGGGCACCCTGGCCCGGACGCTGGCCCACGCCACCGGACGTTTCCCGGCCCAGGTCGGCTGGTACCTGATCATCAGCGGCGCCCTGCTGTGCGTCATCGAGTTTCCGGTCACGGGCGGCTGGCTGATGGTCGCCATCGGCGTGCTCGGCCTCGTCGCCGCGCGCCGTACCGGCACGGCCCGGCCGCTCACCGAGGCGACGGCCGGGCTGGACCGGTGACACCTCCCCAGGCTCAGCGGATCTTCCGGTGACCGCTGCGGTTCCGGTTCAAAGGTCCGGAACGGCCTCTCCGTTGAGGTAGCGCCCGGGCGAGGTGCCGACGGTCCGGCGGAACGCCGCGAGGAAGGCGCTCGGGGTCGCGTACCCCACCGTGTGCGCCACCTGCGACACCGGCCGGCCCTCGGCGAGGAGAGGCAGGGCGGCCCGCAGGCGCATGTGCGTGCGCCAGCGGTCGAAGCTCATCCCCGTGTCACGGACGAACAGCCGCGTCAGGGTGCGCCGGCTCACTCCGACGGAGCGGGCATGGGCGTCCAGGCTCCGGGAGTCGGAGGGGTCGGCGAGCAGGGTGCCGGCCACGGCGCGTACGCGTTCGTCCACGGGGAGCGGAACGTCGATGGGCAGGGCAGGCAAGGGGCGCAGCAGGTCCAGCACCACCGCCTCGGCCCGCAGCCGCGCGTCATCGGCGAGGTCTTCACGGGCGAGATGGGCGATCAGGTGGGCCAGCAGCCCGTCGACGCCGACCGCGGTGGGCTCCGCCCAGTCCAGGGCGCACCGCGCCGGATCGAGATAGAGGCTGCACAGCAGCGCGTCGCGGGTCGCGCCGGTCCGGTGGACGACCCCCGCCGGCAACCACAGGGCCCGGGTGGGCGGCAGGACCCAGTACGCGTCGTCCACGGCGACGCTGAGGACGCCGCTCCGCGTCCAGGCCAGCTGGTGGTGCGTGTGGCTGTGCGGGGAGATCCACTCTCCCGACGACAGCGGGAAGTGCCCGACGACGATCACGCCCACCGCGGCCGGGACCGCGGACTCGCCGGCCTCGATCATGCTGTGCAGACTATGTCCCCACGGCGACATGGTGTGAGCTCATCGCGGATCGTGGCCAGTGCTTCGGGTGAGGTCCTCACCGGGGAGCGGCGGCCGGAAGGCTTCCGCTGACGGCACGCGACGGCAGCAGCACGGCGATGAGCACCGCGCCGACCGCCACGCAGACCGCGCCCGCGGTGAGCCCGTCCGCATAGCCCATGACGGCCAGCGCGGCCACCCCGACGGCGCCGCCGATCTGCTGGACGGAGGTGAACAGGGCCGATCCGAGACCGGCGTTCTCCTCGGTGGTGCCGTCGACCGCGGCCACGGCCATGACGGGCAGGCTCAGCCCGTTGCCCACGCTCAGGACGAGCATGCCGGGCAGGACGTGGGCGGCGTAGGTGTCGCCCGCCGCCACGCCGGACAGCAGCAGCAGGCCGGCGATGTTGACCAGGAACGCCAGCAGGAGCGCCCAGCGCGTCCCGATCCTGAGCGAGATGCGGGAGGACAGCCACATGCCCGCCAGAATGCCGGCGCCGTAGGGCAGGTAGGAGATTCCGGCCAGGAGCGGGCTGTAGCCCAGCACGGTCTGGATCTGGATCATCAGCAGGAACGACATGGCGTACATCGCCATCGAGAACAGCAGGGTCGCGCCGTTGGCGACCGCCCGCGTCCGCGAGGCCAGGAACGACCGGGGCACCAGCGGCTCCGCCGCCCGTGACTCGGCCACCAGGAGCGCCACCGCCAAGGCGGCCGAGAGCACGACGGCGCCTACGGCGAGCGGGTCGCTCCAGCCGGTCTCTCCGGCCCGCAGCAGCCCGTACACCAGCGACACCGCAGCGCCGGTGACCAGGACCGCGCCGGGAACGTCGAGGCCACGCCGGCCCGGAGCACGGGACTCGGGGATCAGGCGGGGGAGCAGCACCAGGGCCACGGCGACGACGGGCAGGTTGATCAGGAAGATCCCCCGCCAGGACAGCAGGTCGGTCAGCGCCCCGGACAGCACCAGCCCCGAGGTCCCGCCCAGGGCGGCGATGCCGCCCCAGACGCCGAGCGCCTTGGTGCGCTCCTCCGGTCCCGGATACAGCAACGTGATCATCGACATCGCCGCCGGGCCGGCCATCGCAGAACCCGCGCCCTGCACGAACCGCCCGACGACGAGCTGCCACGGCTCCTGCGCGAGCCCGCAGGCCAGGCTGGCCACCCCGAACAGCGCCACCCCGATGAGGAAGACGCGGCGGCGGCCCAGCAGATCCGCCATCCGGCCGCACAACAGCAGCAGCCCGCCGAAGGCCAGGAAGTAGGCGTTGACGACCCAGGGCAACCCGGACGCGCTGAATCCCAGCTCATCGCGGATGCTGGGCAGAGCGACGTTCACGACGGTGTCATCGAGCACGAGCATGAACTGGACAAGACACAACACGATCATCGGCACCCGACGACGCTATGATCCGCCGCCGGTGGCCACAATCCGCGACGGGGCCAGACCATGTCGCATGGAGGACACGGGTAGACGGCGCGCCCGCCGACCCCATCGGTCCCTGCCCGTCGGCCGCCGGGGCGCGGCCACCCTGACGGAGGGGGCGATTCATTTGCAGATAGTCGAAAAGCGGGCCGTCGTGCGGTGGAGGCGACAGGGGGACGGACGCACAGTGAGTGCCGTCACGACTCCCAGGAAAGGCGGACCCGTTGCCTCATCCCCCTACCGAGACCGCGCTGGCGGATCTGGCCGGACTGTGGCGGATCCGGGTCTTCGAGGAGACCGTCACCCGCCTGCGGGTCGAGGAGCGGATCGCCGGGTCGGTCCACCTGTGCATCGGCCAGGAGGCCGTCCCGGTGGGCGCCTGCGCCGCGCTCGACCTGACGCGTGACGCCGTGTTCGCCACCTACCGAGGTCACGGCTGGGCGCTGGCCTGCGGCGCCGACCCGGCGGCGCTGTTCGCCGAGTTGCTGGGCCGGGAGACGGGCACCAACGGCGGGCGGGCCGGCTCGGCGTACCTGTCGGATCCCGGCCACGGCTTCTACGGCGAGAACTCCATCGTGGGTGCGCACGCCCCCATCGCCGTCGGCGCCGCGCTGGCCGCCCGGTACGACGGCTCCGGCCGGGTCGCGCTCGCGGTGTTCGGCGACGGGGCGATGAACCAGGGCGCCGTCCACGAGGCCATGAACATGGCGAGCGCCTTCGACCTGCCGGTCGTCTTCGTGGTGGAGAACAACCGGTACTCCGAGCTGACGCCGATCGCCGCGATGGTCAGGGACGACGACCTGGTCTCGCGCGCCGCCGCGTACGGCATGCCGGGCTCGTGGGTGAACGGCAACGACGTCGGCGCCGTCCGGCGCGTGGTCGCCGAGGCGGTGGACGCCTGCCGGTCCGGCCGGGGGCCCGTCCTCGTCGAGGCGCACACCCAGCGGCTGGTCGGCCACTACATCGGCGACGCGCAGACGTACCGGCCGCGTGACGAGGTGGAGGCCGCCCGCGCCACGGAGCCGATCGTCGTGCTGACCTCGGCCCTGCGCGCGGCAGGGGCCGGCGACGCGGAGCTCGCCGCGGTCGAGGCCCGGGCGCGCGCCCAGATCGCGGCCGCGGCGGTCACCGCGCTCGCCGCGCCGCCGGCCGACCCCGCCACCGTGAAGGAGCACGTGCATGGCTGAGATCACCTACGCCCAGGCCGTCAACGCCGCGCTGCGCCGCGCCCTCGCGGAGGACCCGGGCACCCTGCTGTTCGGCGAGGACGTCGCGCTCCCCGGCGGGGTCCACGGCGTGACCCGCCGCCTGCGCCGGGAGTTCGGCGAGCGCGTCTTCGACACGCCCATCTCCGAGTCGGCCATCCTCGGCGGGGCCGTGGGCGCGGCCATGATGGGGCTGCGGCCCATCGTGGAGATCATGTGGGCGGACTTCGCGTTCGTCGCGTTCGACCAGTTGATCAACCAGGCGGCCAACGTCCGGTACGTCTCCCGGGGCAGGCTGACCGCGCCGATGACCGTACGCACCCAGCAGGGCGCGACACCCGGTTCCTGCGCCCAGCACTCCCAGAGCGTGGAGGCGCTGTTCGCGCACGTCCCCGGCCTGCGGGTGTGCCTGCCCGCCACCCCGCAGGACGCCTACGACCTGCTGCTGGCCGCGATCGGCTGCGACGATCCGGTCGTCGTCATCGAGAGCCGGGAGCTCTACCACTCGCTCAAGGGCCCGGTCGACCAGGACGGGCCCCGGGCCCCGATCGGCGGCGCGCGCGTCCACCGCGCGGGGTCCGACCTCTCCGTGGTGACCTGGGGGCCGATGCTGCACACGGTGCTGGAGGCCGCCCGGGTCCTGGAGTCGTCCGGCGTCAACGTGGAGGTGATCGACGCCCGCTGGATCGACCCGTTCGACACGGACACCGTCGTGGACAGCGTCTCGCGTACGGGCCGCCTGGCGGTGGTCCACGCGGCCAACCTGACCGGCGGCTTCGGCGCGGAGGTCGTCGCGCGGGTGGTCGAGCGCGGGGTGCCGCTGTCGGCGCCGCCGCTGCGGATCGCCACCGAGGACCTGCGGATCCCCGCCGCGCCCGCGCTCCAGCGGGCCGCGATCCCCGGCCGTGACACGGTGGCCGGGCGGCTGCTCTCGATGTTCGCGCCCGCGACGACCGCGTGACGGCCACGTGACGGGCGGGCGTCCGGTCAGTCGCGGCCCGGCACGGCCAGGTGATGACCGCGCAGGAGGTTCGTCGCGATGGCGGCGGCCTCCTGCACGGCGGCGATCAGGTCGCGCTGGGCGGTCCTGAACCGCGTGGCGGGCACCGACACCGTGTACGAGCCCGCCGGAGCGCCGTCCTGGCCGAAGTACGCGGCGGAGGCGCAGCAGATGCCGTCGCTGAACTCCTCCAGGTCGAGCGCGAAGCCCTGCCTGCGGATGTTGCCGAGCTCCACGGTCAGGCTGTCGACGTCGCCGAGGGTGCGCGCGGTCAGCCGCCGCAGCTCGACCCCGCCGAACATGATCTCGATCTGCTCGTGCGGCAGGTGCGCCAGCACCGCCTTGCAGGAGGCGCGGGCGTGCGTGTCGCCGGTGTAGCCGACGTCCAGGCCGCGTACGCCGAGCGCCTGCTCACCGGCGATGAACTGCAGCAGGGTGATGACGCCGTGGTGCCAGCCGCTGACGTACGAGGTCTCCCGCGTCCGGGCGTGCAGCCTGGCCAGGATCGCGAACAGCTCGGGAAGGGGCTCGAACCTGGCACGCAGTTGCCTGCCGAGGGAGGCGCCGCCCGGGCCGACGTCGATGCGCCCGCCGGGCAGCCGCACGACGTAGCCGCCCGCCTTGAGCGTGCGCAGGATGTGGTAACAGCGGCCGAGGCTGAGGCCGAGCTGCCGGCTGAGGCTCTTGGCCGTGGCCTGGCCGTCCGCGAGGGCGACGGCGCGCAGCACGTCGATACCTCGCAGCAGGGTTTGCAGGCTGCCGTCGCCCTCGACGGCGGATGGCGGCAGAACGGTGTCGGTCATGCTGGGCTCCCGGGCTGGTCGCCCGCACGCTATGCCGCGAGCGGGCAGGTCACGGGTCCGTCGAAGCGAGTTTTCGACTATAGCGAAAGGCCGGGCCGGCCCCGGGCCGGTGCGCGGGGCCGCGGGCCATACTGCCAACCGCACAATCGACGGACCCGGAAGGATCACATGCTCAGCTCCGAGCAGTTCCGGTCGCGCTTCCCCGCGTTGCAGCGCCACGTCTGGCTGGACACGCCGGCGAGCCCGCCCGCCGCGCTCGAGGTCGCGCACGCGCTGCAGGCGGCCCTGGACTCATGGCTGTACGGCGACTTCGACTGGCAGGAGTGGGACCGCGCCTCCGGCGCCGCCAGGAGCTCGGTCGCCCGCCTGCTGGGTGTCGCCGAGGAGCGGGTCGCCGTCGTGGGCTCGGTCGCCGAGGCCGCCGCGACGGTCGCCAAGTCCCTGCCGCCCGGCCGGATCGTGGTGCCCGCCCAGGAGTTCCGGAGCAACCTGTTCCCGTGGCGGCAACTGGAGTCCGCCGGGCACGAGGTGACGCTGGTGCCGCCCCGGGACGGCCGCACCCGGACCGAGGACCTGGTGGCGGCGCTCGATCCGCGCACCGCGCTGCTCGCCGTCAGCGACGTGCTGTCGATCGACGGCCACCGCGCCGACCTGCCCGCGCTGCGCCGGGCCGCGGACGGCGTGGGCGCGCGGCTGTTCGTCGACGCGACCCAGTCGCTCGGCGCGCTCCGCCTCGACCTCGACCGCGTACGCCCCGACTACCTCGCCGTGCACGGCTACAAGTGGATGCTGTGCCCGCGCGGGGCCGCCTGGCTGGTCACGGCGCCCGACCACGTCGGCGGGCTGGTTCCGCTGCTGCCGAGCTGGAAGTCCACCGAGCCCCCGCACGGCTACTTCGGCGGGCCGTACGTCACCGCCGGCAGCGCGGCGCGCTGCGACACCTCGCCCGCCTGGCTGTCCTGGGTCGGCGCGCTGCCCGCGCTGGACCTCCTGCTCGCTCTCGACGCCGAGCGGGTCGAGAGCCACTGCCTGCGGCTGGCCGCCGAGTTCCGGGAGCGCGTGGCCGAGACGGAGGCCGGCGCCCCCCTTCCCGGCAGCGGGAGCCACATCGCGGTGGTGCGCGTCAGCGACCCCGACGCGGTCCGGGCCCGGCTGGCCCGGGAGGGCGTGCGCGCCACCCTGCTCGGCGACCGGCTGCGGGTGGGCTTCCACTATTTCAACGACGGCGCCGACGTCGAACGGGCCGTCGACGCGCTGCGGGACCGGAAGAGGCGAGCGTCATGATCAACCGCTGGAACCCTGCCGGGGTCCCGGCGCCCGTCGGCCGCTACAGCCATGTGGCCGCGGTGCCGGGGGGCACCACGCTGGTGTTCGTCTCGGGGCAGGTGGGGAACCTGGCGGACGGCTCGCTCGCGGGCCCGGACGCCCTGTCGCAGACCCGCCAGGCGTTCGCCAACCTGCGGTCCGTGCTGGACGCGTGCGGGGCGGGGCCAGACGACGTGGTCAAGCTGCTGACCTTCGTGGCCGGCGCGGAGCACCTGCCCGGCTTCCGTGCGGCCCGGGACGAGGTGTTCGACGCGTGGTATCCCGGCGGCGACGTCCCGGCGCACTCCCTGGCCGTCGTCGCCGCGCTGGCCGACCCGGCGCTCACGGTGGAGATCGAGGCCGTCGTCGCGGTGGACGGCGATCTCCGGGCGCCGGGGCCCGGCCCGGGTCACCTGGCCAGTTCGTAGAGCTGCGACACCCGGCCGCCCTGCCTGGCGTACACCCACACGCGGGCGGTGCCGGGCACCGGCGCGAGGTCCATGATCTCGGTCGGCCCCTCGGGGAGCGGGTGCTCGGTCCACCGCCCGTCCTTGACGTGCAGCAGGTACGGTCTGCGCCCCTGGTCGGGGTTGGCCGCGATCCACACCCCGCCCTCGGTGTCCGCCCGCGCGACGGTCAGCGCGGTCCCGGGCATCGGGCGTTCCACCCGTCTCCACGTCCCGCCCGCCCAGCGCAGGACCACGCCCTCCTTGGCCGTGTAGCGCAGGCAGGCGCCGGGCTTCTCCACCAGGACCGAGCCCACGGCCCAGGCGTCGTCACGGCGGGGCACGGCCAGCGCCTGGATCGAGAACCTCGGCCACCCCGTGCTGACGCAGCCCGCGCCGGTGGGGCTGGGGGACGGGACCGGGACCTGGGGCAGGGGGTGGACGCTCCACCGGGAGCCCTCCCACCGGATGGCCTGGGTCGCGCCGCCGGCCTGCTGGATCGCCCAGACCTGATCGGGCCCGGAGGCGGCGACCCGTTCCAGCCATGCCGAACCCGCCTCGCCCGCGGGACTGACCACCGGCTTCCACCTGCCGCCGTCCCGCCGGTGCAGGTACCAGCCGCCGTACTCGCCGGTCTCGGCCAGCCACGCCTCGCCCTTGGCCGGGACCGCCAGGTCCCTGACGTCGAGGTCGTCGTAGGGAGAGGACCGGGGGCGTCTCACCCACTGGCCCCGCGCCCACTGCCACACGCTGCCGGACACCAGCCAGAGGTCGTCACCCGCCGGTGACGTCCGGAAGCCGAAGCCGTAACCCGCCGGGGTGAAGGAGCCGGGCGGCTCGGTGCGCCGCCAGGCGCGCCCGTCCCACCGCATCATCAATGCCCGGTCGCCCGCGACGAAGGCCCACGCCTGCCCCGAGCTCGTGGCGGCGACGGAGTGCCACCGGTGCTCGCCGGACCCGTTCCAGGTGTGCGTCAGCCGCCACGACCCGCCCGGGTCCGCCGGCGTCCTGGCGGGTGATCCGGCGCTGGGGGCGCACGCCGTGAGCAGCAGAAGCAGGACCCAGACCAGCCGCATAGCGGCCCATCCTAGGACGCTTCACACCGGTCAGGTGGGCTCTTCCAGTTTGCCGGCGATCTCCTCCAGGGCCGCCAGGTCGGCGGGCGAGAGCCGGTCGATGACGTGGCGGCGGACCGATTCGAGGTGGGCGGGGGCGGCGTCCTCCAGCGTTTCGAGGCCGTGGTCGGTGAGGACGAGGTAGCAGCCCCGGCCGTCGTCCGGGTCGGGCTCGCGCCGCAGCAGGCCGCGGGCCTCCATGCGGGTGGCGTGCCGGGACAGGCGGCTGCGCGACCAGCCCATCTTGGCGGCCTGCTCGTGCAGCGTGCTGGTGCGGCCGGGGCGTTCGGACAGCGTGCTCAGAACCTCGTAATCAGGGTCGGACAGGCCGAGTTCGGCCAGGTCGCGCGCGGTGCGCGTCTGGACCGCGATCATCATGCGCCGCAGGGCACGCCACGCCCGTTCCTCGTCGGCTTCGAGCCAGCGCACCGTGGCGTGAGACTGCTTCTTTGACATGTAAACAAGTTACCAGGTACGGTCGTTTCCATGTCAACGAAAACTACGCGTGTCCTCGTCCTGGTGTGCAGCACCCGTCCCGGCGCCCTCGGCCCGGCCGTGGGGGAGTGGCTGATCGACGCGATCGCGCCCCGGGCGGCCGAACTCGGCGTGGAGCTCGTGCCCGTGGCCCTCGGCGACCTGGCCCTGCCGTTCCTCGACGAGGAGGAGCACCCGTCGTCCGGCGTCTACCGGCAGGAGCACACCAAGCGGTGGAGCGCGATGGTGGACGCCGCGGACGGCTTCATCGCCGTCACGCCCGAGTACAACTACGGCATGCCGGCCACGTTCAAGAACGCCCTGGACTACCTCGGCCGCGAATGGGCGTGGAAGCCGATGGGGTTCGTCAGCTACGGCAACACCTCGGCGGGCACCCGGGCGGTCCAGCACGCCAAGCAGGTGGTGACGGCACTGCGCATGGTGCCGCTGGGCGCCACGGTCGCGCTGCGCATCGCCGATACGGTGGAGAACGGGCGGCTACGCCCGGACGCCGCCCGCGATTCGGCCGCCGCCGGGATCCTGGACGAGCTCGTCGGCCTCGCCCACGGCCTGCGTCCGATGCGCGAGCGGATCCGCTCGACGCCGGGGCCGCTGCCGGGCTCGTACGTCCGGGAGCTGACTCCTGACGACGCGGCGGAGGTCCTGGTGCTCCAGCGCTGCTGCTGGATGGACGAGGCTCAGGCCAACGACACGCTGGACATCCCCGCCCTAAGGGAGTCGCTGGAGCAGGTGCGCGCGTGGCTGGGCGCCTGGCAGGGCACGGGCCTGTGGCGGGACGGGCGGCTGCTGGGCATGGTGCGCACCCGGCGCGCGGGCGACGACTGGCACGTGGGCCGGCTCGGCGTCGCCCCCGACCTGCGCGGACAGGGTGTCGGGCGCTGGCTGCTGCGCCGGGCCGAGGCCGCCGCCGACGCGGACTGCCGCCGCGTCGTGCTGTCCACCGGCGCCGGGAGCCGCCACAACCTCGCCCTCTACCACGCCGAGGGCTACCGCACGGAGTCGTCCGACGGCGCGACGGCCTCGCTCGTCAAGCCGACGCCCGCGGGCGCCGCCGTGGGGGAGCCGGCGGGCGTGGTGTGAGGGGCGGGCCGCTACGAGGCCGCCTCCAAGGGCAGGTCGCTGCCGCGCCAGGTGGCCGCCAGCTCCTCGACCGGCAGGCCGAGCGCCTCGCCGAGGCAGACGATCGTGCCGAAGCCGGGAGACGGGAGCCGTCCGGTCTCGATCTTGCGCAGGGTCTCCGGCGAGATGCCGGCCGCCTGCGCGACCTCGGCCAGGTCGCGGCCCGCTCGCGCGTGGCGCAGGAGGGCGCCGAGACGCCGGCCGGCTTCGATCTGCTCGCGTGTGAGCGGTTGGCGGACCATGCGCCCCAGGATAGTGCCGGTATAACTATACCGGCAAGCGCCCGGATGGCGGTATAGTTATACCGACACTCTAGGACGCGAGGTAACCGTGATCGAACTGAAGACGCCTGCGGAGATCGAACGCATGCACGTGGCCGGGCGGTTCGTCGCCGAAGTGCTCTCCGAGGTCGGCCGGCTCGCCGACGTGGGCGTCAACCTCCTGGACCTTGAGCACCACGTACGCGGCATGATCAAACGACGTGGCGCGGAGTCGTGCTACTGGGACTACGCGCCCTCCTTCGGGGACGGCCCGTTCCGCAACGTCATCTGCCTGTCGGTCAACGACGCCGTCCTGCACGGACTGCCTCACGACTACACCCTGCGTGACGGCGACGTGCTCAAGGCCGACCTCGCGGTCGGCATCGACGGCTGGGTGGCCGACTCGGCCCGTACGGTCATCGTCGGGACCCCCGCCGAGGAGGACCTGCGGATCGTCCGCGCCACCGAGGAGGCGCTGGAGGCGGCGATCGAGGCGGCCCGGCCGGGCAACCGCCTGGGCGACATCTCGGCGGCCATCTGGGCGGTCGCCAGCGACTACGGCTACCCGGTCAACACCGAGTTCGGCGGGCACGGCATCGGGCGCACCATGCACGAGGGGCCGCACGTGTCGAACAAGGGCAAGGCGGGGCGCGGCCTCGCGCTCCGGCCCGGCCTGACGCTGGCGATCGAGCCCTGGTTCGCCCGGACGACCGACCGGATCGTCTACGACCCCGACGGCTGGACCATCCGGTCGGCCGACGGCTCGCGTACGGCCCACTCCGAGCACACGGTGGCCATCACCGAGGACGCCGCCCTGGTGCTCACCCGGCGCGAACCGGACGAAACGGCCTGAGATTTCGCGGTCACGAGCGGCCGGTCAGCGCCGCCAGTGTCTGGGCCTCGGGCCGGGGCGAGGCGATCCGGTTCCACGGGAACAGTGACAGCGCCCTGGCCATCGCGCAGGTGTCGGTGAGCGCGGAGAAGGTCAGGCCCGCGCCGATCGCCCCGGCCACCCACGTCAGCGGCCGCCAGGCCATGCCGCCGGCGACCCCGGCGAGCACGAGGGTGCCCGCCACCATGCGGACCTGGCGTTCCATCGCCCAGGCGCCGCGCCCGTGGTTCAGCGGGGCGCCCTCGCTCTGCCAGGCGGTCAGGCCGCCGTCGAGCACGCTCACGGCCGGCAGGCCCGCCGCGGCGGCGATCGCGTGGGCGTCGCGGGCGCGCACGCCGGAGTGGCAGACCAGGACGACGTGGTCGTCGTGCCGGGCGGCGAGGCCGGCGGCGTGCTTGCGGATGAGGTCGAGGGGGACGTTGGCCGAGCCTGGGATGTGGCTCGCCGCGAACTCCCCGGGGCTGCGGACGTCGATGAGCCGGACGCCCGCGCCGCTGTCGAGCAGGGCGCGGACCTGTGCGGTGGTGAGGGTGGTCATGTGCTGGCCTTTCTGGTCGGTACGTTCTCGGCGCGCGGCGGGTCAGGCGGCCATGGCGAGCCCGGCGGAGGCGGCGCGGTCGAAGGCGTCGTTCACCAGCACGACCTCGCGTCCCGTCCTGGCGAGCAGTGAGGCGGCGGCGGTGGCGCGGTAGCCGCTGCCGCAGTGCACCCAGACGGTCCCGGCGGGGATCTCGCCGGCGCGGGCGGCGAGCTCGGGCAGCGGCACGTGCACGGCGCCGTCGAGGTGGGCGGCGTCCCACTCGTTGCCGAGCCGCACGTCGAGGATCACGTCGGGGGCGGGCAGCCCGGCCGGCACGTCACCCGCCAGCGCGGCCGCCAGTCCGGCGAACGTGGCCGTGCGCAGCTCCCGCACCTGGGCGGGGTCGTCGGCGAGCCGCCGGGGCGTGCCGGTGGCCGCGGCGGCGACCCGGTCGACGCCGATGCGCACGAGCTCCCGCTGCGCGTCGGCGACCTGCTCGGGCGTCTCGCCGATGAGGGTGAGCGGCGCGCCCCGGTCGATCAGCCAGCCGAGCCAGGTGGCCATCGGGCCGTCCAGGCCGAGGCTGACGGTGCCGGTCAGGTGGGCCTCGGCGTAGGCCGTGCGGTGGCGCAGGTCGACCACCCATTCGCCGGCCTCCAGCCGTGCGCGCAGCTCGCCGGGGGTGATGCCGGGCGGGCGGCGCAGGTCGACCGGATCGGGGCCGTGCAGGTTGATGACGCCCATGTGCGCGTAGTAGGCGGGGTAGGCGTCGAGCCCGGCCAGCGTCCGGCTGACGAACTCGTCCTCGGCCAGGTGCAGCGCCGGGTTGACCCGCCGCTCGCGTTCGATGGTGGAGTCGTCGCCGGACGCCTGGGTGGCCGAGCAGAAGCTGCCGAAGCCGTGGGTCGGCCAGACGGCGGCGCCGCCGGGCAGCAGGTCGGACAGCTTGCGCACCGAGGCGTGCTGCTCACGGGCGAGCGTGTCGGCGTGCTCGGCGCCCAGCAGGTCGGTGCGGCCCGTGGTGCCGAACAGCAGCGAGCCGCCGGTGAACACGCCCCGCACGCCGTCGGCGCCCTCCAGCACGTAGGACAGGTGGTGGAAGGTGTGGCCGGGCGTGGCCAGGACGCGCAGGCGCAGCTCGGGCGAGACCTCGACGACGTCGCCGTCGGCCAGCGGCAGGTGCGGGAACGGCGGCCGGTCGGCGGCGGCGAAACCGTACTGGGCGCCGGTCAGCCTGGCCAGCTCCAGCCCGCCGGAGACGTAGTCGTTGTGCACGTGCGTCTCGACGACGTGGGTGATGCGCGCGCCGACGCGACCGGCCAGGGCGAGCACCCGGTCGACGTCGCGCTGCGGGTCGACCACGACCGCGACCTGCCCGTCGGTGGCCAGATAGCTGTGGTCGCCCAGCGACGAGGTCGCGATGACGTGGACGTCGATGCTCATCATTCCTCCTACACCCCCGGGGGTATCCGGGCCAGACATTGCGCTCATCGCCTTCCCGCGTCGCGGGACTTCAGGCCAGCGCCAGGAAGAGCTTCTCCAGCTCCTGCTCGGTCATGGGCGGCTCGTCGCCGCGCTCGCGGGCGGCCTGGCAGTGCCGCAGCCCGGTGGCCACGATCTTGAATCCGGCCCGGTCAAGCGCCCGCGAGACGGCGGCGAGCTGGGTGAGCACGTCGGCGCACTCCTCGCCGTCCTCGATCATCGAGATCACGCCGGCCAACTGCCCGTGCGCCCGGCGCAACCGGGTCAACGCGTCGCCCACGAGGGCGGGGGTCATCTCCATGACACCGAGCATACCCCCGCCCGTATAGTGGGCTAGCTCACGACCTTGTCCAGCAGGCCGGCCACCTCGGCGGGCCTGAAGACGAACCCCGCGTGCGACGTGTCCAGGGTGTGCACGTCGTACGGGTTGCCGGGCGTGAGCGCGTCGGCCTCGGCGATCAGCCTGTCCTGCATGGCCACCGGCAGCGACCGGTCGCCGGTGAGCCGGACGTAGGAGCGGGCGATCGTGCCCCAGGTCGCGGCGTCGACGCGGGCGTCGGCCGTCATCACCGCGATCGACTCGTCCGGCTGCAGGATGTTGAGGAAGGCGCGGAACCGCTCGTCGCTGACGTCCGCCAGGGTGGCGGCCTTCAGCGCGTCGAGCAGCTCCACGTCGGCGGTGCGGTAGTTGGCCCGGCCGACGCCGAGCCGCGCGGGATCGCCGACGTTGAAGGCCGCCAGCGGGGCCATCAGGTTGTCCGCGAACTCGGGCTCCTGCATGTACGCGATCGGGTTGGGGAGCCGTACGCACGACCAGGCGGAGATGTAGACGAGCCGGCTCACCAGCTCGGGGATCGCGTTGCCGACGCCGGAGATGGTGACGCCGCCGAGGCTGGCCGCCACGAGCACCACCGGCCCGTGCTCCGCCAGCCGCCGGACCACGCCGGTGACCGCGTCGACGTTGTCCTGCAGGGTGACCCCGGCCAGCGTCGACGGCTCGGCCGCCCACGCGTCGAGGTCCTGCGGAGCCTGGTAGGAGATCGGGTACTGCGCGTCGAGGCCGTGGCCCGGCAGGTCGACGGCGTAGCTGCGGTGACCGAGCAGGGCCAGCTCACGCTGGACCGAAGCCCACATGAAAGAGCTGCTGCCGGAGCCGTGCACCAGCACGAACGTGGGCGACGACGAAGAAGAGTGGTTGGATCGCATGAAGAACAGTCCGTTCGCTGAAAAGGCATGACGAAGACGCGTGCGCTGGTCGCTCGGCGACCGGCGGGCGCAGGCCGCTTCAGCTGCAGCGCGAACGGATGAACTTCTGGATCATGGCCGACACCCTACCATTCGGTGACCTTGTTCTATGATCACGGGCTCATGAGCCAATCGCCCACGCTGTCCGTCAAGGAAATCCGCACGGACCGACTCCTGCTCCGCAGGGCGGTATACGCGTCCGACCGTGACGGGCTCATCGAGCTCTCGACCGATCCCGAGGTCCAGGCACATCTCGGCGGCCCCCGGCCGCTGGACGAGGTCGAGCGGCATCTCGGCACGGTCATGGCCGCCGGCGAGACCTCCGCGCCCGGCAGCTTCATCGTCGCGGACACCGCGACGGGCCAGGTCGTCGGCTCGCTGATGCTGTCCCGGCGGCCGGCCGACCGCGCCGGTCACGTCACCGAGGAGGGCGGGGAGCTGGAGCTGGGCTACCTGCTGCGCCGCCACGCCTGGGGGGCCGGGTACGCGTTCGAGGCCACGACCGCCGCCTTGCGCGCCGCGGCGGCCGAGCTTCCCGACCAACCGGTCCTGATCGTGACGCAGTCCACGAACGCGCGATCCCTGCGGCTCGCCGCCCGCCTCGGCTTCCGGCCGGTCAGCACGTTCCACGAGTACGACGCCGAGCAGACCCTCTGCACCGCCCCCTTGGCCGCCTTCCGCGCCTGATCCGCACCGGCGCCTCCCGAGTGGCGTCATCTTTGGTTGACGCCCGGAGGATCGTCAACCTAGGATGACGGCACTGCGGTGACGGCCCCTCGGGCGCGCCGCATCCGGGCAGCGGCGAGGAGGACGACATGGCGGCTCCATCAGTGACACGAGAGGCCCTCGCGGTCGCCGTGACAGCCAATCTGCCGGTCATCCTCTGGGGTGCGCCGGGCACCGGCAAGACGTCCGCGGTGACCGCGCTCGGCGCGGCCGTCGGCCTGCCGGTCGAGGTGGTGGTCGGCTCGATCCGCGAGCCCAGCGACTTCTCCGGGTTGCCGGTGCTGCGTGAGGGCGGCACCTGGTTCGCACCGCCGCGCTGGGCCGAGCGGCTCGCCGCCGAGGGGGGCGGCCTGCTGTTCCTCGACGAGCTGACCACCGCGCCGCCGGCCGTGCAGGCCGCCATGCTGCGGGTGGTGCTGGAGCGCACGGTCGGCGACCTGGTGCTGCCGGACGAGGTGCGGATCGTGGCCGCCGCCAACCCGCCGGACCAGGCCGCCGACGGCTGGGACCTGTCCGCGCCGCTGGCCAACCGGCTGATTCACCTGACGTGGCAGGTGTCGGCCGAGGACATCGCCGAGGGCTTCACCGGCGGCTTCCCCGTACCGGAGTTCAACGTGAAGGACACGGCCGGGCCCGCCGAGACGGCCAGGGCCCGGGCGCTGGTCGGGGCGTTCCTGCGGGTGCGGCCGGAACTCGTGCTGGCGGTGCCCGACAGCCCGGATCGGGCAGGACGCGGCTGGCCCAGCCCGCGCAGCTGGGAGATGGCCGCGGGGGCGGTCGCCGCGTGCGAGCACCTGGGCGCGGACGAGCCGGTCCTGGCCGAGCTGGTGCTCGGCGCGGTCGGTGAGGCGGCCGGGTTCGAGCTGCTGTCCTGGCGGCGCAACCTCGACCTGCCCGACCCGCAGACCCTGCTGGACGACCCGCGGGCCCCGCTGCCGGAGCGGCTCGACCGGCTGCACGCCCTGCTCGGCGCCGTGGTGGCGTACGTGCGCTCGGACGCCACGGCCGGCACGTGGGAGCGGGCCTGGGCGGTGGTGGCCCGGGTCGCGCGCACGGCCCCCGACGTGGCGGCGACCGCGGCCCGGTCGCTGGCCCGTTGCCGGCCCGAGGGCGCGACCCTGCCCAGGACGATGCTCGAACTCGCGCCGGTGCTGCGCTCGGCGGGGCTCATGCCATGACCTCCGACCGCCCGCGCGCCACCGATGAGGCGGTGCGCGCCCGCATCGCCGCCGCGCGGCTGTGGGCGGCGCACCAGGCGCCCTACCTCGCCTCGGCCGTCTTCGCCCTCAACCCGGTCGTGCTGGAACCGGCCCTGGACGAGGACACCGGCGCTCCCGTCCCCGACCCCGGCTTCCGCGCCTTCCCCGCCGACACCCGCTGGAACCTGTACGTGGAACCGGGCACCACGCTGGCCACCCCTGTCGAGGAGATCGGCTGGTGGATGCTGCACCAGGTCGGTCACCTGGTGCGCGGCCACGCGGCCCGCGCACCGGTGCGGCCGGAGCCGGGCCACGAGGTGAGCCCCGAGGTCAGCCACGCCGCCGGCCCGGTCCGCGACGAGGAGGCCCACCGCTGGAACCAGGCCGCCGACGCCGAGATCAACGACGACCTGGAGGCCGCCGGCCTGCGCGGCCCGGCCGGCGTGGTGTCGCCCGCCGAGCTGGGGCTTCCGGTCAACCGCACCGCCGAGGAGTACGTGCCGATGCTCGACGTGCTGGCCCAGGCGATGGGCCGGGGCGGGTGGGCGCTGGCCGAGGCGATCGACTGCGGCAGCGCGGTGGACGGGCAGGATCGCGCGTACGAGGACAGCGGCTCCGGCGAAGGACTCACCGAGCTCGACCGGGACCTGCTCGAACGCTCCATCGCGGCCGGCATCCAGGACCGGATCAGCGCGCGCAGCGAGGTGCCGTCGGGGTGGCGCCGCTGGGCCGAGGAGCGCCTGCGCCCTTCGGTGAACTGGCGGGCCCGCCTGGGCGCGATGATCCGGCGCGGGCTGAGCACGGTGGCCGGTCAGGTCGATTTCAGCTATCGCCGCCCGTCGCGCCGCGCCGGCGCGTACGCCGACATCGTGCCGCCGTCGATGGCGCGCGCGGTCCCGGACACGGTGCTGCTGATCGACACCTCCGGCAGTGTCACCGACGACGTGCTGAAGCGGCTGCTGGCCGAGGTGACCGGGATCATCGACGGCGTGGCCGGTCCCCACCGGCGGCTGCGGGCGTTCTGCTGCGACGTCCGCCCGCATCCCGTCCAGGTGGTGCGCCGGGCGAGCGACATCGAACTGACCGGCGGCGGCGGCACCGACATGCGGGCCGGCCTCGATGCGGCGATGGCCCTGCGGCCCCGCCCCGACCTGGTCGTCGTGCTGACCGACGGCGAGACGCCGTGGCCCGGGCGGCGTCCCGGGGCGCAGGTGGTGGTCTGCCTGATCGGCGACGGCGGGCACGCGCCCGACTGGGCGTCCGTGGCTCGCGTGCCGGCGGACGTGCCGGCGAAAGGAGACTCATGACCACGGACCACGCCGACGAGCCGCGCCCCGAGCCGCTGCACGAATGGCGGCGGCGCGGGTTCACCATCGCCGAGGCCCGGCAGTGGATCGAGGACGGCTTCCCGATCCACACCGCCGAGCGGTGGCGCGGGTCCGGCGTCTACACCGCCGCCGAGGCGCGGGCGTGGCGCACCGCCGGAGCCACCCCGTTCACCGTGGATCTGTGGCTGCGGGCCGGCATGACCCCACGGGACGCGGTGCAGTGGCGCGAGCTGGGCTATTCGCCCGAGGAAGCGGCCGACCGGCACCTGGCCGGGGAACGCCCGCACCCGCGCGGCTGGCTGGGGCGGCTGCTGCACCGGGGGGAGCGGCCGGGCGGCGCGTTCGCCGACGAGGAACGCTCCCACAGCATGCGGGAGCTGCTGCGCACCGGCATCCCGGCAGGCCGGGCCCGCCCTTACGTGGAGGCGGGGTGGACGGGCGCCGATGCGGTGGAGTGGGCGAAACGCGGCATCGAGGCGGGCCAGGCGCGGGTCTTCGAAGCGCTCGGCCTGTCCGCCCGCGAGGCCGAACGGGTGCTCTCCTCCGGCCAGGACGCCATCTCCCTGATGACCGAGTTCTGGCGGGCCGGGGTGCCGATCGAGGAGGTGGCGGCCTGGCGCGCGGCGGGGTTCACGGGCGAGGAGGCGGCCCGGATGCGGGCCGAGGGCGTCGGCGTCGAGCAGGCCGAGGTGCTGCGGGCCCTGACCGAGGGCGATGAGCCCGGCCGGGAGGCGTGAGACAGGTGTCGTGCCTCGTGCCGTCAGCGTCCGGCTACGCGCTGCGGGCCCGCTGGTCGATCATGGACACCAGGGTCGAGACCAGCTCCTCAGCCGTGATGTCCCACTTGTCCGCGGACAGGTGGCCGCTGACCTCCAAGTCCGTGATCCCGTGCGCGCTGGTCAGGAGCAGCGCGGCGAACTGACGGGCCTGCCCCGCCCCGATCAGATCGCCGACGACGGCCAGGAACTCGTCCATGGCGCGGTCGGCCGCCCGGGTCGCCGCCTGGATCGCGGCCGGGTCGCCCGCCGGGGTGGTGAACATCAGCCGGTACAGGTGCGGCCGGCGACGGCCGATCGTCATCAGCGCCGACAGGGCGTGCCGCAGCCGGTCGGCCGGGGGCTGCCGTGGATCGGCGCGTACGGCCCGCACCTGCTCCGCGAGCCGGTCCAGGGCTTCGGCCGCCACGGTGGTCAGCAGGCTGTCCTTGTCGGGAAAGTGCCGGTACGGCGCGCCGCGGCTGACCCCCGCCCGTGCCCCGACCTCGCGCAACGTCACCGCGTCCGGGCCGCCGCCGTCCAACAGGTCCGCGGCCGCGTCCAGCAGGGCGCGGCGCGTCGCGGCGGCGGACTCCACGCGGCTGATCACGCCGATCATTCTACCGTTGACACTGTCAGCTGAAGATGCGACCTTGTTCAGGTGACAATGTCATCTGAAAATCGGGAGTGCGTCGTCGTGACCGGAGCCTCGACCGGGATCGGCGCGGCCTCCGCCCGAGAGCTCGCCCGCCGGGGATTCCACGTCCTGGCCGGCGTGCGCCGCGACCAGGACGCCGACGCGCTCCGCGCCCCCGGCATCGAGCCGGTCATCCTCGACATCACCCGGCCCGGCCACATCGCCGGCCTGGCCGCCCGCGTCGGCTCGCGGGCAGGCGCCCTGCGGGCGCTGGTGAACAACGCGGCCGTCTCCGTCAACGCCCCGGTCGAGGCCCTGCCGCTGGAGGAGTGGCGTCGGCTGTTCGAGGTCAACCTGTTCGGGCACGTGGCCGTCACGCAGGCGCTGCTGCCCGCCCTGCTGCGTCACTCCGGCCGCGTGGTCAACGTCAGCTCGGTCGGCGGGAAGGTCGCCATGGCCACGTTCGGCCCCTACGCGGGCACCAAGTTCGCCCTGGAGGCGGTCAGCGACGCGCTGCGCCGCGAGCTGGCTCCGCAGGGCGTGCAGGTGGTGGTCGTCGAGCCCGGCGGGATCCGTACGGAGATGGGCGAACGGGGCATCGCCGCCACGAGCCGGCTGGCCGAGGCCATGGCACCGGAGCTGCGAGACCGTTACGGACCGCTGGTCCAGGCGGTCATCGCGCTGACCGCCGCGGGCACCGCAGGCGGCACGTCCGCCGAGGACGCCGCCCGGGTGATCGCCAAGGCCGTGACAGCCGGCAAGCCGCGCACGCGCTACACCGTCGGCCGCGACGCCGCCCTGCTCACCCGCCTGTCGCGGATCCTGCCGGACCGGCTGCTCGACCGCGTCGCCGCGGCCGTCCTCCGCCCGCACTACCCGAAGACCACCCCCGCGTGAAGCCGGGAAACGCAGGGGGGCGGCCAAGGGAAGCCGGAAGACGAAGGGAGGCGGCCAAGGGAAGCCGGAATCGGACAGGGTGGTCTACGGAAGCCGATCCGGGTCGGCGAGGTGGAGCAGGCCCGGCGGCAGCTCGGGCAACGGCAGGCCGCGCAGCCGGGCGACCTCCCGCACGTGGCGGATCTTCTCGGCCAGGTCGGCGGCCTGGGCGGCGTGGACGCGGGCCGCCTCGGCCCACGCCTGCGGGCGCGGCTCCCGCTCGTCCTCCGCCCTGGCGGCGGCCGCCGCCGCGGCGCGGTCACGCCTGGCCCACTCGGCGAGCAGTTCCTGCAGCTCGCGCAGGGTGCGCAGCTCGGCGCGGGCGGCGTCGCCGTGGTCGGGCGGGTCGTCGGGCAGCGGCGCGGTGCCGTCCAGCCACCAGACGGCGTCCTGCGGGGCAGCCTCCACGCCGGGCAGGATCTCCACCGCCTCGCCGGTGCGGCCGATCGGGGCGAGCAGCAGCAGCGGCGGCGTGGCCAGGGCGTGGGCGATGACGAGCAGCTCCGGCACCGTGATGGAGGCGCGGTGGCCGGACTCCAGCTTGGCGAGGTTGCCGCGCTCCAGCGGGTAGCCGTGAGCGGTGCACCGGTCGGCCAGGCCCTGCACCGACAGGCCCTGGCGCCGGCGGTGGTGGCGGATGTTCGCGGCGACCTGGCGGGTGTAGGCGGCGGTCCAGGAGGTGGCGCTGCTTCCAGGCACGATCCCCACGTTAGCGATCTTGGACGCGGGACACAACAGAAGTTGACTCCTCAGGTCACCTTCGCGGGGAATCGCGGGGGGTCGCCGCGGAGGCTCTAGCCGCGTCCGAGGACGCAGAACTCGTTGCCCTCCGGGTCGGCCAGCACCTTCCACGACACCTCGCCCTGCCCGACGTCGGCGGCCGTGGCGCCCAGCGCGCGCAGCCGCGCCACCTCCGCCTCCTGCTCCTCGACGGGGTGCGGCAGCAGGTCGATGTGGATGCGGTTCCACACGGCGGGCGGGCCGGGAACACGGAGGAACTCCAGGTACGGGCCGGTGCCCTCGGCGGAGCGCAGCCGGGCGTGGTCGTCGCTCACCTCGTGCACGGTCCAGCCCGTGGCCTCGCCCCAGAAGCGGGCCTGGGCCCGGGGGTCCTCGCAGTCGACCACCATCGTGGCGATCGGCCCGGTGTCCCGGTAGACCTCCCGGGGCTCCAGCACGCAGAACACGTTGCCTTCGGGGTCGGCCAGCACCGTCCACGGCACGTCGCCCTGGCCCACGTCGGCAGGCGTCGCCCCCAGCTCCGTCAGCCGGGCGACCAGCTCCGCCTGGTGTTCGGCGGAGGTGGTGGCGAGGTCGAGGTGCACGCGGTACTTCACGGTCTCGGGGTCCGGGACGGCGACGAAGTCGATGTAGAAGCCGTCGGGGTCAGGCCAGTCGAAGCCGTGCGGTTCCAGGTTGGTCACGCCGGGCCCCTCGCTGGAGAGCCGCCAGCCCAGCGCCTCCGCCCAGAACCTGCCGAGCGCCGAGTCGTCCCGGGCCTTGAAGTTCACCTGAACAAGTCGCAGCGTCATGCCGCCCCACCCTATGCCCGGCGGCCCGCCGCCAGGGCGGCCAGGGCGGCGGCCTCCGGGGTGCCCTCCCCGCCGCTGAACACGTGCACCACCAGGCCCGTCTCGCCCGGTCCCGCCGGTACGTGCAGCGTCTCGTAGTCCAGATCCAGCAGCCCGGCCGCCGGATGCCGGAGCCGTTTGCGCCCCGCCGTGCACATCACGATCTCGCCGGAGGCCCAGATGCGGCGGAACTCGGCGCTGCGTTCCGACAGGTCCTTGATCAGGTTGACCAGCTCGGCGTCGCCGGGATACTGCCCGGCGGCGACCCGCAACTGGCCCACGGCCTCGGCCGCCCGGTCCGCCCACTCGGGGTGCACGTCGCGGGAGGCGGGGTCGAGGAACAGGTAGCGGGCCTGGTTCGGGTCGCGGCGGGAGGGGCCGGTGAGGCCGCCGATCAGCTCGGAGCCGAGGGCGTTCCAGGCGACCACGTCGAGGCGGCGGTCGGTGGCGAAGGCGGGGAGGCCGGTCAGGGCGTCCAGCATGCGCCGCAGCGTGGGGCCGACCCGGGCGGCGGGCGCGGGGCCGGACTCGGCGCCGACCAGCGTGGTGAGGTGCCGCCGCTCGGCGGCGTCGAGGCCGAGCGCCCTGGCCAGCGCGTCGAGCACTTCGGGGGACGGCTGGGTGGCTCGTCCCTGTTCGAGGCGTACGTAATAGTCCACGCTGATCCCGGCGAGCTGGGCCAGCTCCTCCCGGCGCAGTCCCGGCACGCGGCGGCGGCGCCCAGCCGTGAGCCCCGTGAGCCCGGCCTGCTCGGGCGCGACGCGCTCGCGGCGGGCGCGCAGGAACGCGCCGAGTGCCCGCCGGGCGTCACCGATCCCGCCGTCCGCGTGGTCGATGGTGTACGTGCCGTCCATGGTGTCCAGTATGGGTTGTCCGGCATGGGTGGCCCTCGCGGTACCAGGACTGCGGGACCACCGGCTCGGCCGGGTTCTGGCTACCTCGGCGCGCCCAGGCGAACGTGGGTGACATGTCCGAAACGCTGAAGAAGATCCTGGTCGTCACCGCCCACCCCGAGCCTCGCTCGCTCAACGCCGCCCTGGGCCGCTTCGCCGTCGAGCGGCTGCGCGCGGCGGGTCACGAGGTGCGGGTGACCGACCTGTACGCGGCGAAGTGGAAGGCGGCGGTGGACGCCGACGACTTCCCCGAGCATGTGGGGGACCGGCGGCTGGACGTGCTCGCCGTGTCGGGGGAGGCCACGCTGGCGGGCCGGCTGTCCGCGGACATCGCCGCCGAGCAGGAGAAGCTGCGCTGGTCGGAGGCGGTGATCCTGCAGTTCCCGCTGTGGTGGTTCTCGGTGCCGGCGATCCTGAAGGGCTGGATCGACCGGGTGTTCACGTTCGAGTTCGCCCACGGGCCGTCCGTCCCGCCGCCCTACAGCGAGGGCGCGCTGGCCGGGCGGCGGGCGCTGGCCTCGGTGACGATCGGCGCCCGGGAGTCGGCGTTCTCCGGCCGGGGCGTCCACGGGCGGCTGGCGGACGTGCTCTTCCCGCTCCAGCACGGGCTGTTCTGGTTCACCGGCATGACGCCGCTGGAGCCGTTCGCGGTGTACGACTCGGTCGACGTGCCGCGCGAGCGGTTCGCCCAGGTGACGCAGGAGTACGGGCGGCGGCTCGACGGGCTGTTCACCGACGAGCCCGTCCCGTACCGGACGCTCACCTGCGGCGACTACGGCCGCGACATGCGCCTGCTGCCGGGCGTCGAGGCGCCGGGGACGGCCGGGCTGGACATCCACGTCCGCCCGCGCGGCTAGAGCTCGTCGTCCTGGGCGGCGCTCCGCCCGGCCAGCCGCTCGTAGCGCTGCCGGGCGGCCTGCGGGGTGCCGAGCCCCAGGCCGAACGCGATCTCCTGCCACGTCATGCCGCGCCCCCTGGCCATCCGGAGCAGCCCGGACTCCAGGTCGTCGGCCTCGGCGCGGGCCTGCGCGACCAGGCTCAGGGCGGCGACGATGTCGGCCCGGTCCACGTCCGGCTCGCCGTCGTCGAGCGACACCGCGCCGCTCAGCAGGAACGCCACGATCCGGACGGCCTCGTGCGGCGACAGCTCCGAGGCGTGCGCCTGACGCCGCCGCTGCGCGTCGGTGGCGGCGTGGCGCTCGGCGATGCGCAGGAGCGCGGCGTATTCGCGGTGCGCCCGCGCCTGCCCCGGATGCGGCGGCGTGAAGGGATCGGCGTGCTGCTCAGGAGTCGTCGGCATGCACTCCACCCTGGACGATCCACCATCCGTTGTCAACATGACGTGTTGAACAGAACGTTTAAGTGCACTTGCCGGCGAGCCAGGCGCGGTAGTCGCGGGTGTAGTTCGTCATCACGCTCGGCGGCGCCTGGCTCAGGACCGACTGCCAGCGGCTGATGTTGCCGGTCCAGGCGGGGGGCGGCTCCTCCCAGCCGACGCCGTCGGTCCAGCGGGCCTGAGAGCCCTTGAGCAGGCCGGGGTGGCGGCGGGCCAGCTCGCCCTGGATCCAGGAGTCCGTGGAGTAGACGAGGATGCGCTGCGCGGCCTGGCGTTCCTTGATCGGGTCGGAGATCTCCTTCCACGCGGCCGTCGCGTACGCCGGGTCGGACAGCGCCGTCCTGGCCTCGGGCTTGACCTCCAGCAGGGCGATCAGGCCGCGCGAGCGCACGTGGTCGAGCCACTGGCGCAGCGTGTAGACCTGCTCTCCCTGGTACGGGCCGCGCGCGATGCGGCGGTCGCGCAGGTTGTCGGCTCCGGCCGCCCACCACAGGGCGGTGATGTTCGTCCGGGTGCCGGTCAGCCCGTTGGTGGTGGTGTTGTGCCACATGACGGCCTTGGTGCCGTTCCTGGTGAGCTGGACGTCGCCTTCGACGCCGTCGGCGCCCCAGGTCTTCTGGTCGTTCACGGCGCGGACGTTGTTGGGCTGGCGGATCTGGTCGCGTTCCCAGGGGTTCGCGCCGGAGGGGTAGCCGCCGTGGCCGAACACGGCGGGACAGGCGACGGCGGACCCGGCGTGAGCGGCCTGAGCGGCGGGCGGGACGGCGGTGAGGGAGATCGCGGCCAGTGATGCGGCGAGCGCCGCCTTCGTCCTGATCGTCATGGGGGTCGGGACTCCGTCCATGAGGGGTGACCGGCACCGGCAGCGTATGCGCCGCACCTCAGGTGATCAAGAGCGGCGGGAGGGACCGGAAGTCCCCGCGTAACGAGGACTTTGGTCGGTGCCCCTCGCCGGGCTTCCGCACTGGGATGGACACGCGGCGCACCCGCGCCCGCCGATCCAGCACGACACCTTGGGGACACGATGACGACGACCGGAACCGATGGGAAGGAACAGGCGGCCCACGGGGCCAGGCCGATGCTCATGCTCGGCCTGGCGACGCTCGGCTTCGCGCTGAACTTCTGGGCGTGGGCGCTGCTCAGCCCGCTCGGGCCCCGCTACAAGGACCTGCTCGGACTGTCGGCCTCGCAGCAGGCGCTACTGGTCGCGGTGCCGGTGATCGTGGGCTCGCTGGGCCGCGTCCCGGTGGGCGCGCTCACCGACCGGCTCGGCGGGCGGGTGATGTTCCCGCTGATCTCCGCGGCCACCATCGTGCCCGTGCTGTTCATCGGCGTGGCCGGGCAGAGCTCGCTGCCGGCGCTGCTGGCCGGGGGCTTCTTCCTGGGCGTCGGCGGGACGGTCTTCGCGGTCGGCGTGCCGTTCGTGAACGCCTGGTTCCCGCCCCGGCGGCGCGGCCTGGCGATCGGCGTGTTCGGGGTGGGCATGGGCGGCACCGCGATCAGCGCCCTGACGACGGTCAAGCTGGTCGAGGCCGGGAACGCGACCACGCCGTTCCTGATCACCGCGGTCGTCCTCGCGGTGTACGCCGCCGTCGCGTGGCTGGTGATGCGGGACGCGCCCGGCCGGACGGTGTCGCCGCAGCCGCTTCTCGGCAGGCTCGCGGCCACGGCCAGGCTGCCGATCACCTGGCAGGCGTGCGCGCTGTACGCGGTCGCGTTCGGCGGCTACGTCGCCTTCTCCGTCTACCTGCCCGCCTACCTGCAGACCGGCTACGGGCTGGAGCAGGCCGACGCCGCCAACCGCATGGCCGGGTTCGTGGTCCTCGCGGTCCTGATGCGGCCGGTGGGCGGCTGGCTGTCGGACCGGATCGGCTCGATCCCCGTGCTGACGGGGGTGTTCGTGGTGGTGTGCGGCGCGGCGGCGGTCCAGGCGCTGACGCCCGGCCTCATGCCGGTGGGCACGATCGCGTTCCTGACGATGGCGGCCGCGCTCGGCGCCGCCAGCGGCGCCACGTTCGCGCTGGTCGCGCAGGTCACCCCGGCCGACCAGGTCGGCGCGGTCACCGGCCTCGTGGGCGCCGCGGGCGGGCTGGGCGGGTTCGTGCCGCCGCTGCTGATGGGCTTCCTGTACGGCGAACTCGGCTCGTACGGGGTGGGCCTGGGGCTGCTGGCGGCCACGGCGGCGCTGACCGTGCTGCTGACGGTGACCGTGGTGCGCCGGGCTACGGTGCGGGAACCAGCTCGAAGCCTGTGACGATCTCCGGCTGGATGCTGATCACCTGGTCCATCTCGCCGGTCACCCAGGGGTGGAGCAGGGCCTTCAGCCGCTCGGTCTCCGCCGGGTCGGTCAGCAGCCGCGCCACCCCGGTGACGATCACGCTCCAGCCGAGCCGCGCGTGCCCGTCGAGGTCGTCGGCCTCGAACGCCACCACGGCCTCCGGCACCGCCACGTGGGAGCTGAGGATCGTCCCGGGGCTGGACCGGATGACCACCCGCCCGTCCACGACCAGGTGGTTCACCGGCCGGACCGCGGGCAGCGCCTGGCGGGTGAAGACGATCCGGCCGAACGGCACCCCGGCCAGCAGGCGCAGCGCCTCGGCCTCGGGCAGTTCCCGCAGACGCCGGGCTCCCGTCCCGTCCGGCGCCCGGTCGTGGTGGCATGTCACGACAACAGCCTGCCGCCCACCCGGCGCCGTAAACAGGGACCAAAGTCCTTTCTCCCCCCGGCCAGGACGAACCGGCCGCCGTCGCCGGGGATGGCGGCCGGGGGTGGCTACCGAGCTCAGCCGGCGTGCCACACGCGGTCGAGGAACCCGGCGACGAGCGGGGCGATCTCGTGCAGGTGGTCCTCCAGGGCGAAGTGGCCGGTGTCGAGGACGTGCAGCTCGGCGTCGGGCAGGTCGCGCAGGTAGGCGCGGGCTCCGGGCTCGGGGAAGAACGGGTCGTTCGCGCCCCAGGTGATGAGCGTGGGCGGGGTGTGCGTGCGCAGCCACTCCTGCCAGGCGCCGTAGCGCTCGACGTTCGAGTGGTAGTCGAAGGCGAGCGCGACCTGGGCGTCCTTGCGGCCGGGCAGGTCGAGGAAGTGCTGGTCGAGGGTCCATCCGTCGGGGGCGACGAGGCCGGGGACGGCGACGCCGGTCTCGTACTGGCCGCGGGTGCCCGGCAGGGTGAACAGGGCGCGGACGGTTTCCTCGGCGCCGGGCCGGTCGGGGCGCAGCGAGATGAAGTCGCGGGCGCCGTCGGACAGGCCCTCCTCGTAGGCGTTGCCGTTCTGCACGACGAGGCCGGCGATCCACTCGGGGTGCCGTTCGGCGAGCCGGAACCCGACGGGCGCGCCGAAGTCGAACACGTACGCCACGAACCGGGTGAGGCCGAGCTTCCGCACGAAGCCCTCGGTGATGTCGGCGAGCCGGTCGAAGGAGTAGGTGAACCCGGCCGGGGCCTCGGTGTGGCCGAAGCCGGGGTAGTCGGGCGCGATCAGCCGGTAGCGGGTCCCGAGCACGTCGATCAGCCTGCGGTACTGGTGCGAGGCCGACGGGAACCCGTGCAGGAGCAGCAGGACGGGCGCGTCGGCCCGCTCGGGCAGCGACTCCCGGAAGAAGACCCGGACGCCGTCGACGTCGAGGTGCCGATGGACGGTACGGGCGAGCACGGGAATCGTCATATCTAATGCCTTTCAACGCCAATGATGCGTTAGTTATAGCGGGCAGCGCTCTAACGCGTCAACACGGCGACAAGGCATTAGAACGTGCGGAGGGACGCGAGCCCCTCCGCACGGGGGAGTGCTACGTCAGCGGCACCGCCCGGTCGAGGGCGGGCGGGGTCAGCGGCCCCTGCCGCAGGTAGGCCCGCATGGCGTCGTAGTCACGGTTGCCGCGCACCGCGTCGGTGTACCCGGCGAAGGCGCTGTAACCGTCGGCGCCCAGCAGCGTGTACGCCAGCGCGGCGAGCCGGTAGGTCCTGCCGGTGTCGAGCGGCTGCCCGTCGATGAGCACGTCGGCGGGGTTGATCCGGTCCCCGACCGGCCTGCCCGGCGAGTAGGAGAAGCGGACGTTCTTCGACACGGCCAGCGGCGCGAACTTCACGGTGCCGTCGGCCTGCGTCTGCCACTGCTGCTCCAGGGCCTGCTCAAGCTGCGAGCCCTTGACCGAGACGGTGAGCACCGGGTTGGCGTAGCCCCAGGCCGCCCACGACTCGCCCAGGAGCACCTGGCCGTCGCTGTCGGCGGGGTTCGGCCCCTTGGCGAACCTCAGGTCGCCGCGCAGCGAGTTCGAGCCCTTGACCGGGGCCACGGCGACCATGGCCAGATCGGCCTTGCCGCCCTCGGTCTGCTGGGAGTCGAAGTAGGCCACGTCGGCCACGGTGTTGCCGAGCGTGCTCTGCCCCGTGGCGTCGCGGGTCCTGGTGATGTCGCCGGTGATGGTCCCGTACGGCTTGGCGTAGGTCTCCTTCTGCTTGGCGTTCCAGTGGTCGACCAGCTTCGTCATGACGGGGTCGGGGGTGACGTCGCGGGTCACCGGGTGGTTGACCGCGGTGGTCGCGGACCTGATGACGTCGCGGGTGCGGCGGTCGATCTTCAGGTTGATCTCGTTGATGAGGCGGCCGTGGTTGGCGGCCTCGACGACCGGGCGGGGGTTGCCCGCGGGGTCGGGGACCGAGCAGGTGAAGTACGCGTGCCAGTGGCCGGTGACGATGACGTCGATGTCGGGCGAGGCCTTCTTGGCGAAGTCCCAGATCGGCCCGTTCATCGGGTCGGCGCAGCCGTTGAAGTCGGCGCCGGCCGCGCCGCCCTCGTGCACGTTGGCGACGATGGCCCGCACGCCGCGCCGCTTGAGGATGGCGGCGTACTTGTCGGCCGTCTCCACCAGCGGCAGGTTGTCCAGCGACGGCTGGTAGGAGGTGGAGCCGTCCACCGTGGTGGGCGTGGTCAGGTTGATGAACCCGACGGGGATGCCCCGGAACTTCTTGATCACGTACGGTTCGAGCACCGGGCGGGTGTCGCCCTTCTCGGTGATGTTGGCCGTGGAGAAGGCGAAGTCGGCGCCGTGGAAGCGGCGGCCGTCGGAGTCGGTGAAGCAACTGTCGACGTCGGCCTCGCCGAAGCACTCGCCCGCGCCCATGTGGTCGCGCAGGAACTCCAGGGACCGGTCCAGCTCGTGGTTGCCGACCGCGGTGAAGTCCAGCCCGATCTTGTTCAGGAACTCGATCGTGGGCTCGTCGGCGTGGAAGGACACCTCGGTGGGCCAGCCGCTGAAGTTGTCGCCGTTGGAGAACGTGACCGTGTTCGCGTGCCCTTCCCTCAGTTTGCTGAGGTGGGTCGCCAGGTACGGCGCGCCGCCCACCACCAGGGTGTTCCCCTGCGCGTCCTTGATCGTGCCGTCGGCGGCGTTGTTCTGCGGGGTGATGTAGCCGTGGAAGTCGGCGATCGACAGCAGTTGCACGTCCACGGGCTTGGGCGCGGCCAGTGCCGGTGAGGCGGACGAGGCCAGAGTGACACCTAAGGCGACAACGATCCACTTACGGAGGGAATGCACGCATACTCCTAGATAGGGGGATGTAACGGGAGGAAAGGCTGGTAGATCGGCCTGTCCGGTCGGTGAACACGACCCCGGCGATCGGCTGCCGCCGCATGACAGCGAGGAGAATGATCCGGGGGCGAGGAGCCTGCGGCCGGACCCCCGCTCGCATTTATGATGGAGTCCACTATTAAGGTCCGTCAAGAAGGGTGATCAGTGACGCTCCCGGTGACCGGCGGCGACCTCCAGCGGCTGCGGCGCCACAACGCGCTCGCCGCGCTCTCCGCCTTGCGCTCCGCCGGGCCGCTGACGCTGACCCAGCTCGCCGAGCGCGCCGACCTGGCCAGAGCCACCGTCAAGGCGGCGGTCGACGACCTGACGGGGCTGGGCTGGGTCGCCGAGCTGGACCCCAGCGGCGGGGAGAAGGGCAGGCCCGCGCGCCGCTACCGCTTCCGCGCGGAGGCGGGCCGGGTGCTCGGGCTCGACATCGGGGCGCACAAGGTGCTCGCGGTCGTGGGCGACCTCGACGGCGCCGTCCTGCACACCACGCGCGAATCGGTCACCCCCGAGCAGCCGCGCGCCGAGCGGCTGGCCGCCGTGGACCGCGTCGTCGACGCCTGCCTGGCCGGCTCGGGCACCGCCGCCTCCGACGTCCGGATCGCGGTCGCGGGCAGCACGGGCCACGTCGACCTGGAGGGACGCGTCGTCGCGTCGCGGGCCATCCGCGACTGGCCGGGCGTGCCGCTGGCCGAGCACCTGGGCGCGCGGCTGCGCTGCCCGGTCCTGGTCGACAACGACAGCCGGCTCGCCGCCCTGGCCGAGTGCCGCAGGGGCGTCGCCCGCGACGCGGGGAACCTGGTGTTCCTGCACATCGGCCGCCGGGCCGGGGCCGCGATCGTGCTCGACGGGGTCCCGCTGCGCGGCGCCGGCGGCGCGGCGGGGGAGATCGGCCTGCACCCGCTGTTCAACCTCGGCCACGTGGGCGACCTGCTGCACGCCTTCCCCGCCGTGGAGCCGGGCACGCCGCCCGACGCGGTCGCGGCGGCGGTGTTCGAGGCTGCCCGGGGCGGTGACGCCGCGGCGCGCGGCGCCGTGCTGCGGTACGTCAAGGTGCTCGCGCTGGCCACCGCCGCGATGGCTCTCACCGTCGACCCCGAGCTGGTGGTGCTCGGCGGCGGCTTCTCCCGCTCGGCCGACGTGCTGCTGGAGCCGCTGAGAGGCGAGCTGGAGACCATGTGCCTGCGCACCCCGCAGGTGCGGGCCTCCGTGCTCGGCGACGAGTGCGTGGCCGTGGGCGCGGTGTGCCAGGGCGTCGAGCACCTGTCCGCGATGCTGTTCGGCCCCGAGCGCGGCGGCCCGCTGCCCGCCGCGTCACCCGTCCAATAATGACGCACTCCACCGTATATCCGCTCACTAGACTGCCGCCGTGAACGACGACACCCTGCGGATCCGGCCGGGCGGGCCCGCCGACACCCCGGCCGTGCTCGCCATGATGGACGCGGCCGTGATCTGGATGAACGCGCGCGGCAACACCGAGCAGTGGGGCACCCAGCCCTACTCCCAGCGGCCCGGCGGGGCGGCGCGGATCGAGCAGCTCATGGCCGGCGGCGCTCCCCACATCGCCGAGCTCGGCGGCGAGCCCGTCGGCGCGATGGTGCTGGACTCCGGGCCGAGCGCCGAGATGCCCATCGCCCCGGCCGACGAGCCCGAGCTGTACGTCCGGCTGCTCGTCTCCGACCGGCGGCACGCGGGCCGGGGCATCGGCGCGACCCTGCTGGCCCTCGCCGTCGAGGAGACCCGGCGGGCCGGGGCGGAGCTGCTGCGCGTCGACTGCTGGGCGGGCGGCGGCGGTCAGCTGGTGGGCTACTACGTGCGCAACGGCTTCACGCCTGCCGAGCCCTTCCGGTACGAGGCGTGGCCGGGACAGGTGCTGGCCATGCGGGTGCCGCGCGCGAACCCGGGCGAGCCTGCGGTCACCTGATCGCCCGGCCGGAGATCTGCTCGGCCCTGACCAGGATGAAGTGGTCGCGCTCGCCCGGCGCCCACGGCGTCAGCGGCAGCCTGGCCAGGTGCGCCACCTCCGACGCGTCGCGGGCGGCGCGAGCGTGCCCCACCGCGGTCACCGACCAGCCGGTCCGCAGGTCCGGGTCGAAGGCGTCGGCCTCGAAGGCGACCACCGAGTGCCGGGTGGCCGCCGCGAGCTTGGAGCCCGGCCCGGTGCGGATCACGATGCGCTCGCCGTCCAGGCAGAACGTGACCGGCTGCACGGCCGGCAGCGCCCGGTCGGTGAAGACGATCCGCCCGATCGGGGCGGAGCCCAGCAGGCGCAGGCATTCGGCGCGGGAGAGCACCCGCAGGCCGGATGAGTCGAGTCGCATGCCCCCAGCCTGGCCGGTGCGGCCGGGCGTCCGGCAGGGGCGAAAGTCCCGTCAATCCCGCCGATCAGCCCGCAGCCGGGCGGCCAGCACGGCGGCCTGGGTGCGGCGCTGCATGTTCAGCTTGGCCAGCAGGTTCGACACGTAGTTCTTGACCGTCTTCTCCGCCAGGAACAGGCGCTCGCCGATCTGCCGGTTCGTCAGGCCCTCGCCGATCAGTTCGAGGATGTGCCGTTCCTGCTCGGTCAGCGCGGCCAGCGGGTCACGCCGGGCGGCCTGGTCGCGCAGCCGCTGGAGCATGGCGGCGGTGGTCTGCGGGTCCAGCAGCGACTGCCCGGAGGCGACGGTGCGCACCGCGCCGACCAGGTCGGAGCCGTGGATCTGCTTGAGCACGTAGCCGGCGGCCCCGGCCATGACGGCGTCGAACAGGGCGTCGTCGTCGGCGAACGAGGTCAGCATCAGGCAGGCCAGCCCGGGGAGCTTGGAGCGGACCTCGCGGCAGACGTCCACGCCGCTGCCGTCGGGCAGCCGCACGTCGAGCACCGCCACGTCGGGCTTGAGCGCCGGGATGCGGGCCACGGCCGACCCCGCCGTGCCGGCCTCGCCGATCACCTCGATGTCGTCCTCGCCGTCGAGCAGGGCGGCGACTCCGCGCCGTACCACTTCATGGTCGTCGACAAGGAACACGCGAATCATGCCTTGACGCTATCCGCACTCGGCTTTCCCGCAAAAGGGACCAAGGTCCTGAACGCGGCATCGCCGGGTGCCGGTGCGACACTGAGCGGTATGTCCGAAAGTGAGCACAGCCCGTTGCTGCCCCAGATGCGGCTGGACGAGTTGCTGGCCGAGCTGCAGACCCGGCTGAACGCCGTGCTGGCCACCCGGGACCGGGTGCACGCGCTGCTCGAGGCCGTGGTGTCCGTGGGCAGCGACCTGGACCTGGAGACGGTGCTGCGGCGGATCGTGGAGACCGCCACCAAGCTGGTGGACGCCGGTTACGGGGCGCTGGGCGTGGTCGGCGACGACAGCACGCTGGTGCAGTTCATCCCGGTCGGGCTGAGCGAGGAGGAGATCGCCAGGATCGAGCACTGGCCGCACGGGCTCGGCCTGCTCGGGCTGCTGATCAAGGACGCGCGGCCGGTCCGGCTGGGGCGTATCTCCGACCATCCCGAGTCGTACGGGTTCCCGCCCGGCCATCCGCCGATGGGCACCTTCCTCGGGGTGCCGATCCGGGTGCGCGACGAGGTGTTCGGCAACCTCTACCTGACGGAGAAGCGCGGCGGCGGCGAGTTCGACGAGGAGGACGAGGCCGTCGTGATCGCGCTGGCCACGGCGGCGGGCGTCGCGGTGGAGAACGCCCGCCTGTACGAGGAGTCGCGGCGGCGCGAGACCTGGCTGCAGGCGTCGGCCGAGGTGACCACGAGCCTGCTGTCCGGCGCCGAGCCCCGGCAGGTGCTCACCACGGTGGCGGCGCGGGCCCGCGAGATGTGCGACGCCGACCTGGTCGAGGTGCTGCTGCCGGAGCCGTCGGGCGAGTCGCTGAGCGTGGCGGTCGCCGAGGGGGAGGGCGCGGCCGACGTGCGGGGCACCGCCTTCCCGGTGCCGGGCACGTCCGTGGGCGAGGTGTTCACCCGGGGCGAGCCGATGACCGACCAGGACCTGCACGGCGCGCCCGGCACCGGCTCGCCGTTGCGGCGGCTCGGCCTCGGGCCCGGCCTCATGGTGCCGCTGGGCACCGCGCCGAAGGTGCACGGCGTGCTCACGCTGGCCAAGCGGAGCGGGCGGCTGCCGTTCAGCGACGCCGACCGGCAGATGCTGCAGTCGTTCGCCGGGCAGGCGGCGATCGCGCTGGAGCTGGCCGAGGCCCGCCGCGACGCCGAACGGCTCGGCCTGCTGGAGGACCGTGACCGGATCGCCAAGGACCTGCACGACCTGGTCATCCAGCGGCTGTTCGCGACCGCCATGACGTTGATGAGCACGGTCCGGCTGGTCGAGCGGCCGGAGGCGGGCAAGCGGCTGCAGCACGCCATCGACGAGCTGGACGAGACCATCCGGCAGATCCGCTCGTCCATCTTCGCCCTCCAGGGCCCGCGCGAGGAGGCGGCGCCGAGCCTGCGCGGGCAGATCGTCGACCTGGTCGAGGGCGCGGGCGGGCATCTCGGCTTCATGCCGGGCCTCCGGATGGAGGGCCAGTTGGACACGCTCGTCCCCGACGCGGTCGCCGAGCACCTGCTGGCGGTGCTGCGCGAGGCGCTGTCGAACGTGGTGCGCCACTCCCGGGCCACCCGCGCGGACGTGCTGGTCGAGGTCGCCGGCTCGGCGCTCACGCTCGTGGTGAGCGACGACGGCGTCGGCGTGGGGGAGCGGGCCCGGCACAGCGGCCTGCGCAACATCGGCGAACGGGCGGCGCTGCTGGGCGGCGAGGCGGACGTGGAGTCGCCCGAGGGCGGCGGCACGCGGCTGCTCTGGCACGTGCCCCTCTGACGCGGTCCGCGCGGGCCCATCGGGCCCGCACCTAGGGACTTTGGTCCCTGCCGGGACAGGCGCCGACAGCACGAGGCTGAACTCATCCGACGGTGAGGAAGACCTGTGACTGATATCGACGCCATCCCCGGCATGGGGCCGCTGCTCGCCGCCCGCGCCTTCTTCACCAGGTCGGAGGTGTCGGCGGACGGCCGCACCCTGCACCAGGTGGACCCGAGCGCCTGGGACCGCTTCTACCGGGACCGGTGGTCGCACGACAAGGTGGTGCGCTCGACCCACGGCGTGAACTGCACCGGCTCGTGCTCCTGGCAGGTGTTCGTCAAGGACGGCCTGATCACGTGGGAGCACCAGGCGACCGACTACCCGTCGGTGGGGCCGGAGTCGCCCGAGTACGAGCCGCGCGGCTGCCCCCGTGGCGCGTCCTTCTCCTGGTACACCTACTCGCCGTCGCGGGTGCGCTACCCGTACGTGCGCGGGGTGCTGCTGGAGATGTGGCGCGAGGCCCGTGCCCGGCTGGGTGACCCGGTGCTGGCGTGGGCGGAGCTGACCGGCGACCCGGAGCGGGCGCGGGCCTACAAGCGGGCGCGCGGCAAGGGCGGCATGGTCCGGGCGAGCTGGGACGAGGCCGTCGAGCTGATGGCCGCCGCGCACGTCCACACGATCAAGGAGTACGGGCCGGACCGGGTGGTGGGGTTCTCGCCGATCCCGGCGATGTCGATGGCCTCGTTCGCCGCGGGCACCCGGTTCCTGTCGATGATCGGCGGCACGCTGCTGTCCTTCTACGACTGGTACGCCGACCTGCCGATCGCCTCCCCGCAGGTGTGGGGCGACCAGACGGACGTGCCGGAGGCGGCGGACTGGTGGAACTCCCGCTACCTGATCATGTGGGGCTCCAACATCCCGGTCACCCGCACGCCCGACGCCCACTTCATGACCGAGGCGCGCTACCAGGGCACCAAGGTCGTCGCGGTCAGCCCCGACTACGCCGACAACGTCAAGTTCGCCGACGACTGGCTGGCGCCGCACCCGGGCACGGACGGGGCGCTGGCCATGGCGATGGGGCACGTGACGCTGACGGAGTTCTTCCGCGACCGCACGGTGCCGTACTTCACCGATTACGTCAGGAAATACACCGATCTGCCGTTCCTGGTGACGCTGGAGCCGCGCGGGGACGCGTACGTGCCCGGCGGGTTCCTGACCGCCGCCGACCTCGGCGAGGAGAGCGAGAACGCACGGTTCAAGACCGTCCTGCTGGACGAGCCGACCGGCCGCCCGGTCGTGCCGAACGGATCGCTCGGCTTCCGCTGGGGGCAGGAGGGCGAGGGCCGCTGGAACCTCGGCCTGGACGGCGTCACGCCGAAGCTGACGCTGCTCGGCGCGCCGGACGCGGTCTCCGTCGACCTGCCGCGCTTCGACACCGGCGACACCGAGGGCGGCGCCGCGATGCGGCGCGGCGTCCCGGCCACCGAGGTCGGCAGCAGGCTCGTCACCACCGTGTTCGACCTGCTCATGGCCCAGTACGGGGTGGCCCGCGACCTGCCGGGCGAGTGGCCGGCGTCGTACGACGACGCCGCCCAGCCGTACACGCCCGCCTGGGCGGAGGAGATCACCTCCGTGCCCGCGGCGACGATCACCCGGATCGCGCGGGAGTTCGCCCGCAACGCCGAGCGCACCCGCGGCCGGTCGATGATCGCAATGGGGGCGGGCACCAACCACTGGTTCCACTCCGACCAGATCTACCGCTCCTTCCTCACGCTGGTGCTGCTGACCGGCTGCCAGGGCGTCAACGGCGGCGGCTGGGCGCACTACGTCGGCCAGGAGAAGGTCCGGCCGGTGACCGGCTTCCAGCACCTGGCGTTCGCCTTCGACTGGCAGCGGCCGACCCGGCACATGGCCGGCACCGCGTTCTGGTACCTGGCCACCGACCAGTGGCGCTACGAGCGGATCGGCGCGGACGAGCTCGCCAGCCCGCTCGGCCCCGGCAGATTCGCGGGCAGGTCGTTCGCCGACTGCAACGCCCAGGCCGCGCGGCTCGGCTGGCTGCCCTCGCACCCGACGTTCGACCGCAACCCGCTCACCCTCGCCGACGAGGCCGCCGCCAAGGGCGTCCCGGCGGCCGAGCACGTCGTGGCCGAGCTGAAGTCCGGGCGGCTGCGCTTCGCCGCCGAGGACCCCGGCGACCCGGCCAACTTCCCGCGCGTGCTGACCGTGTGGCGGGCCAACCTGCTCGGCTCCTCGGGCAAGGGCAACGAGTACTTCCTGCGCCACCTGCTCGGCGCCGACGCCGAGACCCGCAATGAGGAGGGGCTGCGGCCCGCCGAGGTGACCTGGCGCGAGGAGGCCGCCGAGGGCAAGCTCGACCTGCTGACCACGATCGACTTCCGGATGACGTCCACGGCGCTGTTCGCCGACGTGGTGCTGCCCGCCGCGACCTGGTACGAGAAGCACGACCTGTCCTCAACCGACATGCACCCGTTCGTGCACGCGTTCAACCCGGCCATCGCGCCGCCGTGGCAGGCCCGCAGCGACTACGACGCCTTCCTCACGCTGGCCGACCGCTTCTCCGAGCTGGCCGCCGCCCACCTCGGGCGGCGCACCGACGTGCTGGCCGTGCCGCTCGCCCACGACACCCCGGACGAGCTGGCCCAGCCCGGCGGCCGGGTCCTGGACTGGAAGCACGGCGAGTGCGAGCCCGTCCCCGGCCGGACCATGCCGAAGATCGTGACGATCGAGCGCGACTACGCCGCCGTCGGCGAGCGGATGCGCGCCGTCGGCCCGCTCTTCGAGGAGCTGGGCCTGACGACCAAGGCCGTCACGTACGAGGTCGGCCCCGAGCTCGACCACCTGCGCGCCAAGAACGGCGTCACCCCCGGCGGCCGGATCTCCCTGGAGAGCGCCGACCGGATGTGCGAGGCGATCCTGGCGCTGTCCGGCACCACCAACGGCAGGCTGGCCACGCAGGGCTTCGAGACGCTGGAACGGCGCACCGGCACCCGGCTGGCCGACCTGGCCGCCGAGCACGAGGGCAAGCGGATCACGTTCGCCGACACCCGGACCCGGCCGCAGCCCGTCATCACCTCACCCGAGTGGTCGGGCTCGGAGACCGGCGGGCGCCGCTACTCCGCCTTCGTCATCAACGTCGAACGCGACAAACCGTGGCACACGCTGACCGGCCGCCAGCACTTCTTCCTCGACCACGAGTGGATCGCCGAGCTGGGCGAGCAGCTTCCCGCCTACCGGCCGCCGCTCAACATGCGCCGCCACTTCGGCGAGCAGGGCGACGGGGACGCGGCCGAGGTCACGGTCCGCTATCTGACCCCGCACTCCAAGTGGTCGATCCACTCCGAGTACCAGGACAACGCCTACATGCTGGCGCTGTCACGCGGCGGGCCGACGATCTGGATGAGCGACGCCGACGCGGCGAAGATCGGGGTCGCCGACAACGACTGGATCGAGGCGTACAACCGCAACGGCGTCGTGGTCGCCCGCGCGGTCGTCTCGCACCGGATGCCGGCCGGGACCGTGTACATGTACCACGCCAAGGACCGCAACGTGAACGTGCCGCTGACGGAGAAGTCCGGCAGGCGCGGCGGCGTGCACAACTCGCTCACCCGCCTGCTGCTCAAGCCCAGCCACCTCATCGGCGGCTACGCCCAGTTCACCTACGGCTTCAACTACTACGGCCCGACCGGCAACCAGCGTGACGAGATCACGGTGATCCGCCGGCGCGGCCAGGAGGTGACGTACTGATGCGCGTGCTCGCCCAGGTCGCCATGGTGATGAACCTGGACAAGTGCATCGGCTGCCACACCTGCTCGGTCACCTGCAAGCAGACCTGGACCAACCGGGACGGCGTCGAGTACGTGTGGTTCAACAACGTCGAGACCAAGCCCGGCGTCGGCTACCCCAAGCGCTACGAGGACCAGGAACGCTGGCGCGGCGGCTGGCAGCTCGACCGGCGCGGCCGGCTCAAGCTCCGGGCCGGCGGCCGGGCCAGGCGGCTGCTCAACCTGTTCGCCAACCCCGACCTGCCGCAGCTCGACGACTACTACGAGCCGGCGACCTACGACTACGACACGCTGATCAACGCGCCCGCCGGCCCGCACACCCCGGTCATCCGCCCCAAGTCGGCCATCACCGGCGACGACATGGCCATCACCTGGGGCGCGAACTGGGAGGACGACCTCGGCGGCGCCCCCGAGCACGCCCACGGCGACCCCAACCTGGCCGCGATGGCGGAGAAGGTGCGCCTGGAGTTCGACCGGACGTTCATGTTCCACCTGCCGCGCATCTGCGAGCACTGCCTCAACCCCGCCTGCGTCGCCGCCTGCCCGTCGGGCGCCATGTACAAGCGCGAGGAGGACGGCATCGTCCTGGTCGACCAGGACCGCTGCCGAGGCTGGCGCATGTGCGTCTCGTCGTGCCCGTACAAGAAGGTGTACGTCAACCACCGGACCGGCAAGGCCGAGAAGTGCACGTTCTGCTTCCCGAGGATCGAGGCCGGGCAGCCGACCGTGTGCGCCGAGACGTGCGTGGGCCGGCTTCGCTACATCGGCCTCGTCCTGTACGACGCCGACGCGGTCCTGGACGCGGCCCGGGTCGCCGACCCGCGCGACCTGCTGGAGGGGCAGCGGAAGGTGTTCCTGGACCCGGACGACCCCGCCGTGGCCGAGGCCGCCCGCGCCTGCGGCATCAGCGACGACTGGATCGAGGCGGCGCGGCGGTCGCCGATCTACCGGCTGGCCATGCGCTACCGGGTGGCGCTGCCGCTGCACCCGGAGTACCGGACGCTGCCCATGGTCTGGTACATCCCGCCGCTGTCGCCGGTGCTCGACGCGGTCACCGGGGCGGGCGCCGACGCCGACGACCCCGACAACGTCTTCCACGCCATCACCGACCTGCGCATCCCGCTGGACTACCTGGCGAGCCTGTTCTCCGCCGGCGACACCGAGGTGGTGGCCGGGGTGCTGATGAAGCTGTCGGCGATGCGCGCCCACATGCGGGCCCGGACCCTCGACGGCGCCGTCTCCGGCGACCTGCTGGAGTCCGTCGGCATGCCGGCGGCCGACCTAGAGGAGATGTACCGGCTGCTGGCCATCGCCAAGTACGAGGAGCGCTACGTCGTGCCCGCCGCGCACCGCGAGGACGCCGCCGCGCTGTCCGCCCAGGCCGGCGGATGCAGCCTGGACGGCGACGGCGGGCCCGGCATGAGCGAGTTCCACCCCGCCGCGCTCACCGGCCGCCGCACCGACGGCCGGACGGGCCTGAAGCTCTTCGTGGGCAAGGGAGGCACGCCGTGAAGCTCCTGACCAGACGCACCCCGCGCGCCGAGGACGCGCCCGGCCGGGCGACCCTGTTCCGGCTGGTCTCCCTGCTGCTGCAGTATCCCGACGCCGGGCTGCTCGCCGCCCGCCCCGGGCTCGGCCGCGCCGCCGCGGCGCTGCCCGCCTCGCCCGCCCGCGACGCGCTGGAGCGGTTCCTGCGCTGGTTCGCCGACGCCGAGCCGATGCCGCTGGCCCGCGCCTACGTCGAGACGTTCGACCTGCGCCGCCGCTCCAGCCTCTACCTCACCTACTACCTGCACGGCGACACCCGCCGCCGCGGCATGGCCCTGCTCACGCTGAAGCAGCGCTACCGGGTGGCCGGGCTCACCCCGCCCGACGGCGAGCTGCCCGACTTCCTGCCCGTGGTGTGCGAGTTCGCCGCCCTGGCCGGGCCCGCCGCCGGCGAGGCGCCGCTGCGCCAGCACCGCAAGGGCCTGGAGCTCATCCGCACCGCCCTGCACGACAGCGGCTCCCCGTACGCGCTCGTCCTCGACGCGCTCTGCGCGGAGCTGCCCGGACTGTCGGCGGCCGAGCAGGCCGCCGTCGCCGACCTCGCGCTCGCCGGGCCGCCCGCCGAGGAGGTCGGGCTCGCGCCGTTCGGGCCGGCCGTGAACGAAATGGAGGCGCGGCCATGAGCGTCGCCCTGTGGGTCGTCGTCCCGTACATCGCCCTGACGGTCTTCGTCGTCGGGCACGTGTGGCGCTGGCGCGTCGACCAGTTCGGCTGGACCACCCGCACCACCCAGGTGCTGGAGAGCCGGCTGCTGCGGCTCGGCTCGCCGCTGTTCCACCTCGGCGTGCTCGCCGCGATCGGCGGGCACGCCCTGGGCCTGCTGGTGCCCAAGGGCTGGACCGAGGCCGTCGGCGTGTCCGAGCACGCCTACCACCTGGTGTCGGTGACCGCCGGGACCGTCGCCGGGGTGATGGTGGTGGCCGGGCTGGCGCTGCTGCTGGCCCGCCGCCTCACCAGCCCGCGCGTCCGCCGCACCACCACCCGCACGGACAAGGCGCTGTTCGCCGTCATGGCGGTGGTGATCCTGCTCGGCATGGCCGGGACCGTGGGCGAGAACCTGATCGGCGGCGGCTACGACTACCGGGCGACGATCGCCGTCTGGTTCCGCGGCGTGCTGACCCTGCGCCCCGACCCGTCGCTGATGACGGGCGTGCCGCTGATCTTCCAGCTGCACGCGCTGTCGGCGTGGGTGTTCCTGGCGATGTGGCCGTTCACCCGGCTCGTCCACGTGTGGTCGGCGCCGGTCGCCTACCTGTGGCGGCCCTACGTCGTCTACCGCCGCCGCACCGCGCGCCCCGGGAGCACCCGGTGACCGGCCGCCGGTTCGCCACCCCCGGCGGCACGGACGCGCTCGTCGGCGCCGCCGCCCCGGCGGTCCCGCTCCTGATCCAGGGCGGCATGGGCGTGGGGGTGTCCGGGTGGCGGCTGGCCCGCGCCGTGGCCGCCACCGGGCAGCTCGGCGTCGTGTCCGGCACCGCGCTGGACGCCACCCTGGCGCGGCGGCTGCAGCGCGGCGACCCCGGCGGGCACCTGCGCCGGGCGCTGGCCCGCTTCCCGGCGCCCGAGGTCGCCGAGCGGGTGCTCGCCCGCTACTTCGTGCCCGGCGGGGCCGATCCCGGGCTGCCGTACCGGCCGGTGCCCCGGCTCGGGCTGCGGCCCAGCCGCGCCCGCGACGAGCTGGCCGTGGTCGCGAACTTCGCCGAGGTGTTCCTCGCCAAGGAGGGCCATGACGGCCCGGTCGGGATCAACTACCTGGAGAAGATCCAGATGGCCACGCCCGCCGCCGTCTACGGGGCGATGCTGGCCGGCGTCGACTACGTGCTCGTGGGCGCCGGCATCCCGGCGGAGATCCCGAGGCTGCTCGACGACCTGGCCGCGCACCGGCCCGCCCGCGTCACCGTCACCGTGGCGGGCGGCGACGACACCGGCCACCACGCCGAGCTGGACCCGGGCGCGCTCCTCGGCCTCACCCGGCCGCTCGCCCGGCCCCGGCTGCTGGCCATCGTGTCCTCGCACGTCCTGGCCCTCTACCTGGCGCGCACCCCGGCCACCCGGCCGGACGGCTTCGTCCTGGAGACGCCCGTCGCCGGCGGCCACAGCGCGCCGCCGCGCGGCCGGATGCGGCTCGACGCCGACGGCCAGCCCGTCTACGGGCCGCGCGACGAGGCCGACCCCGCCAAGATGGCGGCGCTCGGGCTGCCGTTCTGGCTGGCCGGAGGCTACGGCACGCCCGGCGGCCTGGCGCGGGCGCGGGCGGCCGGGGCCGCCGGCATCCAGGTCGGCTCGGCGTTCGCGCTGTGCCGCGAGTCCGGCCTCGACCCCGGGCTGCGGCGGCGGCTGCTGCGGCAGGCCGCCGACGGCACGCTGGAGGTCCGCAACGACCCGCGCGCCTCGCCGACCGGCTTCCCGTTCAAGATCGCCGACGTGCCGGGCACGCTGTCGGACGCCACCGTGTACGCCGACCGGCCCCGCCTGTGCGACCTGGGCTACCTGCGCACCCCGTACGTGCGACCGGGCGGCGGGATCGGCTACCGCTGCGCGGCCGAACCGGTCGACGCCTACGTGCGCAAGGGCAGGCCCGCCGAGGAGGCCGACGGCCGCCGGTGCCTGTGCAACGCGCTGCTCGCCGCCGTCGGCCTCGGCCAGCACCGGGCCGACGGCTACCGCGAGCCCGCCCTGCTCACGCTCGGCCAGGACACCGGCTTCCTCACCGGGCTCCCCGAGGACCACTCGGCCGCCGACGTCGTGGACCGCATCCTGCGCGAGGTGACCCGGTGACCAGGCAGGAGATCCCCGTCGGGGTGCGCCTCCGGCCGGGCCCTGCGCGTCCGCGCGCGTCGTGGCACCTGCGGGCGAACGCCATCGTCGTCGGCTGGCTCGGACTGACCCTCGCCACGGCGCTCGCGGGCGACGCGCTGCCCGCGCCGCGCTGGCTGCTCGTCCACGTGTTCCTGCTCGGCGCGGTCTCGACCGCGATCCTCATCTGGAGCGAGCACTTCGCCGTCGCGCTGCTGCGCGCCCGCGCGCCCGCCCGGCACGGCAGCCTGGCGCGGCTGGCCCTGCTCAACGCCGCGACGGCGGCGATCCTGTACGGGGTCGCCGCCGGCCCGTGGCAGCCCGCCGTCGCCGGGGCGGCCGTGGTGGTGGCGGTCGTGCTGTGGCACGCGTACGTGCTGGTCACGCTGCTGCGCCGGGCGCTGCCTGGCAGGTTCGGGCACGTCATCGGCTGGTACGTGAGCGCGGCCGTGGCGCTGGCGGCCGGCGGCGCGCTGGGCGGGCTGCTGGCCGCCCAGCCCGGCGGCGGTGTGACGCACGAGCGGCTGCAGGCGGCGCACGCCGAGGCGAACGTGCTCGGCTGGGTGGGCCTGACCGTGCTGGGCACGCTGTTCACGCTGTGGCCGACCGTGCTGCGCACCCGCATGCCGGACGGCACCCGCCGCGCCTCCCGGATCGGGCTGTGGCTGGCCGCGCCGGGTCTGGCCGCCGCCGTCGGCGCGCTCGCGGCGGGCTGGCGGTGGGCGGCCGCCGCGGGACTGGTCCTGTACGCGGCCGGGGCGCTGACGGCGCTGGCCCCGCTCGTCCCGGCGGTACGCGCCCGGCGCCCGCACACCGGGGCGGCCTGGACGCTGGGGGCCGGTGTGGTGTGGTTCGAGGTGGCGCTGGCGGCGAACCTGGTCGTCGTGGCCACCCGGCCGGCCGGGCAGGTGGCCGCCGCGCTGGAGCCGCTGCTGCCGCTGGTGCTCGCCGGGTTCGTCGCCCAGGTGCTGCTCGGCTCGCTGCTGCACCTGCTGCCCGCCGTGCTCGGCGGCGGCCCGGTCCGGTTCAAGGAGAACGCCGCCCTGCTGGAGCGCGGCTGGAAGGCGCGGCTGGCGGCGCTCAACCTGGGCGTGCCGCTGCTCGCGCTCCCGGTGCCCGAGCCGCTGCGGCTGCTGGGCTGGGCGCTGGTGCTGGCCGCCGTCGCCGCGTTCGTGCTGCTGGCCGTGCTCGCGCTGGTCCGGTCCCGCACCGGGGCGGACGCGGACGGGACGCGGGCCGGGCGCGCGTCCGCGTGGCCCGCGGTGGCCGGGGTGGCGGCCGGATGCCTGCTGACGGCGGGCGCGGTCGTCGTGTCGATGACCGGCACGGGCGGCCCGCCGGTGACCGTCACCGCCACCGGGGCCCGCACCGTGGAGGTGACGCTGTCCGGCATGAAGGTCCGGCCCGCCGTGATCGAGGCCCCCGCAGGCACCGTGCTGACCCTGCGCGTCACCAACGCCGACGCCCAGCGGCACGACCTGCGGCTGGCCACCGGCGAGCGCACCCCGCTGCTGGGAGCGGGGGAACGCGCCACGCTGACGCTGGCCCCGCTCGCCGCGCCGGTGGACGGCTGGTGCACGGTCGCCGGGCACCGCGCCGCCGGCATGACCATGCGCATCGTCCCCTCAGGCGCCCGGACCGAGGCCCGGTCCGACGTCCGGGCCGACGCCCGGTCCGACGCCGGGGCCGCCACCGGGCACGGCGGGCACGCCACGGCGGGCGGCCTCGACCTGGCCGCCCCCATGTCGCCGGGCTGGAGCCCGTACGACGCGGCGCTCGACCCCGCGCCGGGCGGCACCGAGCACGCCGTCGAGATCCGCGTGGACGACACCGTCGTGTGGGAGGTCGCGCCCGGCGTGCGGCAGCGGGTGTGGACGTTCGACGGCACCGTGCCCGGCCCGGTGCTGCGCGGCAAGGTCGGCGACGTCTTCACCGTCACGTTCGTCAACGGCGGCACCACCGGCCACGGCATCGACTTCCACGCCGGGGCCAACGCGCCCGACGGCGTCATGCGCACCATCGAGCCGGGGGAGCGGCTCACGTACCGCTTCCGGGCCGGGTTCGCCGGGGCCTGGCTCTACCACTGCTCCACCATGCCGATGAGCCAGCACATCGCCAACGGCATGTTCGGCGCGGTGATCATCGACCCTCCCGGCCTGCCCACCGTGGACCGGGAGTACCTTCTGGTACAGAGCGAGCTCCACCTCGGCGAGCCGGGCGGCGACGCGCAGGTGGCCAAGATCCGCGAGGGCCGGCCGGACGGCTGGATGTTCAACGGCACCGCCGCCGGCTACGACCACGCGCCGCTGACCGCCAGGGCCGGCGAGCGGGTGCGGATCTGGATTGTGGCCGCCGGTCCCAGCTCGGGCACGGCCCTGCACGTGGTCGGGGCGCCGTTCGACACGGTCTACAAGGAAGGGGCGTATCAGGTGCGCACGGACGATCCGGGCGGCGCCCAGGTGCTGGACCTGGCCCCCGCCCAGGGCGGCTTCGCCGAGCTGGTCTTCCCCGAGCCGGGCACGTATCCGGTGGTCGACCACACGATGCGGCACGCCGAGGCGGGCGCGCACGGCCTGTTCCGGGTGGGCGCCCGATGACGTGGTGGGCGGTGGTGCGGTTCCTGCACGTGCTGGCGGCGGCGCTGTGGGTCGGCGGGCAGCTCACGGTCTCGCTGGTGGTGCTGCCGCTGGCCCGGCGGCAGCTCGACGACCGGCTGCGGGCCCAGATGCTGACCGCGGTCGGCCGCCGGTTCGGGGTGATCACCGCCGCGGTGTTCCTGCCCGTGCAGCTCGCCACGGGTGTGGCGATCGCCTGGCACAAGGGCGTCACCTGGGACTCGCTGGCCGAGCCCGGCTACGGGCGGATCCTGGCGGCCAAGCTGCTGCTCTTCTGCGCGGTCATGGTGGCCGCCGCGCTGCACGGCTGGGCCAGCGCCGCCGGCCGCCGCGCCCTGGCCCGGGCGCTGGCGATCTCGTCGCTGATCGGGTCGATCGGCGTCATCCTGCTGGCCACCGCCCTGCCCGTGACCTGAGCCGGTGCGGGCCCGGGCGGCGTCAGTGCGCCCCGGCCCCGCGCAGCAGGGCGGCCACCTCGGTCTGCTGCTTGGCGACGGCGTGGGCGAGCGGGGTGACGCCGTCGCGGTCGGCCAGGTCGACGTCGGCGCCGGCCGCGATGAGCAGGCGGACGATCTCCTGGTGGGCGGGGCCGCCGTCGCCCAGGATGACGGCCTCCAGGAGGCCAGTCCAGCCGAGGTCGTTGACGTGGTCGACGTCGATGCCGGTCTTGAGCACCTCGCGCACGTAGTCGACGTGGCCGCGCTCGCAGGCCGGGATGAGGGAGACGCCGCCGTAGCGGTTGCGGATTGTCAGGTCGGGGCCGGCCGGGAGGAGCGCCCGCAGCATCTCGACGCTCCCGGTCACGCCGGTGACCAGCCACGGGGTGTCCTGCCTGGCGTCCTGCGCGTCGGGGTCGGCCCCGGCGGCGACGAGCACCTTGGCGGCCTCGACGTGGTCGGCCGCCGCGGCCAGCAGCAGCGCGGTGCGGCGCTGCCCGTCACGGGACTCGACGTCGGCCCCGGACGCCAGCGCGTCGCGCACCGCTGCGGCGTCACCGCGCGCGGCGGCGGCCCGTAGTTCCTCGTTGAGCACGTTGTCTCCTTTCACACCGTCTCGCGTCCGGGAACCGCAGGCCGCGAGCAGCAGCCCGATCCCGCAGGCCAGAATCGTCCGGCGCCTCATCCCATCATCCTGCACGTCGGAGGGCGGTTCAGCCGAGCTGCCCGGCGACCGCCTTGGCGCCGGCGAGGGCGATGGCCTCGTCGATCTCGCCGCTGGGGGCGCCGCCGACGCCGATGCCCGCGACGGGGGCGCCGCCGGAGGCCAGGGGGACGCCGCCGCCCAGGAACAGGGTGCCCGGGATGTCGGCGATGTTCGGGCCGGAGCCGGTCAGGCCCTTGGCGAGCTCGCTGGTCGCCCGGCCGAAGGACACGGCGGTGAATGCCTTGCGCCGGGCCGACTCCTCGGTCTGCGGGCCCGCGCCGTCGCCCTTGAGCACCAGCCGGGTCGCGCCGGACCGGTCGACGATCACCACCGTGACGCGCTGCTTCAGCTTGGCGGCCTCCTTCAGTGCGGCGTCGGCGACCTTGAGCGCGGCGCCGGCCGACAGCGTGCCCGTCTGGACGACGGCGGGGGCGGGCGCGGCGGCCTGGACGGGGGAGGGGGCGGCGGTCAGGAGCGCGAGCCCCGTGACGGCGCCGGCGATCAGGCGGGTGCGGAACGATCCGGTCATCAGGTCTCCCAAGGTCAGCGGGTGAAGCTTGCGGTCCCAGCCTGCCGCCGGGCGGGCCTGCCGCCATCGCGAGGACGGACGATCCCCGCGCGCCGATCGGCCGGGCCGCCGGTCAACCGATCGGTTGATCCGCCCTCCGACCACAGGGGATAACGTCGGAAGATGAGCGGACGGGGAGGGGTGATGAGGGAGCGCACGTGGCTCAACTGGGCCATGCACGTGGGGTTCTACCTGCTGCTCGTGGCCTCCGCGCTGCGGCTGGTGTCGCGGCACGGGCTGGTCGCGCAGACCGTCGCCGCCCTGGTCGTCTGCGCCGTCCTCGCGGTGGCGTACGCGGTGGGGATCGTGTTCTGGGGCCGGCTCGGGCGCGGCCGGCTGGTGTGGCTCTGCTGCGTGGCCGTGATCTGGCTGGCGCTGGTGGTGCTCGCGCCGTCGTTCAGCTGGTGCGCGGTCCCGCTGCTGTTCGTGTGCCTGCGGCTGCTGAGCGCGCGGGGGTTCGCCGTGGCCGCCGCGACGCTCACGCTGATCGTCATCGCGGCCCAGCTCAAGATCGCCCGGGAGATCGACCCCAGCCTCATCCTCGCGCCGATCGGCATCGCCACCATGACCGCGGTGATCTTCTGGGAGCTCCAGCGGGAGAGCGCCGCCCGGCAACTCCTCATCGACGACCTGATCCGCACGCGCGGCACGCTGGCCGACTCGCGGCACCGCACCGGTGTCCTGGAGGAGCGAGAGCGCCTGGCCAGGGAGATCCACGACACGCTCGCCCAGGGGCTGACCAGCATGGGCCTGCTGCTGCAGGCGGCCGACCGGATGTGGACGGCCGACCCCGACCGGGCCCGCGCCCACGTCCGGCGGGCCGCCGCGGCGGCCGAGCAGAACCTCGACGAGGCCCGCCGGTTCGTCCGCGACCTCCAGCCGCCGGGCCTGGTCGACGTGACGCTGCCCGAGGCGCTGGCCCGCCTCGGCGAGAGCGAGGCGGGCGCGGCCCGGGTCCGCTTCCGGCTGGAGGGCGAGCCGTACCCGCTGGAGCCCGACGTGCAGGCGGCGCTGCTGCGGGTCGCCCAGGGCGCGCTCGCCAACGTCCGCGACCACTCCGGCGCCCGCACCGCCACCGTGACCCTGTCCTACCTCGACGGCGAGGTGACGCTGGACGTCTTCGACGACGGGACCGGGTTCGCCGAGCCGGTCCCGGCCCCCGGCCGGGGCTTCGGGCTGCGGGCGATGCGCGACCGGCTGGCGGAGGTGGGCGGCGTGCTGACCGTCGAGAGCGCGCCCGGCGAGGGGACGGCGGTCGCCGCCCGGGTGCCCGGCAGGATCGGGGAGCGATGAGGCTGTTCCTGGTGGACGACCATCCCGTGGTGCGGGCGGGGCTGGTGGCGTTGCTGTCCGGCGAGGACGACATGGAGATCGTCGGCGAGGCCGAGGGCGGGGCCGAGGCGCTGCGCGGCATCGCCGCCGCGCGGCCGGACGTCGTGCTCATGGACCTGCAGCTCGGCGACGGCATCGACGGCGTCGAGGTCACCCGGCGGGTCCGCGCGCTGTCCCCGCCGCCGCAGGTCCTGGTCCTGACCACGTACGAGACCGACGCCGACCTCATGCGGGCCGTCGACGCCGGGGCCACCGGCTACCTGCTCAAGGCCTGCCCGCCGGAGGAGCTGTTCCAGGGCATCCGGGCCGCGGCGCGCGGCGAGACGGTGCTGTCGGCCAAGGTGGCGACGCGGATGCTGCGGCGGATGCGCGAGCCCGCGCCCGCGCTCAGCGGCCGTGAGGTGGAGATCCTGGAGCTGCTGGCCAGCGGGGCGGGCAACCGGGAGATCGCCAGGCGGCTGTTCATCACCGAGGCGACGGTCAAGACCCACCTGGTGCACATCTACGGCAAGCTCGGCGTCGACACGCGCACGGCCGCCGTCACCGCCGCCGTCGAGCGGCGTCTCATCCGACTCCCGTGACGGCCAGGCCCGCGCCGTGGAAGGGCGGGTAGCTGTCGGCGCTCGTGCGCTCGGCCGCGACGATGTAGCGGGCCAGGGCGTCGCGCGACTGGGCGAGGCGGTCCATCTGGTCCTCCAGCCGCCGCATCCGCGCCCGCATGGCGTCCAGCAGCTCGGGACAGCCCAGCAGCTCAGGCTCCTCGCCGGCCGCGCACGGCAGCAGGTAGGCGATGTCCTCCGACGACAGCCCGGCCCCGAGCAGGTGGCGGATCTGTTTCACCCGCAGCACGGCGTCCTCGTCGTACTCGCGGTAGCCGTTGGACCCGCGCTCGGCCTCCAGCAGGCCCTGGGCCTCGTAGTAGCGCAGCTGGTGGGCGTTGACGCCCGTCCGGCGACTCAGTTCCCCGATCCGCATCGCACCCTCACTTGACCTTCATACCGGTATCAACGTTGACGATGCTGGCATGAACAACGAAACCACCTCTTCCGTTACCGTTCTCGGGCTCGGGCTGATGGGCCGGGCGCTGGCCGGGGCGTTCCTCAGGGCCGGGCACCCCACCACCGTGTGGAACCGCACGGCGGCCAAGGCCGGCGAGCTGGTCGCCGAGGGGGCGCGACTGGCCCCCACTGCCGCCGACGCGATCAAGGCGAGCCCGCTGACGATCATCTGTCTCACCGACTACCAGGCCGTGCGCGAGCTGCTGGCCACGGCCGACCTGGACGGCGCCACGCTGGTCAACCTGACGTCGGGCGACTCGGCCCAGGCCAGGGAGACCGCCCGGCGGGCCGGGGAGCGCGGCGCCCGCTACCTCGACGGCGCCGTCATGGCCATCCCGCCGTCCATCGGGACCGCCGGGGCGGTGATCCTGCACAGCGGGCCGCACCAGGACTTCGAGACGCACCGGCCGGTCCTCGAAGCGCTCGGCACCCTCACCTACCTGGGCGAGGACCACGGGCTGGCCTCGCTGTACGACGTGGCCGGGCTGGCCATGATGTGGAGCGTGCTGAACGGCTGGCTCCAGGGCGTGGCGCTGCTCAGGACGGCCGGCGTGGACGCCGCGACGTTCACGCCGTTCACGCGGATGATCGCCGAGGAGGTGGCCGGCTGGCTGCCCGGATATGCCGACCAGGTCGACGCGGGCTCCTACCCGGCCGACGTGTCGGCCCTGGAGACCGACGTGCGGGCGATGGCGCACCTGGTCGAGGAGAGCGAGGCGGTCGGCATCAACGCCGAGCTGCCCAAGCTCATCAAGGCGCTGGCCGACCGCGCGATCGCCGCCGGACGCGGCGGGGAGCAGTATCCGGCGCTGATCGAGGAGTTCGTCAAGCCCGGCGCCTGACCTGGGGCGTCAGCGGCGGGCGTGGCGGACCCGGCGGCCGCGGCGATCTCGGCCGTGGTGCCCGGGTCCTCCTCCGGGAGCGTGGCCAGCGCCGCCCGGAGCTCGCCGCGCGTCCCGGTCCTCCTCGGTGACCACGATCTCCTCCATGAGGCGTTCAGCGTCCTTTGCGCGCGTAGGCGCGCAGCGACAGCGGGACGAAGATCACCAGCAGCGCGGCCGACCAGAGCAGGACGGCGGCCACCGGATGCGCGAGCGGCCAGGCCGCGTCCCCGGGCAGGGCTCCCGGGCTGCCGGAGAGCCGCCGGATGGCGGCGGTGAGCGCGCTCACCGGGTTCCACTCGGCGACGAACCGCAGCCAGGCGGGCATGCCGTCCGTCGGGACGAACGCATTCGACAGCATCGTGAACGGCAGGCCCAGCGGCACCATCGCCTCGGCGACCTGCTCGTCCTTCACCGCCAGGCCCAGGTAGACGCCCACCCAGCCCAGCGCGTAGCGCAGCAGCACGATCAGCGCGAACGCCTCGGCGGCGGGGAGCAGGCCCTGCTGCGGCCGCCAGCCCACCAGCAGGCCCGTGACCACCATGACGCCCAGCAGCGGCACGCCGATCAGGGAGTCGGCCCCGCTGTGGCCGAACGGCACCGCCAGCCGGGCCATCGGCATGGAGCGGAGGCGGTCCATCACGCCACGGGAGGCGTCGGCGGCCATCCGCCCCATGACCCCCTGCACGGCGGTGAAGGTCACCATCGCGAACAGGCCCGGCATGAGGTACGCGCGGTAGTCGCCGCCGCCCGGCACCTGGATGGCGCTGCCGAAGACGTAGCCGAACAGCACCACCATGACGACCGGGAAGAGCAGCGCGGCGACGATCTGCCCGGGTTCCTGCCGTAACCGGCTCAGCTCGCGGCCGGCCAGGGTGAGGCCGTCGGTGAGCGTCCAGCGCAGGCGGTCCAGCGGCACGGGGATCGCGGTCATCGGACGGGCTCCTTGCGGTCGGTGAGGCGCAGGAACACCTCGTCGAGGGTGGGGCGGCGCAGGCTCACATCGGCGACGGCGACCCCGGCGCGGTCGAGGTCGCGCACGATGTCGGCGAGCCGGAGGCCGGTGGCCGGCAGGGCGACGCTGAGCCGGTCGGCGTCGGCCGTCGCGGGCTCGGCGCCGGCCAGGGCGTTCAGGACGGCGGCCGCCGCGGGCCGCGTGGCGGGGTCTTCGAGGACGACGTCGAGGCGGTCCCCGATCGTGGCCTTCAGCTCGTCCGGGGTGCCGGTGGCGATCACTTTCCCGTGGTCGATGACGGCGATGTCGTCGGCCAGCCGGTCGGCCTCGTCCAGGTACTGGGTGGTGAGCAGCACCGTGGTGCCGTCGGCTACCAGTTCGCGGACGCTGTCCCAGATCTCGCCGCGGCTGCGCGGGTCCAGGCCGGTGGTCGGCTCGTCCAGGAAGAGCACGTCGGGGCGGAGGATGAGGCAGGTGATCAGGTCGAGGCGGCGCCGCATGCCGCCGGAGTAGCCGCCGACCGGCCGGTCTGCGGCCTCCGTCAGGCCGAAGCGCTCCAGCAGCTCGTCGGCCCGGCGGTGCGCCTGGCGCCGTGGCAGGTGGTAGAGCCGCCCGAACATGCGCAGGTTGCCCCGGCCCGTGAGCTTCTCGTCCACGGCGGCGTACTGGCCCGCGAGCCCGATCCGCTCGCGCACCTGGGCGGCCTCGCGGACGACGTCGTGGCCGGCGATGCGGGCGTGCCCGGCGTCGGGGGCGGACAGGGTCGCCAGGATGCGCACCGCCGTGGTCTTCCCGGCGCCGTTGGGCCCCAGCAGGCCGCAGACCGTTCCTCTCGGGACGCTCAGGTCCAGGCCCCGCAGGGCGTGGGTGTCGCCGAAGGACTTGCGCAGCCCTTCGGCGACCACGATGGGATCAGACACGGACACCTCCACTGGGTACGTTGTACGCGGTTATGTCGGCAAGGCTAAGCCACTGGGTACTATGTACGCAACAAGGAGGTGCGACGGTGGCGGACGCCGAGTACGTGAACATCTGGATGCGGCCCGAGCGCCCCGCCCGGGGGCCGAAGCCGGCCTACAGCCGCGCCCAGATCACCGAGGCGGCCGTCCGCATCGCCGACGCCGAAGGGCTGGAGGCCGCCACCATGCGGCGGATCGCCGCCGAGATCGGCGCCGGGGCGATGTCCCTCTACCGCTACGTCCCGAGCCGCGACAACCTGATCGAGCTCATGGCCGACCGGCTGATGGGCGAGATCGACGTCACCGGCCTGCCCTCCGGCGACTGGCGGGCCGACCTCACCCGCTACGCCGGCGAGCTGCGGGCCATGTGGCTGCGCCACCCGTGGATCGCCGCCGTGCAGCGGTCGCTGCCCAGCTTCGGGCCCAACCAGCTGCTCCTGATCGAACGGCTGATGGGGGTGCTCGACCCCTTCGTCCCCATCGACGAGAACCTCAGCCTCGTGGGCCTGCTGAACAGCTACGTCGAGGGCACCGTCCGGGAGGAGATCAGCTCGGCCAGGGAGTTCCGCCTCAGCGGGCTCACCGAGTCGGAGTGGATGGCGCGCAGCTACCCGTACATCGACCAGCTCGTGAAGAGCGGACAGTACCCGATCTTCACGAAGATCGTGACGGAGGCGCGCCAGCCGCACCTGAGCCGCGACGAGCAGTTCCGCTACGGGCTCAGGCGGGTCCTCGACTGCATCGCCACGGCCGTCCCGTCTACGCCGGCCGGCGATCCCCGGCCAGGAACCCGGTGATCGACGCGGCCTGGCCGAAGATCGCGTGACCGACGCCGGGAAGCAGCTTCACGCTCGCCCGAGGGACGCACCGGCGGATCCGCCGGGCGGTCCCCCGGGAGTCGAACATCGCGTCACGGTCCCCGGCGATCACGAGGACCGGCATGGCGAGGCCGCGCAGCGCCTTGTCGGGGAACACCGGCAGCCGCTCCCTGCGCGGGTTGAAGTGCGTGAACGTCAGGACGACGGAGTCGAGCGCCTCCCGGTCCCGCTCCGCGTCCAGCCCGGCGACCGCCATCGCCGACTCGCGCACCCCGCCGCGCCGCGACAGGGTGCGCGACAGCACGGCCCTGACGACCCAGCCGACCTTCTGCCGCCCCACGCCGCCGGGGCACAGCAGGGCCAGGCGCGTCACCCGCTCCGGACGGCGGACGGCGTAGTCCAGGGCCGTCCAGCCGCCGAGTGACGTGCCCGCGAACGCGGCGCCGGTGAGCCCGAGCCCGTCCAGCACGTCGTCCAGCCAGGCGGCCACGGCTCCGGAGCCCAGCGCGGGACGTGACGGCGCGCTCAGCCCCGGCTCGCCGACGAGGTCGACGGCGTACACGCGGAAGTGCCGGGACCAGGTGGCGACGTCCCCGCGCCACATCGACGCGTTCGCGCCCGAGCCGTGCAACAGCACCAGCGGCGGCGCGTCCCGGGGGCCGGACACCAGCACGAACGTCTCACCCTCGCGCGTCGGCACCCGTACGTGCTCGGCGGGCACCGGCCACGCCGCCAGCTCCCGCAGGTAGCGCTCCCGGAGCTCGCGCCCGCCCGCCTCGGACTTGTAGATCGCGGTCATGCCGCCCAGCGAAGCCCTTGTCACCGTGTCAAGGTCAACCGGGGGCTCCGCGGTTCGCCCCCGCTGTGGTGCAATGGCGGGACCAGCGGGGAGAGGCAGGGCTGATGTCCGGCACGCAGTTGTACGACACCATCGGAGCCGCCTACACCGCGACTCGGCGACGCCAGGACCGTGCTCAACGTCGGGGCGGGCACCGGCTCGTACGAGCCCCGTGACCGCCGGGTCGTCTCGGTGGAGCCGTCGGCGCTCATGCGGTCGCAGCGCGCCCCCGACGCGGCGCCGTGCCTGGCCGGGTCGGCGGAGAGCCTGCCGTTCGGCGACCGGTCCTTCGACGCCGCGATGACTGTCTCCTCCGTCCACCACTGGCGGGACCCGATCGCCGGGCTGCGCGAGATGCGGCGGGTGGCCCGGCGCGTGGTCGTGTTCACGCACGACACCAGCGAGGGCGGATGGCTGCGGCGGTTCTGGCTCACGCGCGACTACCTGCCGGAGGTCGCCGGCCTGCTCACCGGCCGCCCGGCGATCACCGAGCTGGCGGCCGCGATCGGCGCCCGCACGGAGCCGGTGCCGATCCCGTGGGACTGCGCCGACGGCTTCTTCGAGGCCTACTGGCGGCGGCCGGAGGCGTACCTGGACGAGCGGGTCCGTCGCGGGATGTCGGTCTGGTCCAGGGTCGGGCCGGAGGCCGAGCGGCGCACGGTGCGCGCCCTGCGCGACGACCTCGCCTCCGGCCGCTGGGCCGAACGCAACCGGGAGCTCCTCGGCCTCGACGCGGCCGAGCTCGGCCTGCGCCTCCTGATCGCCTGAACGCGCGGGCCGCTAGGCGCCGGGGCGCTCGTCGTAGTTGAAGCCGAAGGCGCGCACGCCGGTCTCGGTGCGGGGCCGGTGGCTGGTGCGCGGCCCGAAGGCGACGTACGTGCCGGGGCCGTGGGTGCGCTCGCCCTCGATCAGCTCGCCGCTGACGACGAAGTACGCCTCGCCGTACGTCTCGTGGACGTCCACGTCAGGCCATTCGGCCCCCGGGGCGAGGTCGATCACCCACGTCCGGATGCCCGGCATGCCGGGGAGCGTCCGCACGACCACGCCGGGAGCCAGCTCGTACGGCGGGACCGTCTCGACGTCCACGGGGAGCACCTGCCCGGGTTGTACCTCCATGAGGTCCACGATCTCACAGGTCCAGATCTTTCAGCTCGCCGCGGGAGACGATGCCGAGCTTCGGGTAGGCCTTGTACAGGTGGTAGCCGACCGTCCGGTGGCTGAGGAAGAGCTGGGCGGCGATGTCGCGGTTCGACAGGCCCCGCGCGGCCAGCCGGGCGATCTGCAGTTCCTGCGGGGTGAGCGCGGAGGCGGCGCCTTCGGCCTGCTCGGCGGCCTGGGCGCCGGTGGCGGTCAGCTCGGCGCGGGCGCGGGCGGCCCACGGCCGCATGCCGAGCCGGTCGAAGACCTCCAGGGCGTCGCTCAGCGAGCCGCGCGCCTCGGCCTTCCTCTTGGCCCGGCGCAGCCACTCGCCGTGGAGCAGCGCGGTCCTGGCGTACTCCAGCGCGCGGCCGTCCTGGTCGTGGCGTTCGAGTGCCGCCGTGTAGAGCGACTCGGCCCGGTCGTCGTCGGCGAGCAGCGCGCGGCAGCGCAGGACGAGCGCGTCGGCCCACGGCTGGCGGACCGTCTCGGCCCACCGTTCGAAGCGGGCCAGCGGCTCGGCGGCGCGTTCGGGCGCGCCCACCCGTACGGCGGACTCCACGAGGTCGGGGGTGGAGCGGGTGGCGCAGATGTGGTGGCGCATCGGCTCGCGGGTCAGGCGCTCGAAGCGGGCCAGCGCCGCCTCGGCGCGGCCCAGACCCAGGTCGAGCAGGCCGAGCGACCAGTGCGCCCAGGGCGCGCCGGGGGAGACGGCCCCGGCTGTGGCGCCGGCCAGCCCCGCCTCGGCGTGGCTCCGGCAGGCCGCCTCGTCGCCCTCGGCGGCGGCGAGGTAGGCGAGCACGCTGCTGAACTGGCTGACCCACTGCTGCTGGCCGGTGTCGCGGGCGAGCCGGAGGGCCTCGGCGGCCGTGGCGAGCGCGTCGCGGTGCCGCCCGGTGAACACCTCGCCCTCGGCCACGAAGAACAGCACCGTGGGCAGCCGCCCGGCGCCGCCCCGGTCCCGCTGCTCGGCGGCGAGGGCGGTGGCCAGCTCGTAGGCGTCGGAGTCCTGGCCCAGCACGAGCGCCGCGCCGCAGAGGATCATCAGCACCTGGCCGGGGACCTCGCCCCGGCGCCGGATCGCGGCGAGCGTGCCGGCCAGCGGCGGCGGCCCGCCGGCCCGGCCCCGGTCGAGCCGGCCCAGCGGGTCGAGATGGACCAGGTACGGGCCCACGGGCGCGAGCGGGTCCGCGTCGTCCAGCGGCAGCGCGGCCAGCCGGTCCAGCGTGCCGGCGAGCTGCTGTTCGCCCAGGTACCAGGCGGTGTGCACGGCCTGGACGAGCAGCGTGGCGGCCTGGCCGGGGTCGGTGTCGCGGACGAGACCGGCGCCGTCGAGCAGCAGCCGGTGGGCGGCCGGGTAGGCGCCCTGCCAGAAGTCGGCGAGCGCGCGCACCTGCGCCATCCGCGCCCGTACCGCCGGGGGCCTGTCCGGCCCGGTCGCGCGGTCGCCGAAGGCGCGGGCGCGGTCCATGTCGCCGGCCTCCAGCGCCGCCTCCGCGGCCAGGGCCTCGCGGCGGGCCTTGGCGGAGGGGTCGGCGCTCAGCCGGGCGGCCCGCTCGTACGCGGCGGCGGCCGCCTCGTGGCCGCCGCGCTCGCGGGCGCGGGCGGCGGTGCGTTCGAGGGCGGCGGCGGCCTCCTCGTCGGCGCCGGTGGCGGCCGCCGCCAGGTGCCAGGCGCGGCGGTCGGCGTGCTCGGGCGAGCCGAGCGCGGCGGCGAGCGCGCGGTGCGCGGCGAGGCGTTCGCCGAGCGGCGCGCGCTGGTGGACGGCGGCGCGGATCAGCGGATGGCGGAAGCGGATCACGGTGCCGTCGGCGTCGCCGCGCACCACCAGGCCGGCCCGTTCGGCGGGGGACAGGTCCTCGACCGTGGCGCCCAGCTCGGCGGCGGCACGCAGGATCACGGCCAGCTCGCCGGTCTCGTCGGCCGCCGCCACCAGGAGCAGGCTCTGGCAGGCCGCGGGCATCCGGCTGACCTGGCCGTGGAAGGCCAGTTGCAGGCGGCCGGTGAGGGGCAGCGCGCCCGGCGCGAACGCGCTGCCGCCCTCGGCGGCCAGCGCGATCGGCAGCTCCAGCAGCGCCAGCGGGTTGCCGCCCGCCTCGGCGAGCAGCCGGAAGCGGACGGCGGGCGCGAGCGGATGCCGGTCGAGCAGGGCCGCCGCGGCCTCCGGGGCCAGCCCGGACAGGCGCAGCTCGGGCAGGCCGGGGGCGGGGAAGGAGCCTTCGCCGTCCCGCGCCGCGAAGATCATGACGATGCCCTCGGCGTGCAGGCGCCGGGCGGCGAACAGGAGCGCGTCCCGTGACGCCCGGTCGAGCCACTGCGCGTCGTCGACGAGGCACAGCAGCCCCGTCTCACCCGCGTGCTCGGCCAGCAGGGAGAGCGCGGCCAGCCCCACCAGCATCGGTTCGGAGCCCGTCGCGGGCCCGAGCCCGAACGCCGCCTCCAGGGCGGCGCGCTGCGGGCCGGGCAGCGCGCCGAGTGATCCGAGCGCCGGGCGCAGCAGCAGTTGCAGGCCCGAGAACGGCAGCTCCGCCTCGAACTCGACCCCCGTGCCGCGCACCACCCGCAGGTCGCCCGCGGTGGCGGCGGCGTGGTCGAGCAGCGCCGTCTTGCCGATGCCCGCCTCGCCGCGCAGCACCAGCGCCGAGCTGGCGCCGCCCCGGGCCGCCGTCAGCAGCTCGGCGATCGTGTCCTCTTCGGGCTTTCTCCCGTGCAGTTCCCCCGCGCCCATGCGCCCCATCCTGGCATTCTTCGCGAACCGGGTTCACCGCCTCCCCAGGCGCATCAGGGCGTTGCGCGGCCCGGCCAGGCGGCCCGCTCCGGCCAGGCGCGTCATCCAGCGCGAGGCGGTGACCATCCGCTCGGCCGCCGGACGCCGCCTGGCGTCGTACAGGCGCAGCGCCCCGGGCACGTCGCCGGGGTGGTCGCGCAGGCAGGCGGCCAGCGCGGCCGCGTCGAGCAGCGCCTGGCAGGCGCCCTGCCCGAGCGCGGGGGTCATGGCGTGGGCGGCGTCGCCCAGCAGGGCCACGTTGCCGGTCACGTACGAGGGCAGCGGCGGGGCGAGGTCGTGGACCTCGTGCCGCAGCACGGCGTCCGCCTCGGCGGCGGCGAGCACGCGCGGGATCGGGTCGTGCCAGCCGGCGAAGCGGGCGCGCAGGTCGCCGAGGGTCTCGCGCACCCCCTTCGGGGTCCGTACGGGCGCGTACCAGTTGGTGACGCCGGGGGACTGCGGCGTCATGCCGAACATCTGCCCGCGCCCCCAGGTCTCGCCGTAGTCCTGCGGCTCGAAGCCGTGGACGACGCCGCGCCAGGCGACGATGCCGGCGTAGCGGGGCCGGGTGGGGGCGGCGAAGAACGCCCGGCGCACCGCGCTGCGCACGCCGTCGGCGCCGATCACCAGGTCGTGGGAGTCGCGCAGCGCGGCGGGGTCGGTGATCTCCACGCCGGTGCTGATCGTCGCCGGGTCCACCTCCTCCACCAGCATCTCGATCAGCGACACGCGCGACAGCATGCGGACGGGCGCTCCGCCGCGCCGTTCGATGCGCTCCAGCGGCAGGTCGGCCAGGTGGCGGCCGTCGGGGGTGCGGATGCGGGCGTGCCGGTAGGGGACGGTGCGCTCGCGCAGCCGTTCGCCCAGGCCGAGGCTCGCCAGGGCGGCCTGGGCGTCGGGCCGGATGCCGAGAGCCGTGCCCTCGGCGACGATGCGCGGCCAGCGTTCGAAGATCGAGACCTCCCAGCCGATGCGGCGCAGGGCGATGGCGGCCGTCAGCCCGCCGACCCCGGCTCCCACGACGGCGGCTTTCCTCATTCTCATCACCCCAAATGTGGTACCACGCTTGTGGTGGTTGTGTCGAGCGGGAGAATGGGCCGTCATGGTGGAGAACAGGGACCGGCGCGACCGGCTGCGCGACGCGGCCATCGAGGTGCTGGCCGGGGAGGGCGGGCGCGGACTGACCCACCGCGCGCTGGACCGGGTCGCCGGGCTGCCGGAGGGCACGGCCAAGAACTACTTCCCGACCCGCGACAGCCTGCTGCGGGCCGCCGCCGAGCGGTGCGTGGAGCGCTACTGGAGCGACCTCCAGCAGGCCGAGGTCCACGACGTGGACGGACTGCTCGCGCTGCTGCGCCGCATGATCGACCGGGCGCTGACGGACAACCGGTCCCGCATCCTGGCCTACCTCGAACTGCACGCCGAGGCCGCGCGCAACGCCCAGGTGCGCGAGACCCTGGCCCGCCTCACCCGCGCCGACCTCGACCTGCACCTGGCCGCCCAGCGGGCCGCCGGGCTCCCGGCCACCCGGCACGGCGCGGCCACCGTGACGCTGGCGATCAACAGCGCGCTGACCTACCTGCTCACCCAGCCGCCCGACGTCCTGGCCGCCTACGGCCTCGACGACCTGGACGCCTTCCTGGCCCGCCTCGTCTCGACGGCCTACCCGCCCGCCTAGAGCGGCTCGTCGGCCAGATACGGCGGGGCGGGGTCGTACTGGATCTCGCGGCGGACGGCGCGCGCGTGGTCGCGGCCGTGCAGCCGGCCGACGAGCCACAGCGCGCTGTCGATCCCGGCGGAGACGCCCTGGGTGGAGATCACGTTGCCGTCCACGACATAGCGGGCGTCGCGGACGACGGTGACGTCCCCGCGCGCCTCCAGGGCGTCCTCGTAGGCCCAGTGGGTGGCCACCCGGCGCCCGCGCGCCGGTCCGGCGGCGTGGAGCAGGAAGGCCCCGGTGCACACGCTGGCCACCCAGGTGGCCTGCTCGGCGGTCTTGGCGATCCAGCCGGTGACGGCCGGGTTGTGCGGCTGGACCTCGCGGGCGCCGCGCCCGCCCGGCACGAGCAGGACGTCCAGCGGCGGGTTGTCGTCCAGGGTGCAGTCGGGCAGCACCCGCAGGCCCTTGCCGGCCCGGACCGGGCCGGGCCGTTCGGCGACGAGCACCGCTAGGTCGGCGTCGGCGCGCAGGATGGCGGAGGTGGTGAACACCTCCCAGGGCCCGGCGAAGTCCAGCTCCTCGACGTCGTCGAAGATCAGCAGTCCGTACGTGGTCACGGATGTCCTCCCGTGGTGGATCGGAAACGGTCTCGGTAGTCGGAGGGCGCGACGCCCAGGCGTCGGTGGAAGCTGCGCCGCAGGGTCTCGGCGGTGCCGAAGCCGTAGCGGCGGGCGATGACGTCGACGGGGTCGCCGCCGTCCTCCAGGGCCCGCTGCGCCGCCTCCACCCGGACCCGCTCGACGTAGGCGCCTGGCGGCAGGCCGAGCTCGGCGGTGAAGCGGCGTTGCAGGTGGCGGGGGCTGAGCCCGGCGTGCGCGGCCAGGTCGGTGATGTCGTGGCGGGCGCCGGGGTCGGCGTGGATGGCCGCCACGGCCCGGCGCACCGGGTCGGAGGAGGGCTGCGCGGACCACAGCCCCACGCTGAACTGGGACTGGTTGCCCGGCCTGCGGAGGAACAGCACGAGGTGGCGGGCCACCTCCAGCGCGGCCCGCTGCCCGTGGTCCTCTTCCACCAGCGCCAGCGCCAGGTCCATCCCGGCGGTCACCCCGGCCGACGTCCAGACGGGCCCGTCACGGACGAAGATCGGATCGGGGTCGACGGTGACCTCCGGGTGTTCGCGGGCCAGCCGCTCGGCCCTGGCCCAGTGGGTGGTGGCGCGGCGACCGGCCAGCAGCCCGGCCTCGGCCAGCAGGAACGCCCCGCTGCACACCGAGGCGACCCGCCGGGCGCCGCCGGCCGCGGCGGCGATCCAGCCGGTCAGCGCCGGGTCGTTCCTGGCCTCGTAGACGCCCCCGCCGCCCGCGACGACCAGTGTGTCGAAGCCGGCGGGCGGGAGGTCGGCGACGCCGTGGGAGGCGTGCACCGGCAGCCCGTGCTCGGCGCGGACCGGCCCGGGGACGGGGGCGACGATCGCGCAGTCGTAGCCTCCGGCGAGCTGGAACACCTCGTGCGGCCCGACCAGGTCGAGCGACTGGAAACCCTCGTAGATCACGAAGGCGATGCGGTGTGCTTGCACCCTTCCACGGTCCAGCCCGCACCCCGATGGCGTCAACGACACGCACCCCACAGATCGCGCCATCGGCCCTCGTCAGGGCGACAGGTGGGGGTGCCGCATCCGCCAGACGGTGCCGCGGGTGATGACCTCCTTGAAGAGCGCGGAGGGCCGCCCGGTCAGGACGGGCCCGCTCGGGCTGTCGTCGGCGCGGGTGGCCTGGGTGACGCCGTCGTGGCGGCCCAGGCTGATGTTCTGCCACACGTACCGGATCCGCGCCGGTCGCGGGGCGCGGCCGGTGAGCAGCGCGGCCGCCGCGTCGCCTGCCTGGAGGCCGAGCGGCAGGCCGGTCTGGCACGACATGCGCGAGCCCCGCACGGCGGCGGCGTCGCCGGCGCCGAGCACCTCCGGATGCGAGAGCGAGCGCAGGGTCGCGTCGACCAGCATGCGGCCGTGCTCGTCCGTGGCCAGCCCGCAGGCCGCCGCGAGCTCCGGGACGCGGAACCCGGCCGCCCACACCACCGTGTCGGCGGGCACCTCGCCGCCGTCGCGCAGGAGCAGCCCGCCGGGGCCGACCTCGGCGACGGGGGCGTGCTCGCGCACGGCGACGTCCAGCCGGTCGAAGGCCCGGCGCAGGTGGCGGCGGGCCCGCGGGGACAGCCCGGCCCCGATCGGGCCGCCGGACACCAGCCGGACCTCCAGTCCCGGGCGGGCCGCCTTGAACTCGGCCGCGGCCTCGATCCCGGTCAGCCCGCCGCCCACCACGGCGACCGACCGCGCCGCCGCGAGGCGGGAACGCAGCCGGGCCGCCTCGCGCTCGGTGGCGACCGTGTACGCGTGCTCGGCCAGCCCTTGCACCGCGCCGAGGTCGGCGCCGCTGCCGAGCGCGTAGACCAGCACGTCGTAGCCCAGCTCGTACGGGGCCGCGTCGAGGCGGACGACCCGGGCGGCGAGGTCGATCCCCGTCACCGTGGCCACCGCGAGCTCCACCCCGGCGCCGTCGAGCAGGCCGCGCAGGGGCAGGTCGGGCAGCCGCTGCCCGGCGGCGAGCTGGTGCAGCCGCACCCGCTCCACGAACCGGTCGGCCGCGTTCACCAGCGTCACCCGGGCCCCGGCGCCGCGCAGCCGCCGGGCCGCCCGCTTGGCCGCGCCCAGCCCGGCGTAGCCGCCGCCCAGCACGACGATGTGTCCTGTCATGGTTCCTCCCGTTCGAAGTCCCCACCTGAACCGGCGAGCCGGGCGATTCGTGACAGCGTCGCGCTGTGAGCGTGCTCACACGAGCTGGGCGGCGGCGAATGCCAGCTTGTCCGGGTTCACCATCGTCCGCACCGCGGTGACATGCTCGCCGGCGACCTCCACGGCCATGACCGCGCGCAGCTCGCCGTCGTGCCGCAGCAGCGCCGCGTACTCGCCGTTGACCTCGGCGATCACGGCCGTCACCGCCGCCGCCTCGGGACGGAGGCTGAGCCCGCCCAGGTAGCGCAGCACCCTGAGGCGCCCGCGCACCGGCCGCCGCGCCGCGGTCGAGCCGCCGCCGTCCGCCCAGGCGACGACGTCGGCGGCCAGCAGCCGTTCCAGGCCCGCCACGTCGCCGTCCAGGGTCGCGGCCAGGAACCTCTCGACGATGCGGCGGTGCTGGCCGCGGTCGGCGTCGAACCGCTTGCGCGCCGCGCCGACGTGCTCACGCGCGCGGCGGTGGAGCTGGCGGGAGTGCGCCTCGCCGAGGCCGAGCATGGCGGCGATCTCGGCGTGGCTGTGCCCGAACGCCTCGCGCAGCACGAACACGGCCCGCTCGGCCGGGCTCAGCCGTTCCAGCAGGACGAGCAGGCCCAGCGACACCGACTCGCGCTGCTCGACGGTCTCCAGCGGCCCGAGCGCGCCGTCGCCGGTGAGCACGGGCTCGGGCAGCCACGGCCCCGCGTAGCTCTCCCGCCGCCGCCGCGCGGAGGCGAGCTCGTTCAGGCACAGGTTCGTGATCACCCTGGTCAGCCAGGCGGCCGGCACGTCGGCCCGGCCGGCCTGACGCCAGCGCAGGAACGTCTCCTGGACCAGGTCCTCGGCCTCGGCCGCCGAGCCGAGCAGCCGGTAGGCCAGGCCGAACAGCCTGGGCCGCTGCTCCTCGAACACTGCCTCCAGCGTCTCTTCACCCATCGCTTCCACGCGCCCGATGCTAGGCCGCCGGGTAGTTCGCGGCACGAATTTGTTACGCTTGGCCGATGAGTGAGAATGTCGCCGGCGAGATAGGGGCGGTGGCCGCGCTGGTGCGCTCCACGTTCCTGGTCAATGCCGTGTACGTGGAGTCGGCCCGCGAATACGGCATCACCCAGCAGCAGGGTCAGTTGCTGTGCGTGCTGATGGCGCAGCCTTATGGCATGACCGAGCTGGGCGGGGTGCTCGGCCTGGCCAAGTCGAGCCTCACCGGCCTGGTCGACCGGACCGAGCGCAACGGCCTGGTGGAGCGCAGGCCCGACCCCGGCGACTCCCGGGCGGTGCGGGTGGCGCTCACCCGGCGCGGCGCCAGGCTGGCCGACGAGTTCTACGCCGAGACCTGCCGCCGCGTCGAGGAGCTGACGGCCGGGTTCACCGCCGCCGAACGCGACACGCTGGCCGCCCTGCTGGGCCGCGTGGTGACCGACAACCAGGTGCCGACCGTCTTCCTGGAGCCCGATCAGGTGCGCTGAGACGAAAGCCGGAATTTGCGGTTCGTGCCACGAACTAATATGGTTCGTGGCACGAACCGCAAACTTTTTTGGGCGCGGCCTGAGGGAAAGGCATAACCATGTCCGCACATGACGTCGTCTTCGGCTTCGGCGCGCATTCCGGCATCGACGACGTGCCGGAGCTGTTGCGCATGGCCCAGCAGGCCGACCGGGACGGGCTCGACATCTTCACCCTTTCCGACCACCCGTACCTCGGCGGGCGCCTCGACGCCTACGCCGCGCTCGGCTTCCTGCTGGGCCGCACCGAGCGCATCGCGGGATTCGCCAACGTGACCAACCTGCCGACCCGGCCCGCCCCGATGCTGGCGCGGACGGTGACGTCGCTGTCGGCGCTGTCGGGCGGCCGCGTCGTGCTCGGCATGGGCGCGGGCGGGCTGTGGGACCGCATCACGGACATGGGCGTGCCCCGGCTGTCGCCGGGCGCGGCCGTGGACGCCTTCGAGGAGGCGATCGTCCTGGTCAAGCTGCTGTCCGGCGGCGGCCCTCCGGTCACCTACGAGGGAAACCACTACCGGGTGCGCCGCATCGAGCCCGCGCCCGTCGCCGCGCCGCCGGTGTGGACGGGCTCGGTCGGGCCGAAGTCGCTGGCCGCCACCGGGCGGGTGGCCGACGGGTGGATCCCCGGCCACGCGGCCGACTGGCTCAGCGAGCGCTACCGGACCTCGCGTCCCGTCATCGACGAGGCGGCGGCAGCGGCAGGCCGGGACCCGGGCGAGATCCGTACCGTGTTCAACCTGCCCGGCCGCATCACCGACCGGCCGCTGCCCGCCACCCGCGACCGCGACGGCCGGTGGATCGGCGGCTCGGTGGCGCAGTGGGTCGAGGAGCTGACCGGGGCGGTGCTGGAGCACGGCGCGTCCGGCTTCACGCTCTTCGACACCGGCCACGGCGCCGCCGACCTCACCCTGCTGGCCCGCTGGGGCCAGGAGGTCGCCCCCGCCGTCCGCGAGGCCGTCGCGAAGTAACCGCTCAGGCCCGGCCGGCGGGCCCGCCGTCACGGGTCCCACCGCCTCGGGCGCGGTCGGCGGCATCCAGGGCGGGGGCGAGGGGGGCGAGCGCGGCGCGAAGGAGGTCCGGGAGCGACCCGGACGGCACGACCAGCCCGCCGGCCGTGACGGACGAGACGGTCGCGCTCAGCCACTGGTCCAGCGCCACGCGGACCGCGGCGGCGACGCTCGCGGCGAGCACCCGCGCGGCGTGCTGATGCTCGCCGCCATCGCCGACGCGCGCGGCGATGGCCTCGGCGAGAGGGTGCTCGATCGCGGTGGTGGCCTCGACGAACGCCTCGCGCAGCGCGGGGCGGGTGGTGATCAGCAGCAGCGCGTCCCGGCCGGCGGCGTCCGGGGCGGTGTACTGGTCCACGACCGCCTCGATGACGGCGTCGGCGAGCCCGACATCGGCGGGCCGGGCGGCCACCGCCGCCGCCACCCGCGCCTCCCGCTCGCCGGTGACGGCGGCGACGATCGCCTGTTCGCGGCTGGAGAAGTAGTTGTTGTACGTCCTGGGGGAGACCCCGGCGGCCTCGGCGATGTCGTCGACGCGGACGTTGTCCGGTCCGCGTTCGAGCGCCAGGCGCAGGGCGGCCGTGCGCAGGGCGTCCCGGGTGGCCTGCTTCTTCTGCTCGCGCAGCCCCGTCCGTCTCGTCGTCACGCGCCCAGCATCCCACCTTTCGATGCGTGTACGCAAACTTGCGTGCGCGCACTTTTCTGGCCTAGCGTGAGCGTCCCATCCCACCGGAAGGACCCATGCCATGAGAGCCAAGGGCATCACGTACGACACAGGGTTCGTACGCAACGGAGGGTCGTCCCGCGAGCGCTTCGACCCGGTCGCGGTCAGGCGCGAGCTCGGCATCATCCGGGACGACCTGCACTGCACCGCGGTCCGCGTCATCGGCGGCGACCCGGAGCGGCTGGAGCTGGCCGCCACCTACGCCGCCGAACTCGGGCTGGAGGTCTGGTTCTCGCCCTACCCGCTGGAGCTGACCCCCGAGGAGACGCTGTCGCTGTTCGCCGACTGCGCCGGGCTGGCGGAGCGGATCCGGCGGCAGGGCGCCGCGGTCGTGTTCGTCACCGGCGCCGAGCTGAGCCTGATGAACAAGGGGTTCCTGCCGGGCGGCACCCAGGAGGACCGGCTCGCCCTGCTGACCGACCGGGACCGGCTGCCCGAGCGGATCGGCGAGCTCAGCGCGCGGCTCAACGACTTCCTCGTCGAGGCCGTGGCCCTCGTCCGCGAGCGGTTCGGCGGCCGGATCACGTACGCCGCCGTCCCGCTCGAACGCGTCGACTGGACGCCCTTCGACCTCGTGGGCGTCGACCTCTACCGGTCGGCCGAGGTCGCCGGCCGGTTCGCCGAGGCCGTCCGCGCCCTGGTCGCGCAGGGGAAGCCGGTCGCGATCACCGAGTTCGGCACCGCCGCCTACCGGGGCGCGGGCGACAGCGGCGGCCGCGTCCTGGAGGTCGTCGAGTTCGACCGGGAGACCGGCGCGCCGATCCGGCTGAACCGCGCATGCGTCCGCGACGAGCCCGGCCAGGCCGCCTACCTGCGGGAACTGCTGGAGATCTTCGACGCCGCCGGTGTCGACAGCGCCTTCGTCTTCCTCTTCTCCCTCGGCAACTTCCCGCACCGGCCCGGCGGGGACCCGCGTGACGACCTCGACCTCGCCAGCCCCGGCATCGTCAAGGTCCTCGACGGCCGCCACGGGGACGCCTACCCCGGCCTGCCCTGGGAGCCCAAGGCCGCCTTCACCGCCCTCGCCGGCCACTACCATGGGAGCACACGTTGATCACCGATGTCGTCATCGCCGGCGGCGGCCCGAACGGGCTGATGCTGGCCTGCGAGCTGAGCCTGGCCGGCGTCCGGCCGCTCGTGCTGGAGCGGCTGCCCCGGCCGAGCGAGGAGCCGAAGGCGAACGGGCTGCTCGGCCAGGTCGTCCGCATGCTTGACCACCGAGGACTGTGCGAACCCCTCAGCGGCAGCGCGGAACCGCCGCGGCCGAACTCCGCGTACTTCATGTTCGGCGCGCTGGGCCTGGACCTGAGCCTGCTGGAGCACAGCCCCGTCCACACCCTGCCGGTGCCGCAGCGGCGCATCGAGCAGGTCCTGGAGGAGCGCGCCATCGAGCTCGGCGTGGAGATCCGGCGCGGCCACGAGCTCACCGGACTGGCACAGGACGAGGACGCGGTCACCGCCGACGTTGCGGGCCCGGACGGCACGTATCAGGTGCGGGCCCGCTACCTGGTCGGGGCGGACGGAGCGCACAGCGCCACGCGCAAGCTCGCCGGCATCGCGTTCCCCGGCGTCACCTACGACCGCATGACCGTGCGCTCGGCGCACGCGACGGTCCCGGCGGACTGGGTCGATCCCGCGACCGGCGCGCTGCACGTGCCCGGCTACGGCGCCGTCGCGCCGTTCATGCCCCACCGCACCGAGCGCGGCGGGTTCTCCTACGCGCCGATGCCCGGCCACCCTCCGCTGGTCAGCACCACCGAATGGGACCAGCCGGCGACCGCCGCCGCGATGAGCCTGGAGGAGCTGCGGGCGAGCGTCCGCCGAGTCCTCGGCGTCGAGGTGCCGCTCGGCCCGCCCGGCGGCCCGGGGCCGCACGCGCTGCGCCGGCTGACCGGCGGCAACACCCGGGTGGCCGAGCGGTTCGCCGACGGCCGGGTGTTCCTGATCGGTGACGCCGCGCACGTGTACGCCGCCACCGGGGGCGGTCCCGGGCTCAACCTCGGCCTGCAGGACGCGGTCAACCTCGGCTGGAAGCTCGCCGCCGAGATCCGGGGGAGCGCCCCGCCCGGACTGCTGGACACCTACGAGCCGGAGCGGCGCGCGGCCGCCCGCCGCATGGTGCTGAACGCGCAGGCGCAGGCGGCCCTGATCGCCCCCGGCAGCGACGTCACCGGCCTGCGCGAGGTGTTCGCCGAACTGCTCCGCGACCCCGGCGCCGTGCGCCGCCTGGCCGAGCTCACCACGGGCGCCGACGTCCGCTACGACCTGGGCGGCGGCGAGGCGCACCCGCTGACCGGCCGCTTCGCCCCGGACCTGGACCTGCGCACCCCCGCCGGACCGGTCCGCCTGGCCGAGCTGACCAGGACCGCGCGCCCCCTGCTGCTCGACCTGACCGACGACGCCTCACTGTCGCGGGCTCTCGGCCACGACCAGGTCGACATCGTCACGGCCCGCGCCGAGGCTCCCGCGCCGACGGCCCTGCTCCTGCGGCCGGACTGCTACGTGGCCTGGGCGTCCGCGTCTCCCCGGCCCGGCCCCGCGGAGGTCGAGGCGCTCCGGGCGGCCCTGCGGCGGTGGTTCGGCGTCAGCGAACCCGCCCGTACGTGAGCTCGGCGCGGTCGCGCCAGGCCTGCTCCCATCGGCGGGTCATGGCCGGGTAGACGACGAGGTAGCGGAACGGCTTGATGAGGGCCATGTACGCCCTGCCGAACAGGCCGTTGGGCTTGACCAGGGCCGCCATGCGCAGTTCGTACTCGCCGCCGGCGGTGGGCACCCAGCCCAGGTGGCAGACGGTGTGGACGGTCTTGTTGGCCAGTTCCTGGGCGGATTCCTCGGCGACCGCGTACAGCGGTGTGAACGGGATGTTGGGGTCGTTCACGCCGGGGGAGCGGCGCAGGTCGTCGGGCAGGCGGTCGAGCAGGGAGCCGACCCGCCCGCCGAGTCCGGCGCCGGGCTCGTCCCAGCCCAACAGCGCGCCGAGCTTCCACCGGACCGCGAACAGGAACCGGACCGGCCAGGACTGATATTGCGGCGCGGTGCGGGCACGCAGCGCGGCCAGCATCGCGGGGAAGTCGTCCGGGCCGGCGCCGGGCGTGCGGAAGGCCCACACGTCCTCGATGCGGAAGTCCGGGGCGATCTCGTGGATGCGCCACGGCCGCGAGGTGTGCTCGGTGACGGGGAGCCTCATGGACATGTCGGCCGCCCCGTCACCGCGACACCAGGAAGGTGACCTCGCGGGGCCGGACCTCGAGGTCACTGATGCCGTCGGGCGTGGCGCCGATCTCGCGGCCGATCCGGGCCGCCGCCTGGAACGCCTCCTCGGACTCGAACTCGCCGGTGGTGACGACGGCGTCTCCGTCCGGGGTGACCCAGACCCCGACGGACACGAAGCCCGGCTGGCTCCGCGACATCTCGGCGACCTGGTGGCACTCCTTGACGAACGCCTCGAGGTGCTCGGGGGCGGGGTAGTGGAACGCGACGAAACCGAATGACATGACGGGTTTCCTCTCTCCGTTATACGGTGCCGTATAACCTAAGGTTAGACCTGTTGTACGGCACCGTACAACCAGGCGAGAGGTGAGGTGGGCCACAGATGGGCTCGTTGCGTACACCACGGGAGAAGTGGATCGAGGAGGGGCTGCGGGTGCTGGCCGCGTCCGGGGTGGACGCCGTCCGGGTCGAGACGCTGGCCAAGGCGCTGGGGGTGACCAAGGGCGGCTTCTACGGCTACTTCACCGACCGCAACGCCCTGCTGGAGGCCATGCTCGACACCTGGGAGCGGGAGAGCATCGACGAGGTTCTCGACCGGGTCGAACGCGCGGGAGGCGACGCCCGTACCAAGGTCCGGCTGGCCGGGCAGCTCACGCTCTCCGAGCGGCTGCTGCCGATCGACCTGGCGGTGCGGCACTGGGCCCGGCGTGACGAGGCCGTCGCCGCACGCCTGCGGCGCGTGGACAACCGGCGCATGGACCTGCTGCGCGAACAGATCGGCACCTTCTGCGCCGACCCCGACGAGGTCGAGGCGCGCAGCCTGCTCGCCTTCTGCCTGACCATCGGCCAGCACTTCCTGGCCGCCGAGCACGACGGCCGCACCCCCGCCCAGGTGCGCTCCCGCGCCGCCGACCTCATCCTCAACGCCTGACGGAGCCGGCCAGGTCACCCGCCCGCGACGGCGGCCCGTGAAAGCGGCAGGGCGCTTCGGGCAAGAAGGGGCGACCACCGTTCATCTGACCCCGCGGAGACGCCCGCATGGCTGTTCCACCCGACCTGGCCGACCCACCCGATCTACAGGTGGACTTCGAGCACGTCTTCACCGCGCACTTCACCGAGATCCACCGCTACATCGCCAGGCGGCTGTCCGACGACGTGGCTGACGACCTGGCCGCCGAGGTGTTCCTGGCGGCCTGCCGGGGCGGCTACGACGCCGCGCGCGGCGGGGTGCGCCCCTGGCTGTACGGCATCGCCACCCACCTCATCGCCCGGCATCGCCGCACCGAGATCCGCAAGTGGAAGGCGCTCAGCCGGACGGCCGAGCGCGCCGAGCACGATCCGGAGGACGCGGTCCTGACCCGCGTGACCGCGGACCGGCTGACCGGCAAGCTGGCGGGGGCGCTGGCCGGGCTCAACCGGGGCGACCGCGACGTCCTGCTGCTGAGCGCGCTGTGCGACCTCAGCCACGCCGAGGTCGCCGCCGCCCTGGGCATCCCGGCCGGGACGGTCGCCTCCCGGCTCCACCGCGCCCGCAAGCAGCTCCGCAAGGCGCTCGGCGACGTCAACCCGCTGGAGGAGACCCATGGATGAGCTGAGCCTCCTGGCGCGGGCGCTGCCCGACGCCCCGCCGCCCTCGCCCGAGGTGGTCGAGAGGGCCCGACTCCGGCTCGCCGCCGCCCGGCGCGAGCAGGGACCGCCGGCAAGAGCGCGCCGGCGCGGCCCCGCCTGGGGATGGACTCTGGGAGCCGCCGCGACGACGATCGCCGTCGTCCTGGCCATCGTCACGCTGGTGGCGAACATGACGCCCGCTCCCGCACCGGTGCTCGTGCCCGAAGGCGGCAACAGCGCCCTGCTCCAGCTGGCGGACCGGGTCGCGAAGCTGCCGGACGAGCGCGGCGCCTACTGGCGGCGGCCACTGCTCAACGACGCGCTGATCCGGGTCCGGGCGGGCAATCAGGCGTTCAACGTGCTGTTCTCGTCACGGATCGACCTCTGGCAGCCGCGCGACCCCCGCGACCCCGTACAGGCGGAGCAGTGGCAGCAGTTCGTCCGCCCCGCCACCGAGGCGGACGAGCGGGCGTGGCGGGCGGCGGGCTCCCCGGGCACGGTCCAGCGCGTGTGCACGCCGGGCACCCGGGCGGGAGACTGCGCGAAGCTCCGGCTGCGGTCCAAGCCCACGCAGTGCGTCTACACGCGCGCGGTCGAGCCGGACGGCGTGCTCGGCGACTCCCGGATCGGTGAGCTCACGCTGGCCGACCTCGCGGAGCTGCCCGGAGACGCCGGACAGCTCCGGGAGAAACTGCGTGCCTACTGGAAGATCCTGCGGGACAAGGAGCCCGGCTACAGCTTCGAGAAGTTCCTCGCCACCTCCACCGCCCTGCTGGAGCTCCCGGTGAAGCCCTCGGTCAGGGCGGCCGCCCTGCGTCTGCTCGCCGGACTGCCGACGACCCGGGTGCGCGGCACGATCACCGACCCGCTGGGACGTCCGGGAATCGCGGTCACCTTCAGGGAGAGCGAGGGCTTCACCGCCGAGTTCGGCGCCGACGACGAGGTGGCGCAGCGGTACACCACCATCCTCGACCCCCGGACCGGCGCCGTTCTGGCGGAGCACGCCGCGATCGCGGACGAGAGCACGGACGGGCTCGCCAAGGGGACGTTCATGACCTACCAGGCCTGGGCCCCCGAGGCGGGCTGGACCGGCGAGCGCCCCCAGCGGCCCCGCGACTGCCGGCTCAGCGCCCGCCCGCTGCCGTGACGGACCGCCCGGGCGGCGGGGGCGTCACCACGGGACCGGGCCGCTGTCGTTGAAGAAGCCGCCGCTCGGCCCGTCGTCGTCGAGCGTCGCCAGCCGCACGAGGACGGCCGCGCCCTCGTCGGGTGTGCGGAAGCCGTGGTGGTCGTTGATGTCGGTGTCGACGTAGCCGGGGTCGGCGGCGTTGACCAGGATGCCGTCCTCGCGCAGCTCGTTGGCGTACTGCACGGTCAGCGCGTTCAGCGCGGCCTTCGACGGCGTGTAGGCGGCCGAGGCGGGCAGCGCCGCCAGCGGCCCGCCCGGGGTGGCGGCGATGGTCAGCGACGCGGCCCCGCTGCTGACGTTGACGATGCGCGGCGCGGGGGCGCGGCGCAGCAGCGGCAGCATGGCGTTGGTCACCGTGATCACCCCGAACACGTTCGTCTCGAAGACCGCCCGCACCATGTCCACGTCGACGACACTGGGGAGCTGGTCGAGCGCGTCCTGCGGCGCGACCTGCCCGGACCCGGTGATGCCGGCGTTGTTGACGAGCACGTCCAGGCGGCCGAATCGCTCCTCGGCCAGCCGGGCGGCGGCCCGTGCCGTGGCCGGGTCGGTGACGTCCAGGGTGACGGCGTGCGCGTCCCCGCCGGCCGCGCGCAGGGCCGCCGCGGCTTCCTCGCCGCGCCGCGCATCCCTGGCGCCGACCAGCACCGTCATGCCCAGCGCCGCCAGTTGGGCGGCGGCGGCCCGGCCGATGCCCTTGTTGGCGCCGGTGACCAGCGCGACCTTCCGCTCGTTCATGATCAACCCCTTGTCGTCCGTACGGTGTGTCCGCCCCGAGACGAGACAGCCCGGCGTTCTGTGACATGCGGGCCGATGTCACAGAACGGCGGGCTGTGTCGTCTCAGGTACCGGAAACAGGCGCGACGACGGGAAGGAGCCCGCATGAGCAGGGCCGAGGAGTTCGAGGAGTTGCGGCCGCTGCTGTTCTCGATCGCCTACCGCATCCTGGGCAGCGTGAGCGACGCCGAGGACGCCGTACAGGAGACCTGGCTGCGCTACGAGGCGATCACGACGCCGCCCGCGTCGGCCAAGGCGTTCCTGTCGGCGGTGGTGACCCGCATCGCGATCGACGTGCTGCGCTCGGCCCGTGTCCGGCGGGAGGAGTACGTCGGCACGTGGTTCCCCGAGCCGCTGCTCACCGACCCGTACGACGATCCGCAGCGGGCGGCCGAGCTGGCCGATTCGGTGTCGATGGCGGCCCTGCTGCTGCTCGAACGGCTGAGCCCGCTGGAGCGGGCCGTGTTCGTGCTGCGTGAGGTGTTCGGGTTCGGCTTCGGCGAGGTCGCGGCGGCGGTCGGCAGGTCGGAGGCGGCCTGCCGCCAGCTCGCCGTGCGGGCCCGCCGCCACATGGACGCGGGACGCGCCCGCTTCGAGGCCGGCCGGCGCGAGCGGGAGGAGCTGGCCGGGCGCTTCTTCGACGCCTTCGCCGAAGGTGACGTCGCCGGGCTGCGCGAGCTGCTGGCCGCCGACGTCCAGCTGGTCGCCGACAGCGGCGGCAAGGCCCCGCTGTGGGGCGAGGGCGTGTTCGGCGCCGCGAACGTGGCCCGCACGCTGGCCTCGATCGTGCCGCCGTTCGTCCGGATCGGCGGCGCCGTGGAGCCGCGCGAGGTGAACGGGCGGCCGGGCGCGATCTTCCGCGACCGCGACGGCCGGATCGTCAACATCTGGTCGCTCGACATCCTCGACGGACAGATCCAGACGATCCGTACGGTGCTGAACCCCGACAAGCTCGCCCATCTGGGCCCGGTCGCGGACGCCTGGGCCGTGGTCCGCGAGGCCACGCGGGCCCGCCGGCTCCCGCCCGAGCCCGGCGGCTAGGACTCCAGCTCCACGGTGAGGTCGGCGGACAGCGCGCGGAGGAAGTCCGGCGCGTCGAAGACCTCACCGGCGGAGACGACGCCGGTCGCCCTGGTCCGTCCCGTGAGCAGGCGGTCGACCGCCTCGACCACGAGCGGCGCGGTGAAGGCGTAGATGTCGCGCCCTCGCGCCACGGCCCGCCGCTCGGCGCCGCCGGAGCGCACGACGACCTCCACGAGGAACGTCTGCTCCGACCGTCCCAGCTCGTCGGCCGGGGCCGGCGTCGGCGTGTCGGGCGCGACGACCTCCCTGGCCGCCTCGACCGTCATGTACGTGCGCACCTCGGGGATGGACAGGTGGCTCGGCACGGTGACGATGTCGGCCATCGAGAACTCGCCCACGACCGGCCGGGGCCCCAGCGGCGCGGGGAAGGGCCACTCCAGGACCGGCGGCTCGTCGTGGCGGTACTCCAGCCGGCCGTTGGCGAAGCGGACCCGCTGCCCGTCCCGCCGCTGCCGGGAGACCACGCCCGCCGCCCGCGTCCCGGCGGTCGGGTGCCAGCCGCTCAGCCCGTACGCGATGTGCGCCTCGTCGGCCGACGTCCAGTCGCCCATCGCGGCCGTGGCCAGCAGGTCGCCCAGGCCGCCGTAGAAGGCCATCGCGGGGACGATCACCGCGCCCGCCGCCCGGGCCCGGTCGCCGAAGTGCGCGAACGTGTCGGCGTTGGCCTCGATCTCGGCCGCCACGTCCACGTACGGGATGCCCGCGCGCAGCGCCGCCTCGATCACGGGGGCCGCCGTCGTGGCGAACGGCCCGGCGGCGTTGACCACGGCCGCCGCCCCGGCCAGCGCGTGGTCGAGCGCGCCGGGGTCGTCGACCGACGCCGTGCGGAACTCCAGCCCCGTCTCGTGGGCCAGCTCCTTGAGCCTGGCCGAGTCGCGCCCGGTCAGCAGCGGGACGAACCCGCGCTCCCGCAACCGCGCCACGACGAAACGCCCGGTGTGCCCGTACGCGCCGAAAACCGCCACCGTGTGCGCTGATGATTGCATGGGTGCTCCCCGAACTCGCGTCGATCTGTTGCGTTCATCCTTCCGATCACGGGCGGCCCGCACGAGTGTCCGGAACGCCATTACCCATACAATTCCGGACATGACCACCGTCGCGCTGGCCGTCACCGACGGCATGCTGCACTTCGAGCTGTCCCTCGCCTACGAGGTGTTCGGGTTCGCCCCGGCCGGCGTCGAGCCCTGGTACGACCTGGCCGTGTGCGGCCCGGCCCCGGTGCGCGCCGGCCGGTTCCTGCTGGAGCCCGACCACGGCCTCGGCCACCTCCCGCGCGCCCACACCGTGATCGTCCCGGGCTGGGCCGACGTCGACGTGGACCCGCCCGCCGACCTGGTCGACGCGGTGCGCGCCGCGCACGAGGCGGGCGCGCGCGTGGTCTCGCTGTGCACGGGCGTGTTCGTGCTGGCCGCCGCCGGGCTGCTCGACGGGCGGCGCGCCACCACCCACTGGGCGCACACCGAGGTCCTGGCGTCCCGCTACCCCGAGGTGACGGTGGACCCCGACGTCCTGTACGTGGACAACGGCAGCGTGCTGACCTCCGCCGGGAAGGCCGCCGCCATGGACCTGTGCCTGCACCTGGTACGCCTCGACCGGGGCTCCTCGGTGGCCAACGTGGTCGCCCGGCGGCTGGTCGTGCCGCCGCACAGGGACGGCGGCCAGGCCCAGTTCGTCACCACGCCGGTGCCGGAGCCGGGCAACCATCCGCTCACCGGCCTGTTCCCCTGGGTGATGGCACGGCTCGACCAGCCGCTGACCGTCGAGGACCTGGCCCGCCAGGCGCGGATGAGCTCGCGCACCCTGGGCCGCCACTTCAGGTCGGTCACCGGCACCACGCCGCTGCAGTGGCTGCTGACGCAGCGGATCCGGCGCGCCCAGGAGCTGCTGGAGACCACCGGCGAGAGCATGGACGCCATCGCGGCGGCCACCGGCATGGGCACCGCCACCACGCTGCGCCGCAACTTCAACCGCGCGGTGGGCGTGGCCCCGGACGCCTACCGCCGCACCTTCCGCTCACGCGCCGCCGATCAGCGCCTCCAGAACAGCAGGTGAGTCATGCCGCTCGGGCTCGGCACCGTGTCGAGATGGAAGCGGTCGAGCAGCTCGGTGTGGCTCTCCCACAGCCGCTCGCCCCGCCCGAGCTCGACCGGCGCGACGGCGATGTGCAGCGTGTCGACCAGGTCGGCCGCCAGGAACTCGCGGATCGTGGCCACCCCGCCGCCCAGGCGCACGTCCCGGCCGCCGGCCGCCCGCCTGGCCCGCTCCAGCGCCTCGGCCGGGCTCGCGTCGAGGAAGTGGAACGTGGTGTCGGCCAGCGTGAACGACGGCCGTACGTGATGGGTGAGCACGAAGACCGGCGTGCGGAACGGCGGCCGGTCACCCCACCACCCCTGCCAGTCGTGGTTCTCCCACGGGCCCCGCTGCGGGCCGAACTTGTTCCTGCCCATGATCTCCGCGCCCATGTTGTTGCCCCAGTCGCGGGTCAGGTAGTCGTCGAGGCCGCGCGTGCCGCCCGGGTCGGTCCGGTTCACCCAGCTCGCGGTGGCGCCCGCCCAGGACCACATCGGGCCGGGATCGGCGTGGCCGAACGGCCGCTCCAGGCTCTGCCCCTCGCCGGCGCCGAACCCGTCCCTCGACACGGTGAAGCACTGCACCTTCAGCAACTGCGACATTCGTCCTCCTCTGACAGCTTCATCTCGGAGGTGGTCGGAGCCGCCGGCGGATTCTTGCGGTCAGGCCAGCAGCCGCCGCAGCCAGCGCAGCCGGGCCGCCCTCGCCTCCTGTGACAGCACCGCCTGCGGCGCCATCAGGTCGAACCCGTGGAAGGCGCCCGGCCACACGTGCAGCTCCGCCTGTCCGCCCGCCTGCCAGAGCCGGGTGGCGTAGGCGACGTCCTCGTCGCGGAACGTCTCGGCCGAGCCGACGTCGACGAACGCGGGCGGCAGCCCGGACAGGTCGCCGGCCCGCGCCGGGGCCGCGTACGGGGACACGTCCGGCCCGCCGCGCGCGTCGCCGAGCAGGGCCGTCCAGCCGGTCTCGTTCGAGGTGCGGTCCCAGATGCCCAGGCCCGCCATCTGCGCCGCCGACGGCGTGTCGTTGCGGTCGTCGAGCATCGGGCACATGAGCAACTGGCCGATCAGGGCCGGGCCGCCCCGGTCACGGGCCATCAGGGCCAGCGCCGCCGCCAGTCCGCCGCCCGCGCTGGGCCCGCCCACGACGAGGCGCGCCGGGTCGGCGCCCAGCTCGGCGGCGTGCTCGGCGGTCCACACCAGGCCCGCGTAGCAGTCGTCCACCGGCACGGGATGCGGATGCTCGGGGGCGAGCCTGTACTCCACGGACACCACCACCAGGCCCAGCTCCAGCGCCCAGTCGAGCAGGTCGTCGAGCCCGGTGCGGGCGTCGCCGAACATCATGCCGCCGCCGTGCGTGTAGTAGATCGCCGGAAGCGGCGTGGCGGCACCCGCCGGGCGGCACACCAGCAGCGGCACGTCGCCGTGCGGGCCGGGGGCCGTGTGCTCGCCGACGACGAGCGCGCCGCCCCGGGACAGCTCCTCGTCGGTCTGCGACGGGATGACCTCGCGGGCCGCCCGCAGGGCGTCGAGCGTGTCCAGGGTCATCGACGGCGACACGTACTCGGCCAGCACGGCCAGCGCCGCGCCCAGCTCCGGATCGAACGGCACCGGTGGTGAGCTCAAGGAAGTCCTCCGGACTCTCGGTGGCTTTCGGCTGTGGTGCCATCGTGCGCCCCGAACGGCCCGCGGGCGAGGGCCCCGGCGGTCGCGGCGAAAGCGCGTCGAAAGCGGGCGGGCGTAACGTCCCTGGTCAGGTAAGCCGAACAAAGCCCCCGCCGCCTAACGGAAAGGACCGCTCATGACCAGGAAGAGCACCGTGATCGCGCTGTCCGCCGCCGCGACCCTCGCGCTGGCGCTGATGGCGCCCCCGGCCTCGGCCGGCGACACCACCGTCTGGGGCTGCAAGCCGGGCAACGTGTGCCTGTACAACGGCAACCAGACCCCGGACTACCTCCACTACCAGACCGCCGGGAACGTTCCGGACGGCAAGTCGTTCTGGGTGATCGTCAACAACGGCCGTCAGCAGAACGGCGCCGACCACGTGTACTTCGAGTACCGGCACCAGGGCGGCTCGAAGTGGTATCCGAAGTGCCTGCACTTCTACCCCGGCAGCGGCTACAAGCTCGACCTGCGTGACGGGGCCGTGGGCGCGACGATCAGGAACATGTACTGGGGCGGCGAGTGCTGAACCGCCCCGGGGCGGTTCAGCCGATGACGAAGGGCAGCCTGGCCGCCAGCTCGCCCAGGTCCGCCGCCTCCGCGCGGGTGGGCGCGCGCCGTCCGGTGCCGACCAGCAGCGCGTCGGCGTCGGAGAACGACGCGGGGAACGCGGCGCCGGCGATCCGCTCCAGCATCGCCCTGGACCGGGCCGCCCCTTCGGCGGGCGGCCCGGCCGCGCCGGGCAGGTGCGCGACCAGGTCGAGGTGGTGCAGCGTCCACTCCAGGACGTAGGCGGTGAGGTAGTCGCCCGCGGTGAGCACCACGTCACGGGTGCTCACCCGCAGGCTCGGGTCGGCGAGGGCGGCGGCGCGCCCGGCGGCCGAGCCGACGTCGTCGAGGTGGAACTTGAGCAGCCGGGGCTCCTCGTATGCGGCGGCGAGCCGGACGATCAGCGCGTCGAGCGGGTCGTCACCGGTCGGCGGCGTCCGGCTGACCTCCCAGTAGGTCACCGCGTCGCGGGTCGGCTCCGCGTCGGCGGGGGTCACGAGCGTGATCAGGACGTCCTGGGCGTCGATGACCAGGTGGCACACCAGGTCACGCACCAGCCAGCCGGCGCAGCCGGACGGCCGCGCGAAATCGTCGTCGGTGAGCTCTGCGACCGCGGCGCGCAACGCCGCCCACGACCGGATGAAGGACTCCACGACGAGTACGCTAACCGACGCCGCCGCTGACGGGCCGGTCGCTACGCGCCCACGTAGTCGGCCAGGTGCTCGCCGGTGAGGGTGGAGCGGGCGGCGACGAGGTCGGCGGGCGTGCCCTCGAAGACGACCCGGCCGCCGTCGTGCCCGGCGCCGGGTCCGAGGTCGATGATCCAGTCCGCGTGCGCCATGACCGCCTGGTGGTGCTCGATGACGATGACCGACTTGCCGGCGTCGACGAGCCGGTCGAGCAGGCCGAGCAGTTGCTCGACGTCGGCGAGGTGCAGCCCGGTGGTCGGCTCGTCGAGGACGTAGACGCCGCCCTTGTCGGCCATGTGGGTGGCGAGCTTGAGCCGCTGCCGCTCGCCGCCGGACAGCGTGGTGAGCGGCTGGCCGAGGCTGAGGTAGCCGAGCCCGACGTCGGCGAGGCGGCCGAGGATGGCGTGCGCGGCCGGGGTGCGGGCCTCGCCGGAGCCGAAGAACTCGGCGGCCTCGGTCACCGGCATGGCGAGCACCTCGCTGATGTCGCGCCCGCCGAAGCGGTAGTCGAGCACCGCCGGCTGGAACCGCTTCCCCTCGCAGTCCTCGCAGGTGGTGGCGACGCCGGCCATCATCCCCAGGTCGGTGTAGACGACCCCGGCGCCGTTGCAGGTGGGGCAGGCGCCCTCGGAGTTGGCGCTGAACAGCGCCGGTTTGACGCCGTTGGCCTTGGCGAACGCCTTGCGGATCGGTTCGAGCAGCCCGGTGTAGGTCGCCGGGTTGCTGCGCCGCGAGCCCTTGATCGCGCTCTGGTCGACGGAGACGACGCCCGCCCTGGCCGGGATCGATCCGTGGATCAGCGAGCTCTTGCCGGATCCGGCGACGCCGGTGACGACGCAGAGCACGCCGAGCGGGATGTCCACGTCGACGTCGCGCAGGTTGTGCCGGTTGGCGCCGCGGATCTCCAGCTTGCCGGTCGGCTTGCGTACCGTGTCCTTGAGCCGGGCGCGGTCGTCGAGGTGGCGGCCGGTGATGGTGCCGCCGGCCCGCAGGCCCTCGTAGGTGCCTTCGTAGCAGATGCTGCCGCCGTCCGTGCCGGCGCCGGGGCCGAGGTCGACGACGTGGTCGGCGATGGCGATCGTCTCCGGCTTGTGCTCGACGACCAGGACGGTGTTGCCCTTGTCGCGCAGCCGCTTGAGCAGGTTGTTCATCCGCTGGATGTCGTGCGGGTGCAGGCCGATGGTGGGCTCGTCGAAGACGTAGGTGACGTCGGTGAGCGCGGAGCCGAGGTGGCGGATCATCTTGGTGCGCTGCGCCTCGCCGCCCGACAGCGTGCCCGCGGGCCGGTCGAGCGAGAGGTAGCCGAGCCCGATCTCGACGAACGACTCCAGGGTGTGCAGCAGCTTGGCGAGCAGCGGCGCGACCGACGGCTCGTCGAGGCCGCGGATCCACTCGGCCAGGTCGCTGATCTGCATGGCGCAGGCGTCGGCGATGTTGATCCCGGCGATGCGCGAGGAGCGGGCCTCCTCGCCGAGCCGGGTGCCGTCGCACTCGGGGCAGGTGGTGAAGGTGACCGCCCGGTCGACGAACGCCCGGATGTGCGGCTGCATGCCTTCGCGGTCCTTGGACAGGAACGACTTCTGGATCTTGGGGATCAGGCCCTCGTACGTGAGGTTGACGTCGTCGACCTTGACCTTGGTCGGCTCCTTGTAGAGGAAGTCCTGCAGTTCCTTCTTGGTGTAGTCGCGGATCGGCTTGTCGGGGTCGACGAACCCGGACTCGGCGTAGACGCGGACGGTCCAGAAGCTGTCGGACTTCCAGCCGGGGATGGTGAACGCGCCTTCGGAGATCGACTTGGAGTCGTCGTAGAGCTGGGTGAGGTCGATGTCGGAGACCGTGCCCCGGCCCTCGCACCGGGTGCACATGCCGCCGATGCGGGTGAAAGTCGCCTTCTCCGTCTTGCGCGCGCCGCGTTCGACGGTGATCGCGCCGCTGGCCCGGACGGTGGGGACGTTGAACGAGAACGCCTGGGGGGAGCCGATGCGCGGCTGCCCGAGGCGGCTGAACAGGATGCGCAGCATCGCGTTGGCGTCGGTCGCGGTGCCGACGGTGGAGCGCGGGTCGGCGCCCATCCGCTGCTGGTCGACGATGATCGCGGTGGTCAGCCCGTCGAGCACGTCGACCTCGGGCCGGGCCAGCGAGGGCATGAAGCCCTGGACGAACGCGCTGTAGGTCTCGTTGATCAGCCGCTGCGACTCGGCGGCGATCGTGCCGAACACCAGCGAGCTCTTGCCCGAGCCCGAAACGCCGGTGAACACCGTCAGCCGGCGCTTCGGGATCTCGACGCTGACGTCCTTGAGGTTGTTGACGCGGGCGCCGTGGACGCGGATCAGGTCGTGCGTGTCGGCGTCGTGCCGCGCAGGCGACTGCGCGTCCTGGCCAGGGGCCGTGCTCATGCTCTCTCCATCTGTTTCTGCTCAGGCTCGCTGAGGTCGCCTTCGCGCACTCGCCGGGGTGTGATCCGACCAGCTTCGAGGTTATTCGTCGGTCTCAGGTACGTGGCGCGCCGGTCACCGCGCTTCGTTGATGCGGACCAGGTTGCCCGCCGGGTCGCGGAAGGCGCAGTCGCGCACGCCCCACGGCTGGCTGGTCGGCTCCTGGACGACGTCGGCGCCGGCGGCCTGGACGCGCTTGAACGTCTCGTCGAGGTCGGGGGTGGCCAGCGTGATACCGGCGTAGACGCCCTTGTCCATGAGGCTGGCGATGGCGCGCTGCTCGTCCTCGCTGACGTTCGGGTCGGTGACGGGCGGCTCCAGCACGATGCACGTGCCGGGCCGGCCGGGCGGGCCGACGGTGATCCAGCGCATCCCCTCGGCGCCCACGTCGCCGCGCACCTCGAAGCCGAGGGCGTCGCGGTAGAAGGCCAGGGAGGCGTCCGGGTCGTCGTACGGGAGGAAGCTTGCGTAAATGGTGATGTCCATGCAGGTCACGCTAGGCGGGGGGAGGGGCGGGGCGCTTCTCCATTCCTGACCGATGCGCTCAGCACGCCCGCATCGCCGCGCGGGCCTGCTCGGCCGACAGGGGAGGGGCGGGCAGCGGCCGGGCGGCGGCGGCGCGCAGGCCGTCGAGCGAGAGCGCCAGGTGCCGCCGCCAGGCTCCCGGCGCGACGTCGTGCGTGGCCTTGACGGTCGCCGCGACGCCCCAGATCACGAAGGCCAGGTCGGTGAGCGTGACGTCGTCGCGCAGGTCACCGGACCGCCGGGCGCGGTCGAGGATCTCTTCCATCAGCGCGGGGCCGCGGTCGCCGGCCGCCGCGGTCCGCGCGGCGAGGTCGTTGTAGCCGAGGTCGGCGGCCTGGAGCTCGCACACGCCGGTCAGGAACGCGGTGAACCCCTCCCAGGCGTCGCCGGCCGCGAGCGCCTGTTCGGCCAGTTCGCTCACCCGGGCGACCCGGTCGGCGAACACGGCCTCCACCAGGGCGTCGCGGGTGGGGAAGCGGTTGTAGAGCGTCCCGATGCTCACCCCGGCCGTGCGGGCGATCTCCTCGAGCGGCACGTCGAGCCCGCGGTCGGCGAACAGCCGCCGGGCCGCCTCCAGGAGGCGTTCGCGGTTGTGCACGGCGTCCTTGCGCATGTCCGCAAGCTTAGCTAACTTGAGGTCCATCTCAACTTGAGGAGGACCTCAACTTATGTCCCGCACCATCGTGATCACCGGCGGCACGAGCGGCATCGGCCTCGCGCTCGCCCGCCACCACGCCGGGCGCGGCGACCGCGTCGTGGCCGTGGGCAGCAGCGAGGAAGGCGGCCGCCGCCTGCGCCAGGAGGCGCCGGGAGCCCGGTTCGTCAGGTGCGATCTCAGCTCGGTGAGCCGGACCCGCGACCTGGTGGCACGGCTCGCCGCCGAACACCCCGTCATCGACGCCCTGGTGCTCGCCGCGTTCCGGTTCAACCCGGCGCGGGTCGAGACGGAGGAGGGCTTCGAGCACACCTTCGCCCTGTACGTGATCAACCGCTGGCTGATGGCCGAAGGGCTGCGCGGCCCGCTGGAGCAGGCGCCGCGACCGGTGATCGTCAACCTGTGCGGCGCCGGGCAGGGCGGCCGCATCCACTGGGACGACCTCCAGCTCAGGAACGGCTACCGGGGCTTCACCGCGACCATGCAGGGCGCCCGCGCGAGCGAGCTGCTGGGGGCGGCCTACGGGTCCGCCGGCATCCGGTACGTGCTCTACAACCCGGTGTTCGTCGCGACGAGCCTGCACACGCCCTTCCGGCAGCCGTTGCGCGCGCTCGTGCGGGCGGGGTCGGCCGTGTTCGCGCAGTCCGTGAGCAAGGCCGTGCCGCCGATCGCCGCGCTCGTCGAACAGCCGCCGGTGGCGCCGCTCACGGCCTGGAAGAAGGGCAGGCCCGTCGCCATCACCGTGGACCCGGCCGAGGCGCGGCGCTTCGAGCAGGCCGTCCGCGCCCTGGGCGGCCCCGTCAGAGCGTGACCTCCGCCTCCCGGACCAGCCGGTGGAGCGTGTGCAGGGCGCGCAGGAAGGTCTCGCGGTCGGCCTCGGGCAGGTGGGCGAGCAGGCGGTCCTCGGCCTCCTGGATCCGGGCGCGGATCGAGCCGCACAGCCGGTGGCCTTCGCCGGTGATCGCCAGGATGCGGGCGCGGCGGTCGCGCGGATCGGGCTCGCGGGTGATGAGCCCGGCGGCCTGGAGCCGGTCGAGGGTGCCGATGATGCGGGTCTTGTCGGCGCCGATCGCCTCGGCCAGCGCCGCCTGGGTGCGCACCGAGCCGTCGTGGAGCGCGCCGAGCACGGCGTAGCCCCACATGGTCACCCCGTGCTCCGCCAGCACGGGCCGTTCGGCGGCGATGAGCGCCTGCAGGAGCGGATGCAGCATCTCGGCCAGGTCGCGTCGGCTCATGACGCGCCCGCGAAAACCTTTTGACAGATGATAAGCATGCGCAGATCATAAGCCAATGCCTACAAACGGGGAACCGATCGTCGCGCTCGACGCCCAGGCGGTCCAGGTCAGCGTGGAGCTGGCCGCCAGGGTGCGGCAGCCGGACCTGTCACGCCCGACGCCCTGCGCCGGATGGACGGTCCACGACCTGCTCGCGCACATGGCGGCCCAGCACCACGGGTTCGCCGCGGCGTCCAGGGGCGACGGCGGCCTGGCCCATTGGGAGACGCGCCCGCTCGGCGCCGACCCGGCGGCGGGCTACCGGGCCTCGGCCGAGCACGTGCTGGCGGCGTTCGCCGTCGACGGCGTGCCGGAGCGCGACTTCCCGCTGCCCGAGTTCGGCAGCGGGGCGGTCTTCCCCGGCAGGCAGGCGATCGGCTTCCACTTCATCGACTACGTCGTCCACTCCTGGGACCTGGCCAAGGCGCTGGGCGCCGGGGTCGAGTTCCCGCCCGGCCTGCTGGAGGCCGCGCTGGCCGTGGCCAAGGCCGTGCCCGACGGCGACGCCCGCCGCGCGCCACGGGCGCCCTTCGCGCCGGCGCTCGCCTGGGAGGGCGGGACGAAGCTGGACGAGATCGTCGCACACCTGGGCCGCTCACCGAGCTGGCCCCGGCAACAACCATGAGGAGCATGCCATGAGCAGTGTCAGATTGGTCCGCAACCCCCGGCTCACGCAGCAGGTGGACTACGCCTACGCCGCCGTCGCCGACGCGCCGGTGCGCAACATCTGGGTGGCCGGCGCGTGCCCCCTCGACCTCGACGGCGACACCGTCGCGGCCGGCGACTACGTCGCCCAGACGCACCAGGTGATGCGCAACCTCGTGATCTCGCTGGAGGAGGTCGGCGCGTCACTGACGGACGTCGCCAAGACCACCGTGTACGTGGCCTCCTCCCGGCAGGCCGACCTGGTCGCCGCCTGGGAGGTCTATCGGGAGTACATGGGCGAGCACGACGTGCCCAGCACCCTGCTCGGCGTGACCGTGCTCGGTTACGACGACCAGCTCGTCGAGGTGGAGGCCGTCGCCGTGCTCCCGGGCGCGGGCGGCTGAGCTCAGAGCCCTCGTCGTACGGGCGGAACCACGGCCGTACGACGAGGACGGCCAGCGGCAGGGCCGCGAGGGCGCCGTCATGTCCGGCGCGGCGGCGGCTTGACCGGCTGCCGGGGGGCGCTCCAGAGCGCGCTCAGCGGCCGCATGCCCTCCTCGACGTAGTCAGCGATGGGGCGCTCGCCGCCGTCGAGATACCACTGCTCCAGCGCGGCGAAGTAGCCGAAGGCGAGCGCGTTGGCGATCACCCGGGCCTGCGTCCGGCTCACCTCGCCCGACTCCGCGATCAGCGGGGCGATCCGCTGACCGGCGCGGTCGAGGGTGCCGCAGACGGCCGTGCGCACCGACGGCTCGGCGAAGAAGTAACGCACCCTGCGCCACGGGCTCCTGCCGGCCGGCGCCGCCTCCCCGGGAACGGGCGCGGCCTCGTAGGCGCGGACGGCGCGCAGCAGGCTGCCGACGGGGTCGCGCGGATCCAGGAACTCCTTGAGCCTTTCCGGGCTCATGGTGTCGAACTCGTCGGCGACCAGGATGCCCTCCTTGGTGCCGAAGTAGCGGTAGACGGACGACGGCGACACCTCGGCGGCGGCGGCGATCTCCTCGATCGTGACGGCCCCGAAGCCCTTCTCGTCGAACAGGTCGAGGGCGCTTTCCTGGATGGCGCGCATGGCCTTGAGCCGCCAGCGTTCGCGTAGCCCGGTCATGCCGGCACCCTACCAGGTTCCAGCAAGCTGCTCTCTTCTGACATTGACTGTCTGAAACACGGGACGTACAGTCACATGCTTGAGACAGTGACTGTCTCAAACCAAGAAGGGGTAAGACGATGACGAGAGACCGAAGCGCGCTGGCGCTGCTGTATCTGGGGGCCGGGCTCACCGCCCTGGCCGCCCTCGTCCCGTTCGCGAGCCGGTCACTCCTGGCCGGTCACATCAGGGCGGGCTACCCGTCCTACGGAACGGGCGCGATCGACGCCGCCGTCACCGCCTACCTGGTGATCCTGGCCACGGCCGGGGCACTGGGGCTGGCCGGCTGGCTCGGCACGGCCTGGGCGGCCCGCGCGGGCAGGCGGTGGGCCCGCGCGGCGGCGATCGGCCTGCTCGTGGCCGGGGCCTGCGTCGCGGTCGCCGCGCTGACCGTCCGCGACACCTCGGGGGACGTGGGGCTCGCGCCGCTGCTGGGCTGGCTGCAGGTCCTGCCGTGCGCGGCCGGACTCGCCGCCGTCGCGCTCTGGAGAAGACCGGCGTGACCGGCCGCGCGCTCGCCGCGCTCAAGCGCCGGAGCACCGGGCCGGGATCCTGCGCGGCTACGTCACCGCCGCCCCCGGCGCCCGCCCGCACCTGGGGCTCACCCCGAGGTCACCGATGCGGGAGTTTCACCGGATCGCGCCCGCCCACCCGGTCTCCCGCGTCCACCGGCGCACCCTCCAGCGGGGTCAGCCGGCAGGCAGCACGCAGAACTCGTTGCCGTCGGGGTCGGCCATGACCACCCAGGGGACGTCGCCCTGGCCGAGATCGACCCGCTGCGCGCCGAGCGAGAGAAGGCGGTCCACCTCGGCCCGCTGGTCGCCGTCCGCGGGCGTGAGGTCGAAGTGCGGCCGGCATTTGCCGTGCTTCTCCTCCACCGGCGGGCCGCCCCAGGCGATCTTGGGGCCGCCGTGCGGCGAGCGGATCGCGGTCTCCTCGTCCTGGTCCCAGACCAGCGGCCAGCCGAGCGCCTCGCTCCAGAAGTAGCCGACCTGCTGCGAGCCGTCGCAGGAGAGCGCGCCGATGGACCCGCAGTCGGCGAGGAACTTGTTGCCCGGCTCGATGACGCAGAACTCGTTGCCCTCGGGGTCGGCGAGGACGACGTGCGGATCGTCGGGGCTCTGCCCGATGTCGATGTGCCGGCCGCCCAGTTCGAGCGCGCGGGCCACCGTCTCGCGCTGGTTCTCCAGCGAACTGCTGGTCAGGTCGAAGTGCATCCGGTTCTGGACGGGCTTGTCCTCCTGGGACGGGAGGAACCGCAGCCGGAACCCGGTGTCGTCGGCCGGCAGGAGCGTGATGCCCTCGCGGGGATCGTCGGCCGACTCCCAGCCCAGGACTCCGGCCCAGAACCGGGCGAGCCGGACGGGATCGTGGGCGTCGAAGCTGAGCGCGACGAGCTGAGAGGTCATCCCGCGTCTCCAATCAATCAGGTACGGGTCTGTCACGTATGGGCGGATCGCGGCAGCAACGCTAGCCCGCGCCCGAGCCGCCACGCCAACGAATATGCGCCGGACGGCGACGCACGGTTGGCATGCCTTTGACCAGGACTGGTGAACTCCTTCGTACGGTCACGCGTGTCACGCGGCTCGTGCTGACCGTCCGCCGCCCAGCATGTGATGACGTCCTGCTCGCGCGCGTCATCGGGAGGAGTCATCATGAGCGGTGCCGGGGAGCGCGATGGCGACGGTGTCAGCGGGCTGACCTTCGAGGTGCTGGAGCCCGCGCCCGTCGGGATCGCCGTCACCCTCGGCCACGACCACCGGCTGCTCTACACCAACCGCGGCTACCGGTCGCTGTTCGGCGAGCGCCCGCTCGGCGTGCCGATCCGGGAGGCGTTCTCCGACCTCGTCAAGAAGGACTACTTCCTGCTGTTCGACCAGGTCTTCGACACCGGTGAGCCGATCGTCGTCACCGACATGCCGGGCGATCCGACCCTGCTGACCGAGAGCGGGCAGGAGCGGTTCTTCACGTTCAGCCTGTCCCAGACGACGTTCGACGACCGGCCGCTCGCCGACCGGCGCGGCGTCCTGGTGATGTGCCTGGAGGTGACGGACCAGGTCGGCTCCGCCCGCGAGATCCAGCACATCGCCGACGAGCGCCGCCGCATCCTGCGCCGCTACGAGAGCCTGGTACGGGTGAGCGCGCAGATCATCTGGGTGACCGGTCCCCAGGGCGGCGTGAGCGAGCCGAGCCCCGGCTGGGAGCGGGTGACCGGGCAGCCGTGGGAGGAGTTCCGCGGCGAGGGCTGGCTGCACGCCCTGCATCCCGACGACCGGGCCGAGGCGGCGCAGTCGTGGCAGCGCGCGCTGGAGCGGGTGCCCGACCGGTGGGAGCACACCTACCGGCTGCGCACCACGGAGGGCGGCTACCGGCACTTCCAGGTCCGCGCCGTGCCGATCAAGCAGGACGGCCGGGTGATCGAGTGGGTGGGGAGCTGCACGGACATCGAGGAGCAGTGGCAGGCGCAGCGCCGCCTGCGCCTGCTGAGCCGGGCCGCCGAGGCGATGGCCAACCGCACGTCCGTGGAGGAGATGCTCGGCGCCCTGGCCGACGTCATCGTGCCCGAGCTCGCCGACGGCTGCGGCGTCCACTTGGTGACCGATCTGGCGGAGGGGCTGGCGGGGGAGACGACGCTGGTCGTCGAGCGGGTGGCGACGGCGGCGGGCCCCGGGCTGCCGCGCATGCCGCGCTTCAGCGCCCAGCGGCTGCCGTCCGACGCGCGGTTCGTGCGCGCGGTGCGCCAGGCCAGGCCGTTCCTGGAGACGTTCCCGCCGGGCTCGCCGCCGCCCGACCTCGGCCCGGCGGGCACCCGGACCTGGCTGGAGCTCAGCCACGCCAACAGCCTGGCGATCCTGCCTGTGTCGGTCAACGGCACGGTCGCCGCCGTGGTCACCGCGGCGACCTGCGGCGACCGCCCGCCGATCGGCCGGGCCGGGATCGACCTGCTGCGGCAGATCTTCGAGCAGGCCCACGACGCGCTGCAGAACGTCATGCACTTCCAGCGGACCCGCCAGATCGCCTTCGCCCTGCAGCACAGCCTGCTCGCGGACCCGCCGCGCGTGCCCGGCCTGCTGATCACCGCCCGCTACCGGCCCAGCCTGGCCGCCGCCGAGGTGGGCGGCGACTGGTACGACTCGTTCGTGCTGCCGGACGGCGCGACCGTGCTCGCCATCGGCGACGTGGCCGGGCACGACCTGCGCGCCGCCGTGGCGATGGGCCAGCTCCGCAACATGCTGCGCGGCATGGTGGTCGACCGGCGCGAGCCGCCGGGGGAGATCCTGTCCCGGCTCAACATGGCGACCGAGACGCTGTACGGCGACGAGACGGCGACCTGCGTGCTGGCCAGGATCGAGCCGCACGACGGCGGCCACCGGCTCAACTACGCGGTCGCCGGGCACCCGCCGCCGCTGCTGGTCACGTACGCGGGCGAGGGGCGTTTCCTGACGGCGGGGGCCAACCCCCTGCTCGGCGTGCCCTACCCCCGCGAGTACGTCTCGGCGCGCGAGCCGCTGCCCCCGGGGGCGACGCTGCTCCTCTACACCGACGGCCTGGTGGAGCGGCCAGGGGAGAACCTCGACGACGGCCTGGCCCGGCTGAGCGAGCACGCGGGCGAGCTGGCGCGGGCGCCGCTGGAGCAGTTCTGCGACGAGGTGCTGAGCCGCATGCCGGTCTCCGGGCAGGACGACATCGCCATGATCGCGCTGCGCATGCCCGGCCCCGGCTAGCGGGACGGTCGGGCGTCGCCGTCGTCGACGGCCTTGGCGGCCCGGACGCCGGCCACGCCGCCCGCCACGGTCATCACGAGCAGGCCGGCGATCGTCACGTAGGCGGCGGTGACCTGCCCGGACGGCATGAGCCACACGGCCGCGCCGCCGGCCAGCCCGATGCCGCCCGCGACCAGCATGGGGACGCCGGCGGCCTTGTTGGCGGCCCGGAAGGCGGCCTCGCTGCGCATCGTGCCGGGGGTGCGGACGCCGACGGCGCCGTTGCGGGGCAGCCGCTCGGTCAGGCCGAGGAAGCCGGTGACGACCACGGTGAGGCCTCCGGCCGCGAGCACGTACGGGAGGATCTCCACCATTCGATCGTGAAGCGGGGCGAAGGCCCGTACCAGTCACAGATCCCTGTGCTGGAAGGACACCGCGGTGAGCGCCCACATCATCGCCACCCACGCCGCCGCCCACCCGAGGTAGGCGGCCGAGAGCGGCGCCGCGCCCAGGAACGGGAAGCCGTCGAACTCGGCGCCGAACCGCGCCAGGACCACCGGGTCCTGCAAGGCGTGCATGGCGCCGCGCCACAGCCCGTCGGTGGGCAGCAGCATCCGTGAGACGGCGCCGACGCGCGCGACGCCCTCGTTGCCGAGCGCCTCGCCGATGCCGCCCACCACCCCGGCGACCCAGGTGGCGCCGAACAGCCCCACCGCGACGACGCCGGAGGCCATCGGCGAGACGACCGTGGCCAGCAGCAGGCCCAGCGTGAGCAGCACGACCGTCTGCCCGGCGAGCAGCGCCAGGGCGGTCGCCGGTCGCGGCGGCCAGTAGCCGACCGTCGCCAGGACGACGAGGCACTGCGCCAGCCCGGCGAGCACGACGAAGCCGCTGCCGAACGCGGCCAGGCCCAGCCACTTGCCCAGCAGAACCGCCGAGCGGCGGACCGGCCGGGCCAGCACCGCGAGCGCGATGCCCGACTCGGTCTCGCCCGACAGCGTGGGCCCGGCGAGGAAGGCGGTGCCGAGCGCCGCGATCAGGCTGAGGCCGAACATCACCAGGTTGAGCAGCTGGGAGGCAGCCAGCCTGGCCTGGCCGCTGGTGAGCGTGCCGAGGCCGCTCTCCGCCGCCAGCCGGGAGAACCCCCAGCCGCTCAGCAGGAGCAGCGCGGCCGTGAGCACGACGACGGCCAGCAGCGCGCGCCGCCGGGAGGCCTCGCGCAGGGTGAGCGCGGCGACGGTGAGGACCGTCATGCGGCGTCCTCCTGACCGGCCCGCAGGATGCCGAGCAGGCGCTCCTCCAGGCTGACGCGCGCCGGCTCGACCGCGTGCACGCGCACGCCGAGCGCGACCAGGTCGCGCACCAGCTCAGGGACGGCCGCCTCGTCGTCGCCGGCCGGCAGCGCCACGGTGAACCCGTCGCCGTCCCGCCGCACGTCCCCGGTCGCGGCCAGCCGCGCCTGCGCCTCGGGGGAGAGGTCCGTCAGGCGCAGCCGCAGCTTGCGCCGCCCGAGCAACTCGCCGAGGGTCCCGGACGCGGCGACCCGGCCCCGGTCGAGGATGACGACGCGGTCGCAGACCCGTTCGACCTCGCCGATGAGGTGCGAGTTGAGCAGCACGGCGACGCCGCGCGCCTTCAGCGCCAGGACGATGTCGCGCACGTCGGCGCGGCCGAGCGGGTCCAGCGCGCTGGTCGGCTCGTCCAGGATCACCAGCTCGGGCCGGGCCACCAGGGCGACCGCCAGGCCGAGCCGCTGCTGCATCCCCTTGGAGAAGCCGCCCACGCGGTCGGCGGCGCGCTCGCCCAGCCCGACGAGGGACAGGCAGTCGTGCCGCTCCGGCGCGGGCACGGTGACGCCCGCCAGCCTGACGTGGAGGGCCAGCACCTCGGCCGCGCTCAGCCACGGCTGGTAGCGGAAGAGCTCCGGCAGGTAGCCGACGCGGGCGCGGGAGGCGGGATCGCCCGCGGGCCGGCCGAGCAGCACCGCCTCGCCCGCGTCGGGGCGGACCAGGCCGAGCAGCATCTTGATCACCGTGGACTTGCCGGCGCCGTTCGGGCCGAGCAGCCCGACCACCTCGCCGCGGCCCACCTCCAGCGACACGTCCTCGACGGCGGGCCGCCTGCCGTAGCGCCTGCGCAGGCCCGAGCACCGCACGGCGGGCGGGCTCGGCGGCGTGCCGCCGGTCATCGGAGGTCCCCGGCGACCGCCAGCACCTCGGCGGCGTCCAGCGCGCCCGCCACGGCGGTCACCACGCCGCCGTCCACCCACACGACGGCCGCCAGCGTCCGGTCGCGGGTGGCGATCACCGTGGCCGGCACCCCGTGCACGCTCGCCCGGGAGGTGGTGAACCGCCCGGCCGGCACGGGCAGCGGCAGGGTGTCCCGCTCCGGGCCGAACGCGCGCAGCAGCGCGGCGGCCTCGTCCGGCAGGCCGGGCAGCGTCAGCAGGTAGTCGCGCACGCTCGCGTACGGGACGCCGGACGACAGCGCGCGGGGCGCGACGGCGCGGCCGACGACGAGGGCGGGCACCCCGGCGGGCTGCGACCAGATCCCGGCCACACCGGGCCCGGCGACCAGGCGCACCCGCTGCCCGTCCAGCCCCGGCGGGGGCGGCGGCAGCGGCTGCCCGGCCTCGGCGGCGGCCTTGCCGGCCCGGTCCGCGGAGAACGTGAACGTCGCGGTCATCTCGCCCACGACCTGGTGGACGGGCTCGCCGGCGACGCCGCGCGGCAGCGTGCGCACCACGGGCACGTCGAGCCCGGTGCGCGCCTTGGCGGCCGCCGCGTCCGGGACCTCGCGCGGCCCGTCGCCGCCGGTCACCACGACGTCGCCGTACGCGCTCAGGTCGGGCAGGGCGACGAGGTCGGCGGCGCCGACACCGACCGGCTCGATCCGCTCGGTCCGGAAGATCGGCACCCAGTCGTTGGCGGCGGCCGTGCCCGCGCCCGCCAGGACGACGGCGACGGCGAGCGCGGCGGCCACGGGGCTGCGCAGGACGGCCCGGACGGCGCGCCGGGGCGGGTGTTCTGTGGGATGACGCATGACGGTTCGGCTCCTTGTCCCCTCGGGCACGGCGTCATCAAAGCAGACGGGTTTGCGGGCGCCGCGCAGCCTGTGTGCGGGTCCTGTGCAGGTCGTGCGCGCTTACGGAGTAGTTAACCCCGGCCATATCTGCAACCATCTAATGTCCTAGAACACTAGATAAATGGAGAAATGGTGATCGAGTTCTACCTGGACGCCAAGTCCGGCCTCGCGCCCTACCAGCAGATCGTCCAGCAGGTACGGCACGCGCTCCGGCTGGGGCTGCTCCACGAGGGCGACCAGCTCCCGACCCTCAAGGAGGTCGTGGCGCAGTTGGCGATCAACGCCAACACCGTCCTCAAGGCGTACCGGGAGCTCGAGCACGAGGGCCTGGTCGCCGCCCGGCCGGGCGTCGGGACGTTCGTGACGGCGACGCTCGCCGGCACGTCGCTGGCCGCGCACGGCCCGCTGCGGCTGGAGCTGCGGCACTGGCTGGCCAAGGCGCGCCGAGCCGGGCTCGACGACGAGAGCATCGAGGCCCTCTTCATGACCACATTCAGGACCGCCGCACAGGAGGACATCGCGTGAGTTCCGTCTTGGAGGCCCGCGGGCTGGGCAAGCGATACGGCAGGCGCTGGGCGTTACGCGAGTGCACCATCGACATCCCCGACGGGCACGTCGTCGGGCTGGTCGGGCCCAACGGAGCCGGCAAGACCACGCTGCTGAAGCTGGCCGGCGGCCAGCTTCAGCCGACGACCGGCGGGCTGTCGGTGCTGGGCGGCCGGCCCGCCGCCGGGCCCGCGCAACTGGCCAAGGTCGGCTTCGTCGCCCAGGACACCCCCGTCTACGCCGGGCTGAGCGTCGCCGAGCACCTGCGGCTGGGCGCCCGGCTCAACACCGGCTGGGACGCCGCAACGGCGCGCGAGCGGATCGCCCGGCTCGGCCTCGACCCCGCCCAGCGCGCCGGCCGGCTGTCCGGCGGCCAGCGCGCCCAGCTCGCCCTGACCCTCGGCCTGGCCAAGCGGCCCGAGCTGCTGATCCTGGACGAGCCGGTCGCCTCGCTCGACCCGCTGGCCCGCCGCGAGTTCCTGCAAGGGCTGATGGAGGCGACGGTCGAGCACGAGCTCAGCGTCGTGCTCTCCTCCCACCTGGTCTCCGACCTGGAACGGACGTGCGACTACCTGATCGTGCTGGTCGACTCCCGGGTCCGGATCGCGGGGGAGGCCGAGCGGCTGCTGGCCACCCACCACCGCCTCACCGGCCCGCGCCGCGACCCCGGCACGCTGCCCGCCGACCAGCACGTCGTCTCCGCCCGGCACACCGACCGGCAGAGCACGTACGTCGTCCGCACCGACCGGCCGATCCTCGACCCGGCGTGGACGGTCAGCCGGCTCACGCTGGAGGACCTGGTCCTGGCGTACATGGACGATTCCACCGCCGCCGGCCCGCGGCCCGCCCTGGAGGTGCGGCGATGATCTGGCTCACCTGGCGGCAGTTCCGCGGCGCGGCCCTGATGACGTCCGCCCTGCTCGTGGCGCTCGCCGCCGTCCTGGCGCCGACCGGCTCGCGGCTGGCCGCCGACTACGCGGCCGGGCTCGCCGCCTGCGCGCCCGGCGCGGAGTGCCTGCACTTCTACGACCGGTTCTTCGACGCGTACCGGATGCCGTTCCTGGCCGGCACCCTCGTGGTCCTGATCCTGCCCGCCCTCGTCGGCCTCTTCTGGGGGGCGCCGCTGATCACCCGCGAGCTGGAGGCCGGCACCCACCTGCTGGTGTGGAACCAGGGCATCACCCGCAGGCGCTGGCTGGCGGTCAAGCTGGCCCTCACCGGCCTGGTCGCGGCCGCCGCCGCCGGGGTCAGCGGGCTCGCGGTCACCTGGTGGTCGGGCCCGCTCGACCAGTCGGCGCCGGAGGGCTTCGCGCTCATGGACCCGCTGGTGTTCAGCGCGCGCGGCATCCTTCCGCTCGGGTTCGCGGCCTTCGCCTTCGTCCTCGGCGTGAGCATCGGCATGCTCGTCAAGCGGACGCTGCCCGCGATGGCGCTCACGCTGCTCGTCTTCACCGCGGTCCAGGTCGCCATGCCGCTGCTGGTCAGGCCGCACCTGATGCCGCCGGTCACCTCGACGTTCGACCTCACCCAGGAGAACGTCGACATGTTCGGCGTGCGCCGCGACGGGCTGACCACGGTGACCCTGACCCAGGCGATCCCCGGGCACACGGGGGCGTGGGTGCTGTCGAGCGAGCTCATCGACGGATCGGGCCGCACGCTGGCCGCGAGCGGTGACGAGGCGGTCGTCCACGGCGTCTCCATCACGTCCGGGCCCTGCGGGACACAGCAGGCGCGGCAGGGCCCGGGGGCCTGCCTGTCCGAGCTCAGCCGGCTCGGCTACCGGCAGCGGGCCGCCTACCAGCCCCTCGACCGCTTCTGGGCCCTGCAGTGGATGGAGACCGGCATCTACGCGCTGCTCACCGCCGCCCTGACGGGGCTGTCCTTCCGGTGGGTGCGGAGGCGCCTGTCATGACGGCCAGGACAGCGGCCGCCGGGCTCGCCCTGCTCCTGGCCGCCACCGCGTGCACGGCGCCCGCGCCGCCGCGCAGCCAGGGCGGCACAGGCGGAACAGCGGCCGGGACCGCCTGCGAGCGCCCCGCGGGCCCGCCCGCCGCCGAGACGGCCACCACGATCGACGTCATCGAGCAGGCGTACTTCTGCATCCTCGGCTCCTACTACGGCGGCGCCGCCCTGGACGCCCGCTCGCTGCTGACCGCCGGGTTCGCCGCGCTGGCGCGTGAACTCGACCGCCACGGCCGCGACCTGCCCGAAGCCACCATGCCCGCGCTGACCGGCGACCGGAAGGCCGACTGGGCCGCGTTCGAGACCGCCTTCCGGAAGATCACCGGCCAGGTCCCCGGGCTGGGCGACCAGCCGGCCGTCGTCACCCTGGTGGCCATCGTGGCCAGCCTCGGCGACAACCACGCCCGCTGGACGCACGGCCTCGCCCGGCCGCCGGGCCACTACGACGGCGACGGCTACGGCCTGGGCCTCCAGGCGAGCGCCGACGGCCCGCAGGTGCACGGCAACCCAGCCGCCGCCGTGCCCCCGCTGTTCGTCACGGCCGTGCACGGCGGCGCGGCGCGGGCCGCCGGGCTGCGGCCCGGCGACGTGATCGAATCGATCGACGGATCGGCCCCGTTCATCGGCGGGAAGGCCACGGCCGCGATCGCCGCCCTGTACGAGCCCTACCCCCGGGCCCGGCCGGTCCGGCTGAGCCTGCTGCGGGAGGGCACCGGCCGCCGCTGGAGCGTGACGCTCAGGCCCGGCCTCTACCAGCGGGACCTGGCCGAGCTGCAGGTGGTGCGGTCGAGGCTGCTGGACGACGACGTCGCCTACGTACGGGTGGCCGGGTTCGCGCCCGACTCGGCGAACCGGGCGCTCAGGGCGATCGCGCGGCTGCGCGCGGGCCGGACGCTCGCCGGTGTCGTGCTGGACCTGCGCGGCAACGGCGGCGGCAGCCCGGACGAGGCGGTGCGGCTGGTGAGCGCGTTCGCGCACGGCCAGGTCACCGCCTACCAGTGCGCGGGCGACGGCCGGTGCGAGGCGTCGCGCACCGACGACACCGTCGAGCTGGTCGGCCTGCCGCTGGTCGTGCTCGTCGACCGCAGCTGCGCCTCGGCGTGCGAGCACTTCAGCTCCGCCGTCAAGGCCCTGGGCGCGGGGCGGCTGGTCGGCACCAGGACCGCCGGGGTGATCTCCGGCCCGGCGCAGGCGTACCGGCTCGGCAACCACACCACGCTGAGCCTGCCGGGCAAGCGCCATCTCGGGCCGCGCCGCGAGGTGATCGACCGGATCGGCGTGCCGCCCGACCACTACGCGCCCCTGACCCCGCGCGACGCCGCCGCCGGGCGCGATCCCGCGCTGGCGCAGGGCCTGCGCCTGCTGAGGGAGGCCTCATGAGAGCGATCCTGGCGGCGCTCGCCGTCGTCACGCTGGCGACCGCGTGCGGCGCGCCCGCCCCGCCCCGGACGGCCGCCGCCCCGGCCCCGCCGGCCGGTCCCGCCACGCTGCCCGCCCCCACCGGCCCGCACCGGGTCGGCACCAGGACCATGTACGTGGAGGACGACTCCCGCCCCGACCCCTGGGATCCCGACGCCCGGACCCGGCGGCTCAAGGTCACGCTGTGGTACCCGGCCGAGCGGCGGGACGGGGAGCCAGCGCCGTACATGACGCCGAAGGAGTCGGAGCTCAACCTGAAGGGCGGCCGGATCGCGGGCGTCCCGTACGACCTGCTGAGCCGGACGCGGACGCACGCCGTCAAGGACGCCGAGCCGGCGGGGCGCGAGCTGCCGCTGGTGGTGCTGTCGCCCGGCTTCACCAAGCCGGTCAGCCTGCTCACGTCGCTGGCCGAGGACCTGGCCAGCCGGGGGTACGCGGTGGCGGGGATCGACCACACCCACGAGAGCTACGCGACCACGTGGCGGGACGGGACGGTCGCGGAGTGCCTGGCCTGCGACAGCGACACCGACCCCGGCTTCGGCGCCCGCGTGGTGCGCGGCCGGGCGGCCGACGTGTCGTTCGTCCTGGACCGGCTGGCGGACACCGAGCTGGTCGATCCGGGCAGGATCGCGATGGCGGGCCAGTCGATCGGCGGGGCCGCCGCCCTGGCGGCCATGGTGACGGACCCCCGGGTGCGCGCCGGGATCGACCTGGACGGCAGCACCTACGCCAGGATTCCCCGGGGCGGGCTCGCGCGGCCGTTCATGTTCGTCGGCACTCCGCAGCACGGGCCCGGCGGCGGCGACGGCTCGTGGGACCGGGACTGGAAGCTGCTGACCGGGTGGAAGCGCCGGCTCGTCGTGGCCGGGGCGGAGCACCAGTCGTTCACCGACGGGCCGGTGCTGACGGCCGCGTTCGGCGTCAGGCCCGCCACCGGGATCATGGCGGCGGGGCGCGCCGTGGAGCTCACCCGCACGTACGTGGCGGCCTTCCTCGACCGGCACCTGAGGGGCACGCGGCAGCCTCTGCTGGACGGGCCGTCGCCGCGACACCCCGAGGTCACGTTCGGCAAGGAACGCGCCTAGGACCGGACCTGACCAGGCGCGGGTCACGGCAGCAGGTGGCGCCAGCGTTCGGCGGACTCCAGGACGTCGAGGCTGATCCGCTCCAGGAAGGCGCCGCCGTGGGCGAGGCGGCGGCCGACGGGCGTCTCGGGGCCGAAGCTCTCGCCCGCCTGCTTGGCGGTCTCCGCCGCGTGGAGCGTCTGCCACGCGCTGGTCACGATCGCCTGGTACCAGGCGTCGTCGTCGACCACGTAGACGTCGCGGCGGCGTTGCGGATCGCGCTCGCGCCTGATCAGCCCCTGCTGGATCAGGTAGCCGACGGCCAGGGAGACCGAGGCGGGGCTGACCTTGAGCCGGTCGGACAGCCCGGCCGAGGTGAGCCTGCCCTCGTCGCTCAGCCACAGGGCGATGAGGACGCGGGCCATCATCCTGGGCAGCCCCATCGCGACCGCCATCTCGACGACGGTGTCCTCGGCCTGGGCGGCCCGGCCGGCATCGCCGTCGGCCGATCCGGCGGACCGGGGAGCGGCGTGGGGGCCGCGCCGGGCCCGCCGCTCGGTCGCCCGGTGGGCCTGCTCGGGCCGGTAGGCGGCGGGACCGCCGTTGCGGGCGATCTCCCGGCTGATCGTCGAGGTCGGCCGGTCGAGCCGCCGGGCGATCTCGGCATAGGGCAGCCCCTGGGCGAGCCCGGCCGAGATGCGCTGCCGGTCCCGCTGGGTCAAGCGTCCTCCAGGCATGCCGTCAGTATTGCGTTCGCCGCCATCCATTGCAACAAGTCGGTGCATTCGCCCCCATCGTCATTGCACCAGTTTCACGGCTCTGACCTGCGCAAATACAATCCGATTGATTGACAGCATTTCCGAACGCAACGTAGCTTTCAATGTATGTCGAACACGTACTATCGCGATGAGCCGGTCGCCCCGTCCCTGGACCGCGCGCCCGGCTGCCCCTTCGATCCCGCCCCCGCGCTCACCGCCCTGCGTGCCGAGCGGCCGATCGCCCGCCTGGCCACGCCCGAGGGCGCGCCCGGCGTGTGGCTGGCCACCGGCTACGGGGCGGTCCGGCAGATCCTCGCCGACCCGCGCTTCAGCTCCCGCTACGAGACCCTGTACCACCCGCTGATGGGCGGGCACCTGCCGCCGGCCCCCGTCGGCGACCTGACCGGCATGGACGCCCCCGAGCACACCCGCTTCCGCAAGCTGCTCACGGGCCGGTTCACCGTCCGCCGGATGAACCTGCTCACCGAACGGGTCACCGAGCTCACCCGCGAGCGGCTCGACGTCATGGAACGGCAGGGGCCGCCCGCCGACCTGCTCGACGTCTTCGCCCGGCCCGTCCCCGCGCTCATGATCTGCGAGCTGCTCGGCGTCCCGTACGAGGACCGCGACCGGTTCCAGGACCAGACGCGGACGCTCGCCGACGCCGGGACGGCGGAGGCCGCCGAGGCCCAGTACACCGCGTTCGCCGAGCTCGGCGTGTACCTGCGGGAGCTCGCGCTCGCCAAGCGCGCCCAGCCGACCGACGACCTCCTCAGCGACCTCGCGCGGGGCGGCGAGCTGGACGACGACGAGCTCGGCGGCGTGGCCGCCTTCCTGCTCAGCGCCGGGCTCGACACCACCGCCAACATGCTCGCGCTCGGCACCTACGCCCTGCTGCGCAACCCCGCGCAGCTCGCCGCCCTGCGCGCCGACCCCGGCCTGATCGGCGGCGCCGTCGAGGAGCTGCTGCGCTACCTGTCCATCGCCGCCCTCGGCATGCGCGGCGTGCGGGAGGACGTCGAGCTCGACGGCGTCCAGCTCCAGGCGGGCGACACGGTCGTCGTCGCGCTCGACGTCGCCAACCGGGACCCGGCCAAGTTCCCCGACCCCGACCTGCTCGACCTGCGCCGCGCCACCGCCGGGCACCTGGCGTTCGGCCACGGCGTGCACCAGTGCCTCGGCCAGCAGCTCGCCCGCGTCGAGATGCGCGTCGCCTTCCCCGCGCTGCTCGCCCGCTTCCCGGGCCTGCGCCTGGCCGTGCCGGAGCACGAGGTGCGGACGCGCACCGACCCCACGCAGGTGCAGGGCGTCATCAGCCTGCCCGTCACCTGGGACCGGAGGTGAGCGCGGTGGCGGACGCCGCCATCTCGGTGACCGGGCTGCGCAAGGCGTACGGGCCGCACCGCGTCCTGGACGGCATCGACCTCACCATCCCGCAGGGCACGATCTTCTCCCTGCTCGGCCCCAACGGCACGGGCAAGACCACCACGGTGCAGATCCTGTCCACGCTGATCAAGGCCGACGCCGGCGAGATCCGGGTGGCGGGGCACGACCTGGCCGCGGAGCCCGACAAGGTGCGTGCCGCGATCGGCGTCACCGGCCAGTTCTCGGCCGTGGACGGCTTCCTCACCGGCGAGGAGAACCTGCGGCTCATGGCCGACCTGCTCCACCTCGGCCGCGCCCGGGGCCGGGCACGCGCCCGCGACCTGCTGAAGCGCTTCGACCTCACGGAGGCCGCGGGCAAGCCGGCGGCCACCTACTCGGGCGGCATGCGGCGCAGGCTCGACCTGGCGATGACGATGGTCGGCACGCCCCGGCTCATCTTCCTCGACGAGCCGACCACCGGCCTGGACCCGCGCAGCCGCCGCACGATGTGGCAGATCGTCCGCGACCTGGTCGAGCAGGACGGCGTCACCATCTTCCTGACCACGCAGTACCTGGAGGAGGCCGACGAGCTGGCCGGCCGCATCGCCCTGCTCAGCCAGGGCGGGCTGGTCGCCGAGGGCACTCCGGACGAGCTCAAGCGGCTGGTGCCGGGCGGCCGCGTGGTCGTGCGTTTCGCCGACGCCGACGGCTACCGCAGGGTGGTCCCGCACCTGGGCGCCTCCTCGCGCAACGACGCGACGCTGACCGCACAGATCCCCAACGAGGGCGGCGTCAGGACGCTGAAGAAGCTGCTCGACTGGCTGGACGGCCAGGCCGTCGAGGTCGCCGAGCTGACCGTGCACAGCCCGGACCTGGACGACGTCTTCCTCACCCTCACCAAGGAGCCCGCCCGATGAACGCGGTCGTCGACTCGGTCACGATGCTGCGCCGCCAGGTCAAGCACATCTGGCGCTACCCGACGCTGATCATCACGTTCGCGGCCGTGCCCGTGGTGTTCCTGCTGCTGTTCGTCTTCGTCCTGGGCGGGACGATGGGCGTGGGCATCGGCGGCGACCGGGCCGCCTACACCGGCTACCTCACTCCCGGCATCTTGATCATGACGGTCGCGGCGGCCGCGCAGGGGACCGCGATCTCGGTGGCCACCGACATGACCGAAGGCATCATCGCCAGGTTCAAGACGATGGCCATCGCCCGGGTCTCGGTCCTGACCGGGCACGTGCTCGGCGCGATGGTGCAGACGTTCATCGCGATGGCGGTGGTGCTGCTGGCGGCGCTGCTGATCGGCTTCCGCCCGGCCGCCTCGGTGCTGGACTGGCTCGGCGTGGCCGCGGTGCTGGCGATGTTCACCTTCGCGATCACCTGGCTGGCGGTGGCGCTCGCGCTGATGTCCAAGAGCGTCGCCACGGCCAGCAACCTGCCGATGCCGCTGATGATGCTGCCGTTCCTGGGCAGCGGCTTCGTCCCGCCGGAGTCGATGCCGGCCGGGCTGCGCTGGTTCGCCGAGAACCAGCCGTTCACGCCGGTGATCGAGTCCCTGCGCGCGCTGCTGGACGGGCGCGCGCCGGGGGCGAGCCTGGCGCAGGCGGCGGTGTGGAGCGCGGTCATCGCGCTGACCGGCTATCTGCTGGCGCGGCGGCTCTACAACCGCTAGCCCGCGCGGGTCACAGGTGGATGGCGGTCTCGCTCGTCACGCGCGACAGCTTCTCGGGGTTGCGCACGTAGTACAGGCCGGTGACCAGGCCGTGCTCGACCCGCACGGCCAGGACGCCGTCGAGCTCGCCGTCGAGCCGGATCAGCATCGCGGGGCCGCCGTTGACCTGCGCCGGTTCGAGCGACATCGCGGCGCCGAACCTCTTCAGGCCGGTGGCGAAGACGCGGACGACCCGCTCGGCGCCGCGCACGGGCCGCAGCAGCGCCTGCTTGACGCCGCCGCCGTCGCTCAGGACGACGACGTCGGGGGCGAGGATGTCGAGCAGCCCCTGCAGGTCGCCCGTCTCGACCGCGCGCCGGAACGCCTCCAGCGCGCCCCGGATCTCGGCGGGCGAGGCGTCGCCGCGCGGCCGGCGGGCGGCGACGTGGGAGCGGGCCCGGTGGGCGATCTGCCGCACGGCGGCCGCGCTCTTGCCCACGGCGTCGGCGATCTCGTCGTAGCCCACGTCGAACACCTCGCGCAGCACGAACACCGCCCGCTCGGTCGGCGTGAGCGTCTCCAGCACCAGCAGCATCGCCATCGACACGCTGTCGGCCAGCTCCACGTCCTCGGCCACGTCGGGCGCGGTCAGCAGCGGCTCGGGCAGCCACGGCCCGACGTAGGACTCCTTGCGCCGGCCCAGGGCGCGCAGTCGCATCAGCGCCTGCCGGGTGGTGATCTTGACCAGGTAGGCGCGCGGGTCCTGCACGACCCCGAGGTCGACGCCCGCCCAGCGCATCCAGGTCTCCTGCAGCACGTCCTCGGCGTCGGCGGCGGAGCCGAGCATCTCGTACGCGACCGTGAACAGCAGGTTGCGGTGGGCGACGAACGCCTCGGTGGCGGGATCCGCGCCGCTGGACATGAGTGCTCCTGACTGGTCGTGCGCCATCGGTTTCGTGCACAAGATGCCACTTCCCCCGAATCTGTGACATCTCGACGTCACAAAGGCCGGGTCACCGGCATCTTCATGGCCGACCGAATGAACGACCCGCACATGACATGGGGAGTGGACATGGCAGTCCGTACGACGTCGGCGCTGATCACCGGGGGCAACAAGGGGCTGGGCCTGGAGGCCGCCCGGCGGCTCGGCGAGCTGGGGTGGACGATCTTTCTCGGCTCGCGTGACGAGGGCCGGGGGCGGGAGGCGGCCGGCAAGCTGGCCGCAGGCGGCGCGCACGTGGTCCTGGTGCCGCTGGACGTGACGTCGGAGGAGTCGGTGGCCGCCGCCGTCACGCTCGTCCGGGAGCACACCGACCGGCTGGACGTGCTGATCAACAACGCCGGCGCGTCCGGCAGGGGCGTTCCGCCCGCCGACGCGACGGCGGAGGAGATCCACGCCGTCTACGACACGAACGTGTACGGGCCGGTCAGGGTCACGCACGCGTTCCTGCCCCTGCTGCGCGAGGCCGAGTGCCCGCGGGTGGTGATGGTGTCGAGCGGCGCCGGCTCCTTCGCGGTGATCACCGACCCGGACCAGCCCTCCGCGTCGATGCACGAGCTCGCCTACGCCTCGTCCAAGGCCGCGCTGAACATGCTCACCGTCCGTTACGCGCAGGCGCTCCCGGAGATCAAGTTCAACGCCATCACGCCCGGCGAGGTCGTGAACCGCACCTACGCCGCCACCGACATGAACCACCACACCGGGACGCTGACCGTCACCGAGGGCACCGACTCGATCGTCAGGCTCGCGACGATCGGCGCGGACGGGCCGACCGGGACCTTCAGCGACCGGCTCGGCCCGATCTCGTGGTGAGCTCCGCCCCCGATCACCAGGGGCGGAGCTCGGTGAACAGCCGCAGCGTGACCGTCCTCGGCAGGAACCAGGCGGGCAGCCGCAGGTTCCGCGAGGAGAACACGGTCTCCAGGACGATCTTCACGTAGGGCCGCTCACCGGGGATCTCCGCGCACATGACCGTGACGGGGGAGCGCACCGCCTGGCTGCCGAAGCGCAGCCAGGCGTGCCCGTCGCGGTCGAGCTCGGCCGACTCCCAGCGCAGCACCGGCGGCTCGGCCCGGTGCGAGGGCAGGGGCAGCTCCAGCGCGAAGCCCGCCAGGGCGGCGTCGGGCCGCAGGTAGAAGGCGCCGTCGAGGCGCGTGGGCGCGAACAGGAGCCGGGGCCCCTTCAGGCCGCGCGCCGTCAGCTTCGCCTCGGTCGCCTCCAGGACGATGTGCCACGAGCCGGGGCCGGTGTGTGAAGGGATCGCCATGGCTCACCTCGCCGTGTCTCGAACGTGCGTCAGTCGCCCATAAGACGCCGCAGGCGCGCCGATTGTGACATCGGGCCACCCCGTGCGACGTCGCCGATGTCACATTTCCTGGCCCTGCGGCGTCTTAGTGGTGAACGCGGACAGAAAGGAAGTAGCACGCATGGAAACGGTCCCCGGCGGCGTCGCCCGGACATCGTCGTTCCTCGACGAACGCCTGGGAGCGGCCCGCTTCCTGAACCGCAACCTGCGCAAGATCTTCCCCGACCACTGGTCCTTCCTGCTGGGCGAGATCGCGCTCTACTCCTTCGTCATCCTGCTGCTCACCGGCACGTTCCTGACGTTCTGGTTCAAGCCGAGCATGAACCACGTGGTCTACGACGGCGTGTACGCCCCGCTGAAGGGCGTGCAGATGTCGGAGGCGTACGCCTCCACTCTGAAGATCAGCTTCGAGGTGCGCGGCGGGCTGCTCATCCGGCAGATCCACCACTGGTCCGCCCTGCTGTTCATCGGCGGCATGATGGTCCACGCGCTGCGCGTGTTCTTCACCGGCGCCTACCGCAAGCCGCGCGAGCTCACCTGGGTCATCGGCGTCACGATGCTCGCGCTGGCCCTGCTGGAGGGCCTGACGGGCTACTCGCTCCCCGACGACCTGCTGTCGGGCGCCGGCCTGCGGGTGACCCAGGGCGTGCTCATGTCGCTGCCGGTGGTCGGCACGTACGCGACCTTCCTGCTGTTCGGCGGCGAGTATCCGGGCGAGGACGTCGTCTCCCGCTTCTACGCGCTGCACATCCTGCTCATCCCGGGCATCCTGCTGGCGCTCGTCTCGGTGCACCTGGTGCTGATGTGGGTGCAGAAGCACACCCAGATGCCGGGCAAGGGCCGCACCCGCAAGAACGTCGTGGGCGCCCCGCTCTACCCGTCGTTCATGGCCAAGACCGGCGCGTTCTTCCTGTTCACGCTGGGCTCGGTGGCCGGGCTCGCCAGCTTCGCCCAGATCAACCCCGTGTGGCTGTACGGGCCCTACACCCCGGCCGACATCTCGGCCGGCTCCCAGCCCGACTTCTACCTGGGCTTCCTGGAGGGCGCGCTGCGCCTGATGCCCGCCTGGGAGGTCAACCTGTTCGGCACCGGCCAGGCGGGCACGGTGCCGCTGAGCGTCGTCGTCCCGGCGCTGGTGCCGCTCGGCCTCGTGCTCACGGGCATGGTGCTCTACCCGTTCCTGGAACGCTGGATCACCGGCGACCAGCGCGAGCACCACGTCCTCGACCGGCCGCGCAACAACCCGCACCGCACCGCGATCGGCATGACCACCGTCGTCTTCTACGGCGTGCTGTGGCTGCTGGGGGCCAACGACGAGCTCTCCGCCACCTTCCACATCAGCCTGAACACCACCACCTACGCCGGTCGCGTGCTGGTGATCGCCGGGCCCGTGCTCGCGTACGTCATCACGTACCGGATCTGCCTGGGCCTGCAGCGCTCCGACGCCGAGCTCGTCGGGCACGGCCTGCCGACCGGCGTGATCAAGCGGCTGCCCGGCGGCGCGTTCACCGAGGTGCACGCGCCGCTGGCCGAGGACATGGAGGCGCACCTGCGCGGCAAGGAGCCCGTGCCGATGCTCGCCGACGCCGCCCCCGCCGCCTCCGAGGTCCCGCCCGCCCGGCTGCGCGGCCCGCTCGGCCGGCTGCGCGCCCGCATGTCGCTCGCGTACGGCGGGGAGAAGGTCGCCCTGGACGAGGAGGAGCACGAGCGGACGCTCACGCGCTGAGGTCGAGGGCGTCCCGTACGGCGGGCGGCGATCGAGGGCAGGATGACACCGATGGGAAGGAACTCATGAACCCACGGGCGACCTCGGCACACCTTGAGGCCGCCCGCCTGAAGGAGAACACGATGGCCAAGTACCTGCTGCTCAAGCACTACCGGGGCGCGCCGGCCGCGGTCAACGACGTGCCGATGGACCGGTGGACGCCCGAGGAGCTGGCGGCCCACGTGCAGTACATGCGGGACTTCGCCGACCGGCTGGTGGAGTCCGGCGAGTACGTCGACAGCCGGGCGCTCTCGCCGGAGGGCACGTTCGTCCGCTACGACGGGGAGGGCCGGCCGCCGGTCACCGACGGCCCGTTCGCCGAGACCAAGGACCTGATCGCCGGCTGGATGCTCATCGACGTCGAGAGCTACGACCGGGCGCTCGAACTGGCCGCCGAGTTGTCGGCGGCCCCGGGCGCGGGCGGCGAGCCGGTCCGCGAGTGGCTGGAGGTCCGCCCGCTGCTGAGCGACGCGCCGGCCGACGCGGAGTGACGGGCGGTGGACGACTCCCTGCTGCGGATCCTCACCCCCGAGGTGATCGGCGTCCTCGTCCGTCGCGGAGCCGACTTCGCCGGGGCCGAGGACGCCGTGCAGGAGTCGCTGGCCGAGGCCGTGCGCGTGTGGCCGGACGACCCGCCGCGCGACCCCAAGGGCTGGCTGATCACCGTGGCGTGGCGCCGGTTCCTCGACGCCGCCCGCGCCGACGCCTCCCGGCGGCACCGCGAGGCGCGCGTCGAGGAGGAGCCGCCTCCGCTCCCCGGCCCGGCGGTGGACGACACGCTCCAGCTCCACTTCCTGTGCGCGCACCCGTCGCTGACGCCCGCCTCGGCGGTGGCGCTCACCCTGCGCGCGGTGGGCGGCCTGACGACGCGGCAGATCGCCCGGGCGTACCTGGTGCCGGAGGCGACGATGGCCCAGCGGATCAGCCGGGCCAAGCGGATCGTCTCAGGGGTCCGGTTCGACCGGCCGGGCGACCTCGCGACCGTGCTGCGGGTGCTCTACCTGGTGTTCAACGAGGGCTACTCGGGTGAGGTCGACCTGGCCGCCGAGGCGATCCGGCTCACCCGCCGGCTCGCGGCCATGACCAGGCACGAGGAGGTCGCGGGGCTGCTCGCGCTCATGCTGCTGCACCACGCGCGGCGCCCGGCGCGCACGGCCGCCGACGGCAACCTGGTGCCGCTCGCCGAGCAGGACCGCGGCCTGTGGGACACCCGCCTGATCGCCGAGGGCATCGACATCCTCCAGGCGGCGCTGGCCCGGGACCGCCTGGGCGAGTTCCAGGCCCAGGCGGCCATCGCCGCGCTGCACGCCGACGCCAGGACGGCCGAGGAGACCGACTGGGTGCAGATCGTCGAGTGGTACGACGAGCTCGTGCGGCTCACCGGCAGCCCGGTGGCGCGGCTCAACCGGGCGGTCGCCCTGGGCGAGGCCGACGGCCCCCGGGCAGGGCTGGCGGCCCTGGCGGAGCTGGACCCGGCCCTGCCGCGCCACACCGCCGCCGCCGCGTATCTGCACGAGCGGGCAGGCGACCTGGTGACGGCGGCACGGCTCTACGCGGAGGCCGCCGGGGAGGCGCCGAACCCGGCCGAGCGCGACCACCTGACCCGCCAGGCCGCCCGGCTGCGGGAGAGGGCCGGATAGCCGCCCTTCACGTCACGGGCGACGCCGCGCGGTGACCACGACCGCGGCGTACCCCATCGTGAAGGCGCCCCCCAAGGCGTCGACGGCGGCGCCGACGCCCGCCAGGACGTCGCGGAGCTTGCCGGGCGGGAGCTGGTTGTGGCCGCCGAACGTCGGAACCTGTTCCAGCCACTCGTCCCGGGTGTAGCGCCGTTCCCAGTCGAAGCGCCACCGCTCCGGCTCGTCGAACGCGTCCGCCTTCCGGATGCCGTCCTCGGCCCTGTCCAGCAGTGCGGTGTACGTCTCCACGTCGGGCACCGTACGGCTGAAGATCGGCAGCTCGGGCAGCACCCTGCGGTAGACCTCCGCGCAGGCTTCCGCGAAGTCGGCCGGAGGCTGGAACGCGTTCCAGAACAGCGCCAGCCGGCCGCCGGGCCGCAGCGCCTCCGCGGCCCTGGCGGCGCCCGCGACCGGGTCCACCCAGTGCCAGGCCTGCCCGGAGACGACCGCGTCGAAGGTCCGGCCGGCGCGGTCCCAGGTCTCGAAGGCCGCCACCTCGGTCTCGACCCCGGTGCGGCGGGCGAAGGCGGCCATCCGCTCGTCGGGCTCGACGCCGAGCACGCGGCAGCCCGCCTCCTGGAACTGCCGGGCCTCGATCCCGGTGCCGCTGCCGACGTCGAGCAGGTCGGCTCCGGGACTGCTCGCGACGATCCGCTCGATCAGGGCGCCGGGATAGCGGGGGCGGGTCCGGTCGTAGAGGGCTGCGTCCGCGCCGAACCCCTCGGCGACCTGGCGGGCATGATGGGGCTCGGAGGCCCCCAGCGATATAGTGGGCATGCGCCCACCATAGTGGGCAACTGCCCACTCGACAAGGAGGACGCACGATGCCGACCGGTGTGGCCATTCGCGACGTGCGCGATCAGCTGTTCGACGCGGCCGAGCGCATCCTGCTCCGCGACGGGCCCAACGCGCTGACCAGCCGGGCGGTGACCACCGAGGCGGGCTGCGCCAAGGGCGTCCTGCACCGGCACTTCGCCGACTTCGACGCCTTCCTCGCCGAGTTCGTGCTCGACCGCGTCCACCGGATGGCCCCGCAGATCACCGCCCTGCGCGAGGCCGCGGGCACCGGGACCGTCGCCGGCAACCTCACGGCCGCGCTGTCGGCCCTGTTCGAGTCGGTCGCGGTGGCGATCGTCGCGCTCGTCGTCTTCCGCGACGAGCTGCGCGCCCGGCTGCGCGAGACGTGGCCCGTCGGCATCCCGGTCCTGACGGAGGCCGCGACCATGCTGGCCGCCTACCTCGCCGCCGAACGCGAGCTGGGCCGCGTCGCCGCCGACGCCGACGTCGACACGCTCGGCGCCACCCTGATCGGCGCCGGCCACCTGCTCTACGCCGACCGCACCGGCGCCCGGCCCGAGCCGGACGCCGTGCACCGGATGGTGACCACGGTCGTCGGCGGCGTCACGCGCGGCTGAACCGCTCGGCGTTGGCGCGGATCGCCTCGCGCAGCCACTCGGCCGCGCCCGGCCGCGTGCCGGCCTCGATGCCCGCCCGGAAGCGCGGGTCGTCCACGTACAGCTCGCCCTTCAGCACGTGGAAGTCGTGCGTGGTGTCGTAGAACCAGCGCGAGATGTGCTGCCGCTGCGCCTCGGCCACGTCCATGGCCGCCTCGCCGGCCGGGTCGGCGCCGGCGTCCATCAGCTCGCGGATGCGCGCCTCGATCGCCGCGTTGTCGCTCTTGATCCGCTCCCAGTCCTCCTTGCCGTAGGTCGCGACCCGCTTCGCCGACTGCGCGTACGCCTCGGAGTCGCCCCACCGCTGCTCGACCTCGTCCAGGTACTCCTCTTCCCGGTCGGCCCACTCGCCCCAGACCTCACGCTTCTCCTCGGCGGTGAGGGGGGACGTCATCTTCTTCTTCGCCATGCCGGTGACCGTACGGACTCACGTCACGTGAGAGTCAAGCCGTCGTGTGACCGAATTTCTGAATTCCAATTTCTGGAAAACAGAAATGCTAGAGTGCGCCAATGACCGCCCCGGACGACGCCGTCACCGTGACCCCGTGCAAGCAGTGCGGAGCGGCGATCGAGCAGAAGCGGGGCCGGGGCCGGCCCAAGGAATACTGTCCGGGCCGCGACTGCCAGGCCACGGCCAAGCGCGAGCGGGAGCTGCGGCGGGCCACACCGGGCTTGGAAGGGGCGCTGGCCAGGGCCGAGCAGCTCTACGAGCGGATGGAGAGCGGGCTCGCGGCGGCCATCGAGCCGCTGGCGCGGGCGCTGGCCGAGGAGCTGAGCCCCGCCGGGGTCGAGGCCCGGCTCAGCGCCGTGCAGGCGGAAGCATACACGCGGGTGGCGATCGCGCGCACCGAGCGCGAGCAGGCCTTCGAGCAGGTACGACTGGCCCGCGAGGCCACCGAGCACGCCCGGCGGCAGACGGCCGACATGCGGGTGCGGCTGGAGGAGGCCGAGGCCGAGCGTGACACCGCGCTGGCCGACGCCGAACGGGCCAGGGAGCAGGCGCTCGCCGCGCTGCGGGAGGCGGCCAGCACCGAGCGGCAGGCGTTGCAGGCCGCGGAGGAGGCGGGGCGGCGCGCGGAGGCGGCCGAGCGGCGGGCCGAGGAGGCGGCGCGGCACGTCGAGCTGGTCGAGCGGGCCAGGGATCAGGCCGTTCAGGAGCTGGCCGAGCGCGTCGAGGCGGCCCAGGCGCGCACCGAGGAGGCCCGCGCGCAGGCCGTACAGGCCGCCGAGGAGGCCGAGCGGGCGCGGCGGGAGAGCGAGCGCGCCCGGGAGGAGACGGCGGCGGCCGGGCGCGAGCGTGACCAGGTGCTGCTCGACCTGCGGCTGGAGCGGGCGCGGCTGGAGGATCTGCGGGCCGAGCTGGAGGCGTCCCGGGCGGAGGCCGAGCGGCTGCGCGAACGCGCGGTGGCGGCGGAGCTGCGCAACCGCTGACCACAGCGAATGGCACGGCACGTGCCGTATTGACACGAGCGGAACGCCGCCCGCACACTTGCCCTCGAAACGGTACGACACGTGCCGTTCAGAGCATGAAGGGGAAGTCATGCGTGGCCATCCGCCGGCGCTGCGGCTCGCCGGCCTGTCCAAGACGTTCGGGCCCAAGCGCGCGGTCGACGCCCTCGACCTGGAGGTGCCCGACGGGTCGTTCTTCGGCCTGGTCGGGCCCAACGGGGCGGGTAAGACCACCTCCTTGTCCATGGCGATCGGCCTGCTGCGGCCGGACGCGGGCCGCGCCGAGATCTTCGGCGTCGACGTGTGGGCCGACGCGCCCGCCGCCAAGCGCCTCATCGGCGTCCTGCCCGACGGGCTCGCCCTGCCCGAACGGCTGACCGGCCGCGAGCTGCTGCGCTTCACCGGCCTGCTGCGCGGCATGGACCGCGCCGACGTCGACCGGCGCGCGGACGAGCTGCTGGCCGTCCTGGACCTGGACGGCGCCGGCCGCACGCTGGTGATGGAGTACTCGACCGGCATGCGCAAGAAGATCGGGCTGGCCACCGCGCTGCTGCACGCGCCGAGGCTGCTGGTGCTGGACGAGCCGCTGGAGGCGGTCGACCCCGTCTCGGCGGCGACGATCAAGGTCATCCTGCGCCGCTACGTCGAGGGCGGCGGGACGGTCGTGCTGTCCAGCCACGTCATGGCCGTGGTGGAGCAGCTCTGCGACCACGTGGCCGTGATCGCGTCCGGCCGGGTCGTGGCCGCCGGGCCGCTGGCGGCGGTGCGCGGCGGTCTGAGCCTGGAGGAGCGGTTCGTGAGCCTGGTCGGCGGCCAGCTGCCTGAGGTGGGGGAGCTGGCGTGGCTGGCGTCCTGATCCGGATGAAGCTGGCCGTCCTGCGCAACTCCATGACCGGCCCGCGCGCGGCCCAGATGATCACCGGCGGGCTGGTGGGGCTCGCGCTGGCCGCGGGCGTCCTGCTGCTGGCCGGACAGCACTACCCCGTCGCCGAGCTGCGGTTCGACCTCGTCGCCGCCGCGCTGGCCGTGTGGACGGCGGGCTGGCTGCTGGGCCCGGCGCTGTTCGGCGGCGGCGACGAGACGCTGCGCCCGGAGCATTTCGCGCTGCACTCGTTCACGCACCGCGCGCTGGCGACGGGGCTGGCCGCGACCGCATTCGTCGGCGTCGCCCCCGTGGTCACGCTGGTGGCGCTCGCCGCGCTCGTGGTCGCGGGCGTCACGGCCGGGCTCGGGCCGGCGGCCGTCGCCGTCGGCGTGCTCGCCGCCGTGCTGCAGCTCGGCGGCACGGTCCTGGCGTCCAAGCTGGTCACCGCGCTGCTCGGCCAGGTCATGCGGTCGCGCACGGGAGCGGCGCTGGCCGGGTTCGTCAGCGCCGCCCTCCTGGCCGGGACGCACTCGGGCTGGGTGCTGTCGCCGCTGGTGGGGGAGGCGCTGCGCACCGGGTTCCCCCCGGCGTTCTCCGCCTGGGTGCACGCCCTGCCGTCCGGGTGGGGCCTGACCTCCGTCCGGGCGGCCGGGCGCGGCGACTGGCTCACCACGGCCGCGGCCCTCGCCGGGCTGGCGGCGCTCGGCGTCGCCTGCCTGGCCGGCTGGTCGGTGCTGCTGCGCCGCCGGTTGACCACGCGCCGGGCGAGCGGGCGGCCCGTGCGCGCCTCCGCCGACCGGTGGGTACGCGGCCCGGTCACCGCCGTCGCCGCCCGCGAGCTGCGCACCTGGACCCGTGACCTGCTGCGTTTCCACCTCGCGTGCTTCGCGCTCGGCTACGCGATGGTGTTCTGCCTGCTGCCGCTGGCCGTCCGCGCGCCCGTCTTCCTGCCGTGGACCGGGCTGCTGTTCGCGCTGTGGACCGCCGCCGTGTCGGCCAACCTCTACGGCGAGGACGGCACCGAGCTGTGGGGCAAGCTGATGATCCCCGGCGCCGCCCGGCACGACGTCCGGGGCCGCCAGCTCGGCTGGCTGCTGGTCGCCGCGCCGCCCACCCTCGTCCTGACGATCGCCTTCACGGCGCTCTCCGGGCAGTACGCGCTGTGGCCGTGGCCGGCCGCGCTCGTCCCCGCGCTGCTGGGCGGCGGCGCCGGCGTGACCGTGCTCGTCTCGGTGCTGCGCCCGGTGCCGATGGCCGACCCGCACCGGCGCGGCGGCAACCTGCTGGACAACGGCACCGACTTCACCCAGGTGCTGCTGGTGCTGATCCTCACCGCGGCCTGCGCCGCGCCCGCCTTCTTCGCCGTACGCCTCGGTCCCGTGTGGGCGGGGCCCGTGGTGGGCGTGGTGAGCGGAGCGGCGCTGGCCTGGCTGCTCGGCCGGGTCGCCGCGGCCGTCCTGGGCCGCACCGCGCCGGAGCTCCTCCACCTGCTGCGCACCGGCTCCCGGCCCGCCCGCCGCCGGCCGTCCCTGCCTCTGGTCCCGCCCCGGGTGACGGCGGCCCACCGGGTCCGGCCGCAGCGGCCCGACGCCTGGCTGGAACGGCTCGGGCTCGACCTGGCCCCGGCCGGGCGGCGCGCGTACGTGATCGTCAGCCTGACGCTGTGCTGGGTGCCGCTGGTGGCGCAGGGCGTCGTCCCCGCGCTCATGCTGTCCGGCGGCGCGGCCGAGCGGTCCTGGTTCCTGGCGCTGCACGTGCCCGACGGGCTGCGCTGGCCGGTCATCGCGGTGATGATCGCGCTGGGGCTCGTGCTGCTGGTCACCGGGCTGGCGACAGGACTGTACTACCTGGCCAAGTCCCGGGTCCGCGCCGCGGGATGACCGTCAGGGGGCGTCGCGCAGCCCGAGGACGTAGGACGCGGTGAGCGCGACGGCACGGTCCCCGTCCTGGGACAGCTCCGTCAGGGTCCGGGAGGCCACGGCGCCCGGGATGTCGGCGAGCGCCTGAGGCAGCCGCCGGCGTGCCGCCGGATCGACTCCCGCGGGGGCGAGGCGATCGGCGAGCATGGTGGCGATCCGGTCGGCCAGCGCGGGATCGGCCGCCAGCGCGCTGAGCGCGTCGGCCGCCTCGACGTCCTTCGTCCCCTCGACGACCATGTCGACGAGCGTCGGGACCGCGTCGGCCACCCCGCGCGGCCCCAGGGCCAGGGCCGCGTGCCTGCGGACCACCGGGTCCGGGCTCGCCAGGGCGTCGCGCAGCGGCGCGGCCGCCTCCTCGCCGGGAAGCTCGGCGAGGGACCGGACGGCGCGCTCGCGCACCTCGGCCGCCGGCGAGGACAGACCCTCGGCCAGCAGCGCCGGCCCGTCGCCGCCCGAGCGCGCCAGTGCCCAGCGCAGCGCGCCCGCGACGTGCGGGTTCGACTCGCTGAGCACCGCCTCGGCCAGCGCCTCCACCGGCACCGCCGCCTCCTGGACCGACGACAGGGCCGCGTGCTGCCGCCTCCCGGCGCTCTTCGAGCCCAGCGCCTGGAGGAGCGCGACGGCCTGGAGGATGTCCTCCCACCCCTCCGGCTCCGCCGCGCCGATCCGGCGCAGCCGCGTCAGCAGCTCCGTCTCGGCGGCGATGCGCTCCTGGGTCCGGCGGATGAGATCGTCGACGAGCGCGTCCGGGGTGAAGTCGGGATCGTCGAGCGCGCGGCCGACGTCACGCAGCGACAGCCCCAGCGAGCGCAGGCTCTCGATGTGGAAGATCCGCCGGATGTCCTCGGCGGAGTACTCCCGGTAGCCGCCGCTGGTGCGGCCCGTCGGCCGCACCAGGCCGAGCGCGTCGTAGTGCCTGAGCATGCGCGCGCTGACCCCGGACCGTCGCGCCACCTCACCGATCAGCACCGCCTGCCGCTCCTCCTCACCTGTCGCTGCTGCTCACCCTGTCACTCCACCCTGTCACTCCACGCTCTTACTCCACGCCGAGCGCCACGGCGCGCTTGGCCTCCTCGATCGCGAACTCGAACCCGGCGTCGGGGTCGCGCAGCAGCAGCTCGGTGGCCGCCGCGTGCGTGCGCACCCGAGGGTCGTGGTCCGCCGCGGCGGCGCGCAGGGCCGGCTCGATCACCTCGCCGAGCGCCACCAGCGCCCGGCTGAGGCTCAGCTGCACCTCACGCCCGCCCCGCCCGAGCTGCGCGGCCAGCGCCACGGCCAGCTCCGGCCACTCGTCCTCGGGCGCGAGCGCGACCGCCGCCCGCCAGGCGCTCCGCGCCACCTCGTCGTCGGCGTCGGCCAGCACCCGCGGCGTGATCGCCGGCCAGGCCAGCCGATCCCCGATCTTGGACAGGGTGTGCAGCGCCTGGCTCCGTGCCTGCGCCCGCTCCGAGCGTACTTCCTCTACCAGCACCGGGACCGTCAGCGACGCCGGATGGCGCGTGAGCGCCCACGTCAGCATCTCCCGCACCTGGAAGTCGGGCTCGACCGCGCACCGCTCGACGAGCGCGCCGACGAACCCCGGGTCAGGCGTCGTGCCGGCCGCCATCGCGGCCCGCAGCCGCACCGACGCACCGTCGTCCGCCAACCCTCGCACGACCTGAACCGTAACCGTCTCCTGCAGCGGCATGGGGCCACCTCCTCGGCCCCAGTGAAGACCTTGTCACGGTGTCAAGGTCAACCGGGATCAAGCGCTCAGCCGGGCAGGCGCCACTTGCACAGCTTCTCGACACACAGCTCGGAGGTCGTCTTCCGGGGGTCCGGCGCCTTGATCGGCACCTTGCCGCCCCACCGCTCGTAGCGGGTGTCGACGTGGACGGTCTTCCCCACCAGCTCGTCGAGGCCGGCGGCGAGCGTGAACGTGCTCCGCACCCCGCTGACCAGGCCCGACGGGCTCAGCGTGAGGGTGTAGGAGACTCTCGTGCCCCCGTCCCAGCCGATGTGCGAGGCGTGCTCCGCCCACCGGGAGACCCGCTCGAGCTCCTTGAACGTGATCGCGCCGGTGACGGTGTCGCCGCTCCGCACCCCGTTCCTCAGCAGGGCGGCCAGCGTGGCGGGCTCGCCCGGGTTGACGAGCTGCTCGTCATACCCCAGCAGCTCGGTGTGCCAGAGGTGTGTCTGGTGGCGGTCCTGCCACCAGGTCTTGCCCTTCTTCAGCCACTTCCCCACAACACCGCCGGAACGGTAGCTGGTGCCGCCGATGCGGTGGTTGAAGCCGATGGCCCGCTCGGGACCGTGCACGCCGCCGGTGGTGGTGACGTCCAGGGCCTTGACGCGCCCCTCGGCGTCGAGCTCGAAGGCGCCCCTGCGCCGGAGCTCGGCCTGCTCGAAGGCGCCGTCGGCGAGGGTGGCCGTCTCGGTGAAGCTCACGCCGCGCCCGGGGCCCAGAACGGCCTTCAGCGCCTGGACAGGGTCCTTGGCCGCCGCCTGCGCGGGGGCGGCGCCCGCCAGCAGCGCGCCCAGTGCCGCCAACGAGATGATCAGCCGTCTCATGATGTGATCATGTCGCGGCCGGGTCACGTCGTGGGCACGGGCGGCACGCCGTTCCGTCAAGACCAGAGGCCGCAGTGGTGGGCGTTCTTCAGGTTGAACGGCCGTACCGCGCCGGGGGCGAGGAGGAGCGCACGGTCGGCGGCGTCCAGGCGGGGCCAGCGCGGGCTGCCCGGCCCGTTGGGGTCGCCGGTCCTGACGAACCCGGCCCAGTAGCCGACGAGCCGGTCGGCCAGGCGCCGCTGCTCGGGGCTGAGCCGCGGGGAGCGGGGGAAGTCGAACAGGTAGAAGGTCTCCGCGCCGTGCGCCGTGGCGGGGCGGACGTGGTCGGGCAGGGGGTCGCCGCCGGGCGTGGGGGCCGAGGGGTCGGCGAAGACGTACGCCCAGGCAGGCGCCTTTCTCGCGTGCTCGCGGCCCGACTTCCACGACGGGCAGATCCAGCCGCTGTCGCTGAACACGCGGGCGGTCGCCGCCGTGGGGGAGGGGAAGCGGCGCAGCGGGTAGCGCCGTTCGACCCGGGGCGCGGCGTCGGCGAAGGCGGTCCTGAGCAGGGCCGGGTACTGGCGGGCGGTGACACCTCCCGGGCGGGTGGCCAGGGTGAACTCGACGTGTTCGTCAAGGGTGTTGCCCTGCAGCAGCGGCACGGCCGCCTGCCCGCCCGCGGCGAACACCCGGGCGGGCTCGCGCGGGACGAGGCGGGTCCCGTACGCGAGCAGCGGGAAGCGGGCAGTGTGCGGCAGCAGCTCGGCGGTGCTCCTGCGGCGCAGGCAGGCCACGTCGGCGCAGCCCAGCTCCCCGGCCAGGGCCTGCCCGGCGGACTGGATCGTCTCGATCGGGTGCCAGGAGGAGATCGCGGGCATGCCCTCGCCCATCGCTCCGGCGGGGTGCTCGGTGCGGCACGAGCCGCTCTGGACGATCGCCCGGTGGAACAGGCCGCGGGCGGCCGGTGAAGTCATGAGGGTGCAGGCGCTCATGCCCCCGGCCGAGGCGCCGGCGAGGGTGACCGCGCCGGGGTCGCCGCCGAACGCGGCGATGTTGGCCCGCACCCAGCGCAGCGCCGCCACCTGGTCCTGGAGGCCGAAGTTGCCGGTCCTGCCGAGCTCGGGGTGGGCGAAGAAGCCGAACACGCCGAGCCGGTAGTTGACGGTCACGACCACGAGGTCGCCGGTCGTGACCAGCCGGGCCGGGTCGTAGATGGAGCCGGCGCCGGTGACGAACCCCCCGCCGGGCAGCCAGACCATGACGGGCCGGTTCTTCCCGGGGCGGGCCGGTGCGGTCACCTCCACGGTCAGGCAGTCCTCGCTCTGCGGGATGCCTTCCGGCATGTCGGGCGCGGAGGGCTGCGGGCACGCCGGTCCGGCTGCCGTCGCGTCGCGGACGCCGGGCCAGGGCCTTGCCGGCGCCGGTGGCCGCCAGCGTCGGTCGCCGACGGGCGGGGCGGCGTACGGGATGCCGCGGAAGCGGTGGACCCCGTCCTGGATCGTGCCCCGCACCGCGCCGGCCGCCGTCACGGCGACGGGGGCGGCAGGCGCGGCCGGGGAGGCCACGGCGGCCTGTTCCCCGAGGACGAGGGGCAGCAGGCCGATGGCCAGCGCTGTGACGTGCTTCATGGACGTGTCTCCCCTTGTTTCGTGGTTCGATCGAACCATAACAGGTTTATGGTGCGATCGAACCACGAAGCCGGGAGTCAGACGATCGGGGTCGTCTGGGCCAGCGCGATCAGCCACCGGCCGTCCTCCTTGACCAGCACGAACGTCAGCGCGCCACGCCTGCCGTCGTTGACGTGCTTGACCAGGGTGGCCAGCGCCACGTCCTCCCGCAGGAAGATGACGTCCTGCAGCTCGTTCGTGGTGAGGACGTCCTTCAGCGGGCTGCGCAGCGCCTTGGCCATGACCTCGCGCACCTGCTCACGGCCCCGCAGCCGGATGCCGGTGAAGTTGACGAGCGACACGTCCTCGGTCAGCAGTCCGGTGAAGCCGTCCACGTCGTTCTGCAGCTTCTCGGCGTCGCGGACGACCTGCTCGATCGCGGCCCTCTCGGTGTTCATGTCCGTCTCCTCAGCAAGAGCGGAGCGATTCGCTCCGGTTCGACCGCGACGTTACACCGGAGCGAATCGCTCCGCAAGTCTGCTAGGATCGCCGCGATGACGACCCGCACCAGCCGCACCGATCGCGCCGCACGCAACGACCGGGCGCTTCTTGAAGCCGCCCGCGCCGTCCTGGCCGAGGACGGCGCGCACGCCTCCGTCGCCGCCATCGCCGCCCGGGCGGGCGTCGGCATCGGCAGCCTCTACCGGCGCTACCGGACCAAGGAGGAGCTGTTCCAGCGGCTCGCCGTGCTGTCACTGGAGCACTGGAACGAGGCCGCCGAAGAGGGCCTGGCCGATCCCGACCCGTGGGCGGGGCTGGCCGGATTCGTCACCGCGTGCGTGGAGTTCGGCCAGGGCACGCTGGCCCCGATCGCCGGGGCCGTCGAGGTGAGCGACGAGATGGACGCCGCGTCGCGCCGCGGCGACGACCTGCTCGACGCCCTGGTGCGGCGTGCCCAGGACGCCGGGGTGCTGCGCCCCGACGTCGCCGCCGTCGACGTCGCCCTGCTGATCGAGCAGCTCGGCCGCTCCCCGCTGGTGGATCAGCTCCGCAAGCAGGGCAGGGACGACCTGCTTCCCGCCGCCGTCCGGGCCCGCGCCCGCCTGGTCGCGATCGCGCTCGACGGGCTGCGCCCCGGCGCCCCCGGCGGCCTGCCCGGCGACCCGCCGGGCGAGGAGCTGTTCACGGGCCGCTGGGCCTGACCGTCACGCTCACGACGGCGGGCGCAGCAGGTGCTCGCCGGCCAGGTGGACGGCTTCGAGCGTGCTGTAACCGGGGTGGTCCACGGCCATGAAGTAGCGCCCGATCGCCAGCGAGAACGCCAGGATGCTGCGCGCCTCGACCTCCCTGGGATCGGCGACGAAGGCCCCGAACATCTCGCGCAGGAAGTCCATGCGCTCGTTGTCCACGCGCCGCAGCCGCGCGGCGACGGCCTCGTCATGCCGCGCCCAGGCCCGGACCGCGAGGTCGACCCGGTGGAAGTCGTCCGTGAAGGTGAGCTGGCCGACCCGGCGGATGCGGTCGGCCGGGTCGCCGCCCTCGGCTTCGGCCTGGGCGATGAGCTCGCGGGTGCAGCTGCGCTCCCACTCGTCCAGCATCTCCGCCAGCAGCGCGGGCCGGCCGTCGAAGTAGCCGTAGAACCCGCCCTTGGTCACGCCGAGCGTGGCGGCCAGCGTCTCGACGCGCACCGCGTCGGGGCCGCCCCGGGCGAGCGCTTCGAGGCCCGCCTCGATCCAGCGGGCCCGGGTCGTGCGTGGTGTGGCGGGGATCGCAGCCACCTCCGTTGATCGCGTCCGGGTTTGTACGTTACCGTACACATCGTTCTGTACGGCTCCGTATAGATCACGGCCACCGGAAGGGGACGTCACGATGGACTCCACGAAGCCGCTGCTCCGCTGGGCGAGCGGGATCATGGTCGTGCTGGGCGCGGGGCACCTGACGCTGCTGGCGCTCATCGCGTGGGACGACATCACCGGCTGGGCGAGCCGGGGGCTGTGGGCGGCCGTCCCGCTCGCGCTCACCGGCGGCGCCGCCCCGACCGTCGGGTCACTGCAGAACGAGGTCACCTTCTGGGCTGGCCCCGGCAGCTTCAGCGTCCCGCTGATCCTGCTCGGCTGCCTGATCTGGCGCCTGGCCGGACGCGGCGTGCCCGTGCCCGCCTGGGCCGGCTGGGGACTCGCCGCCTGGTGCGCGGTGGGCGGGATCCTGCTCGTGCCGTCCCCGTACGTCGCGGGGGTCGTCGCCGGGCTCCTCGTCGTCGTGGCGGCGCGCAAGGGCGCGCGTCACGGCGTCCACGTGTAGGTCGGCACGATCGAGCGCTCGAAGAACGCGTCGGGCAGCCGCGGGAGCGCCAGGTCACGCAGGGCCGTCAGGGGACCGGAGGTCCAGTGCGCGGGCGCCGCGGCCTGGCGCGAGAGGCGGACGATCTTCTGGGTGCGCGGCCTGCGGACCCGGTCGTACTCCGCCAGCCCGGCCCGTACGCCCCGGGTGTCGACGGCGGCGGCGAGCGTGACCGCGTCCTCCAGCGCCTGGCAGGCGCCCTGCCCGAGGTTGGGCGCCATGGCGTGCGCCGCGTCGCCGAGGAGCGCGGCCCGGCCCTGGACGTAGGAGGAGAGGCCGGGCAGCTCGTAGGTGTCGTGCTGCAGCACGGTCTCCGGGTCGGCGTCGGCCAGCAGGGCGGGGATGGGGTCGTGCCAGCCGGCGAAGCGCTCGCGCAGGTGGTCGAGGCCGTGACGGGAGCCGGCCGGGGCGTTGGCCATCAGGTAGCAGTAGACGCTGCCGTCGGGCATCGGCTGGTGCCCGAACCGCTGCCCCTCGCCCCACGTCTCCACGCTGCCCTCGATGGGCCGGGACGCGACGATGAGCCGCCAGGTGGTGTATCCGACGTAACGCGGCCCGCGCAAGTGCGGCCAGAGGGAGCGCCGGGTGACGCTGCGCACGCCGTCGGCGCCCACGACCAGGTCCGCCGTGGAGGCGCCGCCGCTGTGGGCCACCGTGCCGTCGGGCCCGACGTGCCGCACGTCGACCCCGGCGCGCAGCACCTCGCCCGGCAGGGCGGAGCACAGCAGGGCGACCAGGTCGGCGCGGTGCACGATCACCCACTGGCCGAACCTGCGCTTCAGGTCGGCGGTGTCGTTGCGGATCAGCCAGCTCCCGCTCGCGTGCCGCACGCCGGCGAGGGGTTCGGCCTGCCCGCCGGCGCGCAGCGCGTCGCCCAGGCCGAGCACGTCCAGCGCGCGCAGGCCGTTGGGCTGGATCGACAGCCCCGCGCCGATCTCGGTGAACGCGGGAGCGCGTTCGAGGACCTCCACCTGCCAGCCGCGCTGGTGGAACGCCACGGCGGCGGTGAGGCCGCCGATGCCGCCGCCCACGATGATCACTTTCATGGTCTCTCCTTGACGTTGGGGTCGGGAAGGGTCAGTGCAGGCCCCGTTTGCCCGGGGCCCAGAACGGTTTGACCTTGATCGAGGTGCGCGGCCAGCCGCGCTCGCGGACCAGGTGGTCGCGCACCATCTGGCAGGTCCTGGCCTCACCGGCCACGTAGGCGGCCCCGGCGTCGCCCGGCAGGTCCAGCTCCGCCACGGCCGCGAGCAGCACGCGGGAGGAGGCGGCCGGCGCGCCGTGCCGGTGGACGCGGCGCAGCGGCGGGTCGCCCGGCATCGGCAGGTCGTGCTCGGGGCCTTCGCTCTCCAGCACGCCGAACACCTCGGCCGAGCCGTCCAGCCCGGCGATCATCGGCCCGAAGGCGGCGCCGGCCGTCTCGTCGCCGACGAACACGTGGAAGTCCGCCTCGCGGGTGAAGAAGTCGCCCTGCGGCCACCAGAACGTCACCCGGTCGCCCGGCCGGACCGCCCGGGCCCACTCCAGGCCGATGCCGTCGCCGTCGTACAGGTGGATCCGCAGCTCCAGGGCCCGGCGGCCGGGGGAGAGCTCCCAGATCGTGTACGTGCGCAGCGTGTCGGCCGGGCGCATGATCCCCGCCACCGAGAGCGGGTCCTTGAGCTGGATCCTGACGTGCTGGCCAGGGGTGTAGGGAAAGTCCACGGGCCGGTCGGTCTCGAGGCGCACGCGCCGCATCGTGGGCGTGACGTGCTCGGCGACGGCGACGGTCGCCTCCATGGCGTACTTGCCGAAGACGGCGGCCAGAGGGTTGCGCGGCATGTCAGGAGTCCTCCTGGAGAGCCCGTAAGTTTGCTTAGAGCCATTAAGGAAACATAGATGCCCTAGAATGTCAACGCGGCGCGGGCGATGCGGTCTACTGGCCCGCATGACCGTCGCGCGTTCCCTGTTGCTGTTCGCCTTGGCCGCCCTCGCCGAGATCGGCGGGGCCTGGCTGATCTGGCAGGGCGTGCGCGAGCAGCGGGGCCTGCTGTGGATCGGGGCCGGCGTCGTCGCGCTCGGCCTGTACGGGTTCGTCGCGACGTTGCAGCCGGACGCGAACTTCGGCCGCATCCTCGCCGCGTACGGCGGCGTCTTCGTCGCCGGGTCGCTCGCGTGGGGGATGGCCGTCGACGGCTTCCGGCCTGACCGGTGGGACGTCATCGGCGCGCTCGTCTGCCTGGCGGGCGTCCTGGTGATCATGTACGCGCCGCGCGGCTGAGACCGGTTGCGCGGGGCTCGCCTCGGAGTGTCGAATGGGAGCGGCACCCGCGCAACACCGGCGAACCGTGGGGAGACGCGATGAGGCCGTTGGCCATCGCCCTGGTGGCGGTCCTGCTGGCCGCCGGGTGCTCGGCGCAGCGCCGGGACAAGATCACGGTCGCGTGCGGGGCGAGCGAGCGGTGGTGCTCGATGATGGTCAAGCGGTTCTCCGACGCCACCGGCGTGGAGGCCGACTTCGTCCGGCTGTCGAGCGGGGAGGCGCTGGCCAGGCGCGGCCTGAAGCCGGTCCGCTCCTGGACGGACCTGCTGGACGAGCGGCTGCGCGGCGGCGTCGCCATCGCCCACCCGGCCACCTCCGGCACCGCCTACACCGCGCTGTGGACCCAGGCGCTGCTCAACGGCGGCGACCAGGACGCCGCGCTCGCCTACATGCGCCGGCTCCACCCGAACGTGCTGCGCTACAACGCCTCCGGCAGCGCGGCGGCCGTGCAGGCGGCCAAGGAGGAGGCGGCGGTCGGCATCGTCTTCTCCCACGACTGCGTCGCCGCCCAAGAGCAGGGCTACCCGAACCTGGAGGTGACCTTCCCCCAGGAGGGCACCGGCTACGAGCTCGGCGGCCTGGCCGTGCTGGCCGGGGCGCACAACCCGGCCGGCGCGCGCGTACGTCGACTGGGCGCTCAGCGGCGCCTCCCAGCGGCTCGGACCGCTCGTGCGGTTCTACGCGCTGCCCACCAACACCGAGGTGCCCGCCCACTCCAAGGCCGCGGACCCGGCGGCCGTCAAGCTCGTCCCCTACGACGTCGAAGCCGCCGGCCGCGCCAAGCAGTCACTCGTCGCCAGGTTCGGCGCCGAGGTCGCCGAGCCACCCGCCTGAAGCGGCTAGGAGCAGCCCTCGAACTGGGGGACGGCGATCACCGACAGGTCGATGCCCGACCTGCCGAACCACTTGTCCAGCAGCATGTGGGCGGTGCCGTCCTGGTACATCTGGGTGATCGCCCGGTTGAGCTCCTCGCAGCCGTCGACGTCGCCCTTGCGCACGCCGATCGAGGTGCGCTGCTCGTTGAACGTCGCGCCCACCAGGTGCAGGTCGACGCCCGGCTTGGTGAGCAGCCCCGCCAGGATCTGGGCGTTGGTCGAGATGGCGTCGATCCGGCCGTCCTCGATCATGTCCAGGCAGACGTTGTAGTCGGGCGCCTCGACGGGGATCGCCCGGACCCGGCGTTCGCCGACGATCCGCTGGGCGATGTTCGTGCCGCGCACCCAGCAGATCCTGCGCCCCTCCAGGTCCCGTACGTCGCGGATGGCGTCCTTGTCGGCGGGGCGGACCGCGATGTCCTGGAAGTCCACGTGGTACGGCCCGGCGAAGTCGATCACCTTCTTGCGCTCCGGGGTGACCGACATGTGGGCGAAGACCAGGTCGGCGCGGCCGCCGGTCAGCACGGTGAGCTGGTCGCCCGCGGTGATCTCCAGCCAGCGGATCCGCTTGCCCAGCCGGGAGACCAGGTTCTCGGCCACGTCGATGTTGAAGCCGTGGTAGGCGCCGTCCGGCCCCTTGAAGCTGATCAGCGGCACGTCGGAGCGGATGGCGACGACCACCTCGTCCTTGTCCACGAGCGATTCCGGCCGCGCCGTGCCGCAGGCGGTGAGGAGCAGGAGCAGGCAGATCAGCAGTCTTCTCACCGGTACTCCCTGAGTCGTGGCCACACGCCGGCCAGGACGAGCAGGGCGCCGGCGGCCAGCCCGGCGGGGACCAGCCGCCACAGCGTCTCCAGCGCCCCGTCGCCGCTGTCGATGGCCCGCTCGAAGTCGGACTCGTGCCGCCGGACCAGCTCCTCCAGCACCTTGTCGTAGCCCTCGTACGCCTGGGTGAGCTCGCCGTCCCAGAACTTGATCGCCGCCGCGCCCGACATGCCGCGCATCCGCGCGTCGGCCTGCTGGAACCTCTGGTAGGCGGTGAACAGCCTGGTCCGGTCCGCGCCGGTCACGCCGCCGAGCAGGCCCTGGAAGCCCGGGCCGAGCTTGCTCTGGTAGTCGGGCAGGCTCGTGGACTCGACGGCGGCGATCGCGCGCGCCTTGTCGAGGAAGGTGTGCTCGTAGGTGTCCTTGCGCCCGGGGTCGAGCAGGTAGCGGCTCTGGTCGCCGTGCATGCTCCTGCTGATCGCCCGCGCCCTGGTCAGCGTCAGGACCGCGTCGAACCCGCCGCGCTTGGCCTCCTCCAGAGCCCGGCCCTGCCGCTCGATCAGGACGGCGCCGGTCACCAGCCCGGCCGCGCCCAGCACGGTCGCGACCACCAGGGCCGGCGCGAACACCCTGCGGAACCTGCGCGTCAGGTAGGTCTGCAGGCCCACCAGGCAGGCGAGCGCGAGCAGCCCGGTGACGACGACCGCGGTGCGGGCCAGCGCGGTGGCCGACCGCTCGGCGTCGTGCGCCCGCCGCACGATCGTGCCCGTCTCCAGGGTCAGGTTGTACGCCTTGGGCAGCAGCTCGCGGTGCATGAGGTCGGTGGCCCGCTGGTAGGCGGCGACCACGGGGGCGGGCGGCTGACCAGCGGTGTGCCCGGACTGCCGGTCGAGCAGCCGGGCCTCGGCCGTCAGCCGTTCGTAGCGGCCCAGCCCCTCGATCAGCGCCTCGACCGTACGCTGCTCGGTGGGGTTGTCCAGGGCCAGCCGGTAGGCCTTGAGCAGGCTTTCGGAGATCTCCAGCCGCCGCTGGTCGTAGGCGGTAAGGTCGGCCTGCTGCTGCGGGCCGTACTCCCTGCCCAGCAGCAGCGTCTCGGCCACCAGCGCGTCCATCTCGGACATCTGCCGATACAGGCCGGTGGTGGCGAGGACCTGCGGCCCGGCGTCATGCCCGATCGTGCGCAGGCTGGCGCCCGTACTGGCCGCGCCGGCCAGGATCGCTGCCAGCAGCAGCGCCAGCGACAGCAGCGACAGCCCGGCGAGGGTGCGCACCCGCCTGGGCACCGCCGCCGCGCGCCGGACCGGCGGCGTCACCGTCACCGTCATGGGCGGCTCCGGCGGGCGTCGTCAGGAACCTGGCCGTGCACCGCGCCTCCCGGGATCGGCTCGTGCTGCCAGTCGAGCATGAACGCGCGCGCCGCCGGTCCGCAAGAGGCTTCCGCGTCAGTAGTAGCCCTTGGTCCCGTCGACGAGCTCGCGGACGGTGTCGAGGTGGCCGGCGTGGCGGGCCGTCTCCTCGACCATGTGGATGAGCATCCAGCGCAGGCTGGCGGCGGCGGAGCGGAAGTCGGGATGCTTGCCCACGTCGTCCAGGGAGTGCGCGGCGATGATCTCGTTCGACACGGCGCACTGCCGCTCGTACTCCTCCAGCAGGCGGGCCAGCGGGACGTCGTCGACCATCATGTCGGCGTCCTCGGGACCGTCCTCGTCGAACTGCGGGCCGACGGCCGGGCCGCCCATGAACAGCACCTCGAACCAGCAGTGCTCGACCCAGCGCAGGTGCGACACCAGACCGGCCACGGTCATCAGCGGCGAGTCCGGCAGGACCGGGCGGTGCGCGTCCTCCTCGGAGAGGCCCTCGCACTTCCAGTGAACGATGGCGCGCTGCATGTCGAGCCAGCCGACGAGCTGGGTGCGCTCGTCCGCGACGAAGGGGGGCCTGGTGCGTGAGGGTGTCATGGGTCTGGACGCTACTGCGTCCGCATCGCCCGGCGCATCCTGATATCGCCCAGGTCACGGGACCTGGGCGGAGGACCGTACACCGCTCGGTCAGAGGGCGGGGTTGGCGTCCGGGCCCTCGGTGCTGAGCAGGACGACCGTGGCGTCCGGGCCGAGGCCCAGGGCCGCGCGGCGGGCGGCGGCGCCGTCGCCGGTCAGGGCAACGCGGGCGCCCGCCAGCGAGGCCGCGCCGCACGGGCCCGCCGCGACCCCGTGCCCGGCCAGCTCCCGCGCGGCGGCGGCGCTGTCGTCGTCGCCGATCGCGACCGCCGCGTCCAGGCCGTCTCTCAGGTACGGCCACGCCAGGCTGGACGGGGTGCCGCAGTTGAGCCCCGACATGATCGTGTCGCCGGTCCCGACGCTGACGGGCGCGCCCCGCCGGAGACTGGCCAGCACGCAGGCGGCCGATTCGGGCTCCACCGTCATCAGCGCCACAGGGGCGGAGCCGGAGCGGTAGTGGATCACCGCCGCCTGGGCGAGCGACCCCACGCCCGCCGGGACGACGACCAGGTCCGGGGTGCCGAGCTGCTCGTCGATCTCGGCGAACAGCGTCGAGTAGCCCGCCACGATCCACCCGGGCGTCTCCTCGTAGCCGGGCCAGGCGGTGTCCTGGACGAGCACCGAGCCCGGCTCCTCCGCCGCCTCGGCGGCCCGGCGCACCGCCTCGTCGTAGTCGCCGGCGACCTCGGTGACCCGCGCCTCCTCGGCCGCGATGGCCGCGACCGCCGCCGGGTGCACGCCCTCCGGCACGAACACGTGCGCCCGCTGCCCGAACCGCCGCGCCATCCGCGCCACCGCCCGGCCGTGGTTGCCGTCGGTGGCGGTGACCAGCCGTACGGGATCGTTCCCGGGGCGGGCGGCCAGGATCCGGTGGATCGCCCAGGAGGCGCCCAGGGCCTTGAACGCGGGCAGGCCCAGCCGGTTCGACTCGTCCTTGACCAGGAGCCGCCCCACCCCGAGCGGCCAGGCCAGGCCGGGGACCTCGGTCAGCGGGGTGGGCGCGTATCCGGCCAGGCCGGCGTGGAACTCCCGCACCCCGGCGGGGGCGGGCCCGCAGGTCCAGCGGCGGGCTGCGGGACGGTCGTACCAAGTTTCGTGGTGCACCCGCCCCACGTTGCCCGCCGCGCCCGCGTCCCGTCCAGCGTCATCGCCGCTCAACCGGTGCGGCGCCGCAGCCTGAGCACGTTGTCCGTACGGGTGCCGGGGGTGCCGTCGGGGCGCGTCTGGACGCGCTCGTGCTCCTCGGCGAGCTCCACCTGCCAGGCGCCGTCGCGGAGCTCCAGGCTGCGCAGGACCTCCTGCGGGGTGGGGAAGTGCACGTCGGGGTGCGGGTTCTCCTCCCAGGAGGGGAACCCGGCGTGCCCGACGATCAGCAGCACCCCGCCCGGGGCGACGGCCTCGGCGGCCCGGCGCAGGACGCGTTCGCGGGGCAGCTCGGCGTAGGAGTGCAGGAAGTGCGCCGAGACCAGGTCGTAGACGCCTTCCGGGAAGGACCGGCCGAGGTCGTGCCGCTGCCAGTCGACGCGGTCGGCGACGCCCGCCTCGGCCGCCTGGCGGGCGGCGCGTTCCAGGGCCACGCCGGAGACGTCCACGGCCGTGACGCGCCAGCCGCGACCGGCCAGCCAGATGGCGTCGGCGCCCTCCCCGCATCCCAGGTCGAGCGCGGTGCCGGGCGGCAGGTCGGCGGCCTCGCGGACCAGGATGTCGTTCGGGTTGCCGCTCCAGACGCGGTCACTCTCGCTGTAGCGGGCGTCCCAGAACTCCTCCCCGCCGAGAACCTGAGTGCCGCCGTGCTCGGCGGGGTGGCCGACGGTCCCGGTGCCGCCGTGCTCGGCGGGGTGGGTGCGGCGGGCGGCGACGGCCTCGCGGGTCTCCTCGGCGACGAGGTCGGCGTTGATCGCGCCGGCGGCCTTCACGCCCGCCGCGACCGAGCCGATGACGACCTCGGCGACGTTGGCGACGTTGCCGGCGACCCAGACGCCGGGCACCTCGGTGGCTCCCGTCGGGTCGGCGGCGATGTGCGAGCCGAGCACGTGCCCGGCCATCTCGTGGTCGACCGGCTCCAGGCCGAGCCCGGCCAGGACGCCCGCCCGCGCGGTGAAGCGCGGCGCCACGACGACGGCCTCGACCGGGACGGCCCGCCCGTCGGCCAGGTTCACGCCGGTGAGCGCGTCGTCCGTCACCTCCAAGCCGGTGACCTTGCCGCCGACCACGGCGATGTCGCGGGCCGCGAGCTGTTCGAGGTCCTCGCCGGTCGGCGACGGCACGTCGTTGAGGAACAGCGTCACGCGGTCGCTCCACTGCCGCCACAGCAGCGCCTGCCGCACGGCCATGGGGCCGCTCGCCAGCACGCCGATGCGCCGGTCGCGCACCTCGTAGCCGTGGCAGTAGGGGCAGTGCAGCACCTCGCGGCCCCAGCGTTCGGCGAGCCCGGCGACCTCGGGCAGCTCGTCGACCAGCCCGGTGGTCACCAGCAGGCGCGCGGCCGTGCGGGTGGTGCCGTCCTCCAGCTCCACGCGGAACCCGCCGCCGTCCAGCCGTTCGGCGGTCACGGCCACGCCGGTGACGATCTCGGCGCCGTACGAGACCGCCTCCTCGCGGCCGATGGCCAGGAACTCCGACGGCGCGATGCCTTCGCGTCCCAGGTAGTTGTGCATTCCGGACGCCGGGGCGTTGCGCGGCAGGCCCGAGTCGATCACGAGCACCGAGCGGCGCGCCCGCGCCAGCGTCAGGGCGCCACTCAGTCCGGCGGCGCCGCCTCCGACGACGATCACGTCATACTGCGTCTTCATCATGGCGTGATGGTGCGTCAGCCTCCGCCATCCTGGCAAACATTCTTGCTAAAACAGCAACATGCCTCCGCCCGCTTGTCTCGAAATCAAAGTCTCATAATCATTTGTTTTTGAGACTGCGGTAGACGGTCGCTCTTGAGACGCCGAAAGCGGTGGCGATCTCCTCGGCGGAGCGCCCCTCGGCGTGCATCGCGCGGGCCCGCGCGGTCTGCTCCGGGGTCAGCGCGGCCGGCCGCCCGCCGCTCCTGCCCCGCGCGCGCCCCCGCCCGGCAGGGACTTCCGACGGGTGGGACACTTCCAGGGAGCGGGGGGATTCGGGCAGGCGGGGCGGCTCGGACGGGCGGGGCGGTTCGCCGAGGAGCGCGCGGGCGCCGTCCAGGATGAGGGCCCTGAGCCGGTCGGCGGGCACGTCGCGGAACAGGACCACCGGGTCGGCCAGCCCGGCGACCGCCTGCGAGGCGCGCACCCGCTGCTCCAGCCCGCCGCCGGGCCCCGCCACCAGCTCGTTGGCCAGCGCGATCGCGGCACGGAACCGCTCGGCCACCGGCGCCTGGACCAGCAGCGTCATGTCCTTGACCAGCATGGTGAGCGTCTCGCGGTGGCGCAGGTGCACGTCCACGTAGCCCTCGACGGCCCGCCACCGCACCTCGCCGGGGTCGCCGCACGCCTCGGCCTCGGCGAGCACCGCCTCCAGCTCGTCGAGCAGGGGCAGCGTGAGCTGGTGGAGGATCTCCTCCTTGGAGTCGAAGTGGTAGTAGAGGGCGGCCTTGGTGATGCCGACCCGGTCGGCGATGGACTGCATGGACGTCGCCCGATAGCCGCGGGCGGCGAGCAGGGTCCTGGCGGCGGCGAGGATCCGCTGGGGTGTCATGGATCTCACTTACCTATGGTCAGTTCCGGGGCTAGAGTGCTTACCGACAGTCAGTCTACGGCTTCGAGGTGATCCGTATGTTCGAGCGGACCCAGGTGTCCTTCACCGTCGGCGGCGTCCGGTGCGCCGGCTACCTCTACCTGCCCGCGGGCGCCGGGCGGGTGCCCTGCGTGGTGCTGTGCCACGGATTCAGCGGCACGATGGACCGCCTGTTCCCGTACGCGGAGGGGTTCGCCGGGGAGGGGTTCGGCGCGCTCGTGTTCGACTACCGGAGCTTCGGCGAGAGCGGCGGTGAGCCCCGGCAGCTTCCCGACCTCGCCGGGCAGCGCGACGACCTGCGCGCGGCGCTCGCCTTCGCCCGCGCCCACGAACGCGTCGACCCGGCGCGGGTGGCGCTCTGGGGCAACTCGCTCGGCGGCGCGCACGCCATCGTCGTGGCCGCCGACGATCCCGAGGTCGCCGCCGTGGTCGCGCAGATCCCGTTCAACGGGTTCCCGAAAGGGGTCGAGAACCGCGACACCTCCCAGACCCTGCGGCTGATGAGCTCCATCGTGTGGGACGCGGTGCGCGGCAGGCTCGGGCTGAGCCCGCACTACATCCCCATGGTGGGCCGGCCCGGCGAGCGGGCGGTCACGGCCACCCCCGAGGCCGACGCGCACATCCGCACGCTGACCGGCGGGAACACGAAGACGCTGTGGCGCAACAGCATCGCCCCCCGGGCGCTGCTGGACATGATGCGCTACCGTCCCGCCGAGGCCGCGGCGCGGCTGCGCTGCCCGCTGCTCGTCTGCGCCGCCGCCGACGACCACGAGACGCCGCTGGAGACGAGCCGGGAGCTCGCGGACCGGGCGCCGCACGGCGAGCTGCGCGTCTTCCCCGGCACCCACTTCACCTTCTACACCGACCCCGAGCTGCGCGAACGCGTGGCCGTCGACCAGGTCGCCTTCTACCGCAGGGCGCTCGCGGAGGTCGGCTGACCCCCTCACCTCTCAGCACCATACGGTACGGTATGGTCGCTGGCATGGCGTCAAAACGCGACTGGCTGCGCACCGGGCTCCGCGTCCTCACCGAGGACGGTGCCCGGGCGCTGACCATCGAACGGCTGTGCGGGGAGCTCGACCTCACCAAGGGCTCCTTCTACCACCACTTCAAAGGCATGGCGGGCTTCAAGACCGACCTGCTCGCGCACTTCGAGGCCGAGCACACCGCGCGCTTCATCTCGGCGGTGGAGGAGGCGGAAGGGACCGCCGACGCCCGGCTGCGCGCCCTGGTCGACCTCGTCCTCGACGACGAGAGTGTCAGCGAGGGCCTGGACTCGGCGGTGCGCGCCTGGGCGCTCCAGGACGCCGAGGTACGCGCCGTGCAGGAGCGCGTCGACCGCACCCGCATCGACTACCTGCGGGTGCTGTGGCGCGACCTCGGCGGCCCGGAGAGCGATGTGGACCCCATGGCCCACCTGCTCTACCTGGTCCTCATCGGCGCCCAGCAGATCATCCCGGCCGTCCCCGCGCCCCAGCTGCGCGACATCTACCAGCGCGCGCTGCGGCTGGCCCCGCAGAAGGAGGCGGAGCCCGCATGAACGCGCTGACCCGCTGGATCCCCCGGCTCGTCATCGCCACGGCGCTGCTCCACTTCGCCTGGGCGTTCGTCCAGCCCAACGCGTGGGGCGCGATCGCCGCCGACGGCTTCTACCGCAGCCTCGCCGACGACAGCCTCCCCGACTACTACGCCCGCGAGACGAGCGTGTGGTTCATGGTCGCCGGGGTCGCGCTGCTGGCCATGGGCACGATGGCGGCGCACGTCATCCGCACGACCGGGCGGCTGCCCGCGCAGCTCGGCTGGTACCTGCTCGTCCTCGGCCTCGGGCTGTGCGTCCTCTACTTCCCGGTCACGGGCGGCTGGCCGGTGCTCGTCATCGGCGTGCTCAGCCTCGTCGCCTCCCACCGCGCTCCCCAGCCGGCGGAGCGGTAGGAGTCTCTTCCAGGAACGACCCGATCGACCGCCCGGCAGCTCGCCGACCAGGCCGGTGAGGTCCTTGTCGTACGGGTCGCGCACAGCGGGGCAAAGCATCGGCCTGGGGACGGCCATCTTGTCCCCGGGCGCGGACCGCCCGGCCCGTTCCCGGTAAGAGGACGGGCATCCGCTGCCGTCTGAAGGAGATCCACTCATGCGTGGAGCAGTGCTGTACGCCCCGGGTGACGTCCGTGTCGAGGACCGCCAGGACCCGGCGATCATCGAGCCGACCGACGCGGTCATCCGGCTGACGGCCACCTGCGTCTGCGGCTCGGACCTGTGGCCGTACCGGGGCGTGGAGCAGGTGGACGGGCCCGCCCCGATGGGGCACGAGTACGTCGGGGTGGTGGAGGAGGTCGGCAGCCAGGTCACGACGGTCAGGCCGGGCCAGTTCGTGGTCGGCTCGTTCTGGGCCTCGGACAACACGTGCGAGATCTGCCGGGCGGGCTACCAGAGCGGCTGCGTCAACCGGGTGCTCATGGGCGCCCTCGGCACGCAGTCCGAGTTCGCCCGCATCCCGCTGGCCGACGGCACGCTGGTCGCCACGCCCGGCCTGCCGGACGCGGACCTGGTCCCGAGCCTGCTGGCCGCCTCGGACGTGCTCGGCACCGGCTGGTTCGCCGCGGTGGCCGCCGGGGCGGGGCCGGGCAGGACCGTCGCCGTCGTCGGTGACGGCGCGGTCGGCCTGTGCGCGGTCCTGGCCGCCAGGCAGCTCGGCGCCGAGCGCATCATCGCGATGAGCCGCCACGCCCCGCGCCAGGAGCTCGCCCGCCAGTTCGGCGCCACCGACGTCGTCACCGAGCGCGGCGACGACGGCGTGGCCATCGTCAAGGAGCTGACGAACGGGCTCGGCGCCCACAGCGTCGTCGAGGCGGTCGGCACCCAGCAGTCGATGATGCAGGCCATCCGCTCCACCCGGCCCGGCGGCCACGTCGGCTACGTCGGCGTCAGCCACGACGTCGCGCTGCCCGGCGACGAGCTGTTCTTCTCCCTCGTGCACCTGCACGGCGGCCCCGCCCCGGTGCGCCAGTACCTGCCCGAGCTCGTCGAGCTGATCTGCGACCGCGCGATCGACCCCGGCACGGTCTTCGACCTCACGCTGCCCCTGGAGCGGGCCGCCGAGGGCTATCGGGCGATGGACGAGCGCCGCGCCGTCAAGGTCCTCCTGCAGCCCTGACCCCGCGCCCAGGGCGTGCGCGCCGCCCTGGACGCCGGGATCAATGACGACGAATGCGGGACGGCGTGGTCGGCATCACGCCCGGGTGGTGGACGGCGGCCGGACTGCCCGGCCGCCGTCCACGCGCGTCCGTCAGACCCCGAACGCCGCCGGGTAGCGGATCGTGCCGGTCGGCACCGGGCGGGCCGGGTCGAGGGCCAGCGCCATCATGTACTTGTCCTCGACCTCGAACGGCGGCCGGACGCCGAAGCCGGACGCCGGGGTGAAGCCGAAGCGCGGGTAGTACTCGGCGTGGCCGAGCACCAGCACGAGGTTCTCGCCCTGCTCGCGGGCGGCGCGCAGGGCCCCTTCGATGGCGGCCGAGCCGGCGCCCGTCCGCTGGTGCTCGGGCGAGACCGCGCACGGGCCCAGGGTGAGCGCGGGCTCACCGTCGACGTGGCAGCGGGTCAGCAGCGCGAACCCGGCCAGCTCGCCGTCGGCCGTCTCGGCGACCCACGACAGGCCGGGCAGCCACGCCTCGGGGTCGGCCCGCAGCGCCTCGACCAGGTCGGCCTCGTGCGCGCTGGGGAAGGCGGCGAGGTTGACCTCGCGGATGCGGGCGAGGTCGGCGGTGGTCTCGGGGCGGGTGATCCAGGAGGTGGTCATGGTGTCCGTTTCCGTGGTGGCCTGCGGGCGCAGGACGTAGCCGGTGTACTGGTATTCGGCGCCGTGGTCGCGGCGCATGGCGATCTCTTGGAGGGTGGCTTCGACGGCCTCGCGCATCCCGGGCACGGCCGGGTCGGCGGCGCGGGCCCGTTCGGCGAGCGGCGTGTAGTACTCGTCGAACCAGTCGCCGTCGGGGAGCGGGTGCACCGCGACGACGTCGTAGCCGGCGGCGCGGGCGGCGGCGGCGTTCTGCTCGTGGGTGCGCAGCCGGTAGTGGCCGTCCCAGAACGCGCGTGCCTCGGGCGAGGGGGAGCCGGTGCTCCACTCGCACTCGGTGACGACCAGCGTGCCGCCGGGGGCGAGCAGCCGCCGCCACACGCGCAGCGCCGTGTCGAAGCCGATGTGGTAGACGGAGCCTTCGGCCCAGATCAGGTCGAAGCTCCCGTCGGGGAAGGACAGCTCGGCCATCGACGCCCGCAGCGTGCGGACGGGCAGCCCGGCCTCGCGGGCGGCGAGGTCCAGGTCGTCGAGGAACGGCTGGTGCAGGTCGACCGCGGTCACCTCGGCGCCGGCCTCCCGGGCGAGAAGCAGCGCGGCCGGGCCCCGGCCGCAGCCGGCGTCCAGCACGCGCGGGCGCGCCGGCAGCGGCCCCGCCAGGTCGAGCAGGCGGCGGGTGGTCGCGTCGGAGCCTGGGCCCTCCCGGCGCAGGCCGTCGTGCAGGGCGAAGAACGCGGTCACGACCGGATCGGCCACCGCGGGCGGCGTGTCGGCGGTCATGACTGCTGGTCCCTGAACTTGTAGGTGGCACGCAGATGGCTGGTGATGGCCTTCTGCCTGTCGGTGCGCTCGCCGCGCAGCCGGGCGTCGGTCCGCGCGGCGGCCCACGCGTTCTCGCGCTGCAGCTTGCGGTAGCTGTTCAGGCGGCGTTCGGTCAGCTCGCCCGCCTCGATGGCGGCCTGCACCGCGCAGCCTGGCTCGGTGTCGTGGGCGCAGTCGCCGAAGCGGCAGTCGCGGGCCAGCGCCTCGATCTCGGCGAAGGTCCGCTCCAGGCCGTCCGCGGCGTCGTACAGGCTGATCCCGCGCAGGCCGGGGGTGTCGATGAGGACGCCTCCGGACGGCAGCGGGACGAGCTCGCGCCGGACGGTGGTGTGGCGGCCCTTGCCGTCACGCTCCCGCACCGCGCCGATGGCGAGCAGGTCGTCGCCGAGCAGCGCGTTGCCGAGGCTGGACTTGCCCGCTCCGGACGAGCCGAGCAGGACCGTGGTGCCGCTCAGCGACGCGGTGAGGACGTCGATGTTCTGGCCGGTGGTGACGCTGGTGACCAGGATGTCGACGCCCGGTGCGAGCGTGGCCGCCTCGGCGCGGGCGGCTTCGGCGTCGGCGGCCAGGTCGGCCTTGGTGAGCACGACCAGCGGCCGGGCGCCGCTCTCCCAGGCCAGGGCCAGCATGCGTTCCAGCCGGGCCCCGTCCAGCGGGGCCGCGAGCGAGAGCGCGATGGCGACGACGTCGACGTTGGCGGCCAGCACCTGCCCGTGGGAGGTGCCGGACGCCGACGAGCGGACGATCGCGCTGCTGCGCGGCAGCAGCGCCACCAGCTCCGGCTCGGGGCCCGGCCGCAGCGCGGCCCAGTCTCCGGTGCAGGGCGCCAGGAGCGGATCGGGGGAGTGCAGCGCCGCGAGACCGGCGCGTACGGGGCCGGCCGCGGTGACCGCGTCACAGCGGCCGCGGTCGACGCGCACGATCCGGGCCGGCACCAGACCGGCCGCCCGGTGAGGGGCGAAGTCATCGTCGAGCGCGTCGGTCCACCCGTATCGGGTCAGACCGTCGTCGGATGGATCGGTGAAAAGTTGTGGCAACGTGAGACACCTTGCGGGAAGGGGCCCCGACGAGACGCAGGCATCACCCCGCCACGCAAGCCCGACGGCTTACGGCAAGGGGTGGAAGTGGGTCAGACCGGGGCCCGGGACGTGAGGAATGTCCGGGCGCTGCGCAGGGCAGCGGTCTTCACCGCGGTCATCAAACCTCACCTCCCTCCAGCCGAATCCGAACCAACGGCACGTAGCTTACCAGGTTCGTCAGCCCCGCCGTCCCGGCCAGTCCGGCCGATCCTCGACGGGGGTCGTACGGTGCCGGCGCTCGGCGGGGGAGCGCGGCGGCCCCACCCAGAGCACGGCGGCCGCGACCAGCGCGGAGAGGATCAGCAGGGCGCCCAGCAGAATTTCGAAGAACATGAGGACTCCTTCGGCCTCGACTGCGAGGACGAAGGTCTTCCCGCACCCTCCCGCGCCGGGAAGGGCCGTCCCGCCGGGCCTGCGGAGGCCGTGATGACGGCCGGGACGTCGGACGGCGGGTACTCCCCTCCGTGCTTCCTCCACTATCGTCCCGGGGCCCCGCACCGGTCAATCGGTCTCCCGGCGGTGGCTCGTACCGGCGGGTTCGCCTACCCTTGGGGGGCGAGGGGAGTACTTCCCAAGCGCCGGCCCGGTCAGTACGGACGTGACCTCGTCCCCGGGCGGCCGCCCGCACGCCGCGGGTGAAGGAGACCTCGAACGGCTCTCGTTCGAGGAGGTTCCATGCTCGCTCCACCCGGTTCGATGACGGCTGCCCAGCTGGAGACGATCGGCTCACCCGGCCTGTGGGCGGTCACGATCGCCGGCCTGGTCCTGCTGCTGGGCGTCGACTTCGTCCTGACGCGGCGCCCGCACGAGGTGCGGATGCGCGAGGCGGTCGGCTGGTCGGGGTTCTACCTGGCGCTCCCGCTGCTGTTCGGCGTCTACGTGTGGAGCGCGTTCGGCGGCGGCGTGGCGGTGGAGTTCTACACCGGCTACGTGGTGGAGAAGTCGCTGTCGGTGGACAACCTGTTCGTGTTCATGCTGCTGCTGTCCGCGTTCGCGGTGCCGCGCGAGCTGGCCCAGCGGGTGCTGCTGTACGGGATCATCGGGGCGCTGGTGTTGCGCGCGGTGTTCATCGCGCTGGGCGCCGCGGTGCTGCAGAGCGGCACGTGGGCGTTCCTGCTGTTCGGCGGCATCCTGGTCGTCACCGCCTGGAAGATCCTCAAGGAGGCGCTGAGCGGCCGGGAGCAGCAGGTCGACATCGACTCGATGCGCTCGGTGCGCCTGCTGCGGCGGTTCATGCCGGTCACCGGCGACTACCGGGGCTCCCGCCTGACGGTCCGCGAGGGGGGCCGGCGCGCCCTGACCCCGCTCGCGCTCGCCATCGTGGCCGTCTTCGCCACGGACATCGTCTTCGCCGTCGACTCGGTGCCCGCGGTGTACGGCGTGACCGAGGACCCGTTCCTCGTCTTCGTCACCAACGCCTTCGCCCTGCTGGGGCTGCGCGCGCTGTACTTCGTGCTGCAGGGCGTACTGGAGAAGCTGCGGCACCTGAACCACGGGCTCGGCGTCATCCTCGGCTTCATCGGCCTCAAGCTCGTGCTGCACTGGGCGCACGGCATCTGGCCGGCGGTGCCGGAGATCCCCACGCTCGCCTCGCTGGGGGTGATCGTCGCGGTCCTGACGACCGTCACGCTCACCAGCCTGTACGCCAACCGGCGCGTCACCGCCCCGCCCGTGGAGAGGTGACCCGCCGGTCAGCTCCGTTCGCCGGCTAGGTCCGCTTGGCGGGTTCGCGCTTGAGCAGGGCCAGCATCTGCTGGATCTGCTCCTTGCGGGACGCCTCGACGCGGGTCGCCCACTGCTTCACCTCCGGGTTGGCGCCGCCTGCCGTTTCGGCGCCGGCCATCTGGACGGCGTCGTCCTGGTGGGCGATCAGCAAGTTGAGGAAGTCACGTTCGAAGCTCTTGGACTTCTTCAGGTCGGCGATCTGCTTCCGGTCGGTCTCCGGCATGCCGCCGTGGTGGTCGTGCGAGTCCGAGGCGGCGGTCAGGGGCTGCGACCAGGCGTGCAGCCAGCGCAGCATCATCTCGACCTCGTCCTGCTGGGTGAGCGCGATGGCCGACGCCAGCGTCTTCAGCTCCGGCGTCTTCGCCCTGGCGGCGCCCACTTCGGCGATCTCGATGCCCTGGCGATGATGCTGGACCATCATCTGGACGAACATCACGTCCTCGGCGTTGACCGGATCGCCTGCGGACCGGGTGGGTCCGCAGGCGACGACCAGCAGCAGACTCAGGACTGTGGCGGTCCAGCGTGCCGCTGTTCCGGCCAATTCCTAGATCCGCTTCCAGAGGGCGGCCACGTTCGGCGGCTCCCAGCCGGTGAGGGCGGTGTGCGGCTGCAGGCACTCGTAGGTCGCGCCGCCGTAGGTGACTCTGTCACCCGTCCGGTAGGCCGTGCCCGCGCTCCACGTGCCGCCGGGCTGCGTCGACGTCGGCGTGGGGGTGGGAGTCGGCGTCGGGGTCGGGGTGGGCGTGGGGGTCGGCGTGGGCGTCGGGGTGGGGGTGGGCGTGCTGCCGCCGCCGAAGTCGACGTCCGAGCAGGTGTAGAAGGCCTCGTTGCTGCCGACCACGCGCTGCCAGATCGAGTAGAGGATGTGCCTGCCGCTGCGCTGGGGCAGGTTGATGGTCCAGTTCGTGAACGTGGTCGGGTTCTGGCCGTTGAACGTCTTGATGTGGACGAGGTCCGACCACTTGAGCGGCATGGTCGGGTTCCAGCCGTCGCGCGTGATGTAGAACTCGAAGTTGCTGTTGCCGTGCGGCGCGGACGCGTGGTAGGTCAGCGTGAAGTTGCCCGGCCGCACCTGGGTCGCGGGCCAGTCGGCGCGCTGCAGGTCGAGCCCGCGATACTTCTCGCGGCCCGCGCTGCAGAGCTTGCCGTCGGGGATGAGCTGGCGGTGCCGCCCGCCCGCTTCGAGCAGCGAGACCTCGTTCCAGTCGTAGAACGCCTGGGGCCCGCTGGCGGCCACGGCGGCCTTGCAGGCGTCGGACTTCGGCGCCTCGGGGCCTTCGTTCTTGCAGACGTAGACGCGGCTTGGCGGGTTGGACATGGTTCCGTGGGCGTGGGCCGCGGAGGCCGGCAGCAGGACCAGCATTCCTGTGGCGGCGGTCATGGCGGCGACTGTGCTCTTGCGCACCTGTGCTCCTGGGGGGATGAGACAGGAATAAAAAGGAAACCTTCCTAAGAGTTAACGATATTTGACGGGCAGGCAACCTGTCCAGGTCAAGGCGCCGAGCTTCGGATCGGCGTGAAAGTTGACGAGTTCACCCCGCTGTGTCATTCTGAAGGCGGCACCGAGGTTGACGCTTATAGTACGTGTGGACATCCGTTTCCTGTTTGCGTTATGCTGCTCCCTCGCGCTGCCCTTCCACGCCCTGGCTCCTGCCGGGGCGTTCGGCATGCGCGCAGTCCGATTCCGTCCGTGCCTTCCGGAAGGACATCCCTTGGCAGCCTCGCGCAACGCCTCCGCCGTACCCGCCGGTCCCCGTCGCGTCTCTTTTTCGCGCATCCAGGAGCCCCTCGAAGTTCCTGACCTTCTCGCCCTGCAGACCGAGTCGTTCGACTGGCTGCTGGGCAACGAGAAGTGGAAGGGCCGGGTCGAGGCGGCTCGCCAGGCCGGTCGCAAGGACGTCCCGACCCAGTCGGGCCTCGAAGAGATCTTCGAAGAGATCAGTCCCATCGAGGACTTCTCGGGGACCATGTCCTTGTCGTTCCGCGACCATCGGTTCGAGCCGCCCAAGTACTCAGTCGATGAGTGCAAAGACAAGGACATGACCTTCTCCGCCCCGATGTTCGTCACGGCGGAGTTCATCAACAACACCACCGGTGAGATCAAGAGCCAGACGGTGTTCATGGGCGACTTCCCGCTCATGACGCCGAAGGGCACCTTCATCATCAACGGCACCGAGCGTGTGGTGGTCTCGCAGCTGGTGCGTTCGCCGGGCGTCTACTTCGACCGCAGTGTCGACAAGACGTCCGACAAGGACCTGTACGGCTGCAAGGTCATCCCGTCGCGGGGTGCCTGGCTCGAGTTCGAGATCGACAAGCGTGACAGCGTCGGTGTGCGCATCGACCGTAAGCGCAAGCAGGCCGTCACCGTGCTTCTCAAGGCGCTGGGATGGACCAACGACCAGATTCTCGAGCGGTTCGGGCAGTACGAGTCGATGCGGGCCACGCTGGAGAAGGACCACACGGCCGGTCAGGACGACGCGCTGCTCGACATCTACCGCAAGCTGCGGCCGGGTGAGCCGCCGACCAAGGAGTCGGCGCAGACCCTGCTGGAGAACCTGTACTTCAACCCCAAGCGTTACGATCTGGCCAAGGTCGGCCGCTACAAGATCAACAAGAAGCTCGGGGTCGGTGCGGAGATCACACAGGGCACGCTGACCGAGGACGACCTGGTCGCGATCATCGAATACCTCGTAAGGCTGCACGCCGGCGAAAGCGCGCCGGGAGAGGTGGAGACCGATGACATCGACCACTTCGGCAACCGCCGCGTCCGCAGCGTCGGCGAGCTGATCCAGAACCAGGTCCGCCTGGGCCTGGCCCGGATGGAGCGCGTCGTGCGCGAGCGCATGACAACGCAGGACGTCGAGGCGATCACGCCGCAGACGCTGATCAACATCCGCCCGGTCGTCGCGGCGCTGCGCGAGTTCTTCGGCACCTCGCAGCTCTCGCAGTTCCTCGACCAGACCAACCCGCTCGCGGGACTGACCAACAAGCGGCGGCTGTCCGCACTCGGGCCCGGCGGCATGTCACGGGAGCGCGCCGGGTTCGAGGTGCGTGACGTGCACCCGTCCCACTACGGCCGGATGTGCCCGATCGAGACGCCCGAGGGGCCGAACATCGGCCTCATCGGCTATCTCGCGAGCTACGCCCGGGTCAACGCCTTCGGCTTCGTCGAGACTCCGTACCGGAAGGTCGTCGACGGGAAGGTCACCGACCGGATCGACTACCTGACGGCCGACGAGGAGGACCGCTTCGTCAAGGCGCAGGCCAACACGGTGCTCAACCCCGACGGGTCGTTCGCCGAGTCGCGCGTCCTGGTGCGCACCAAGGGCGGCGAGACGGAGCTGGTCCGGGTGGCCGAGGTCGACTACATCGACGTGTCGCCGCGCCAGATGGTGTCGGTGGCGACGGCGATGATCCCGTTCCTGGAGCACGACGACGCCAACCGGGCCCTGATGGGGGCGAACATGCAGCGGCAGTCGGTGCCGCTGATCAGGAGCGAGGCGCCGCTGGTCGGCACCGGCATGGAATACCGTGCCGCGACCGACGCCGGTGACGTCATCAGCGCCGAGAAGGCCGGCGTGGTCGAGGAGGTCTCCGCCGACTACGTCACGGTCATGAACGACGACGGCACCCGGACGACGTATCGAGTGGCCAAGTTCAAGCGCTCCAACCAGGGCACCTCGTTCAACCAGAAGCCGATCGTGGCCGAGGGCGACCGGGTGGAGGCGCGTCAGGTCATCGCCGACGGCCCGTCCACCGACGGCGGCGAGATGGCCCTCGGCAAGAACCTGCTGGTCGCGTTCATGCCCTGGGAGGGGCACAACTACGAGGACGCGATCATCATCTCGCAGCGGCTGGTGCAGGACGACGTGCTGTCCTCGGTGCACATCGAGGAGTACGAGGTCGACGCGCGTGACACCAAGCTGGGCCCGGAGGAGATCACCCGCGACATCCCGAACGTCTCCGAAGAGGTCCTGGCCGACCTCGACGAGCGCGGGATCATCCGCATCGGCGCCGAGGTCGTCCCCGGCGACATCCTCGTCGGCAAGGTCACGCCCAAGGGTGAGACCGAGCTGACCCCGGAGGAGCGGCTGCTGCGCGCGATCTTCGGCGAGAAGGCCCGTGAGGTCCGCGACACCTCGCTGAAGGTGCCGCACGGCGAGCGCGGCACGGTCATCGACGTGCGGACGTTCTCGCGCGACGCCGGTGACGAGCTGCCGCCCGGCGTCAACGACCTGGTACGGGTGCACGTCGCGCAGAAGCGCAAGATCACCGACGGCGACAAGCTGGCCGGCCGCCACGGCAACAAGGGCGTCATCTCCAAGATCCTGCCGGTCGAGGACATGCCGTTCCTGGAGGACGGCACCCCGGTCGACATCATCCTCAACCCGCTGGGCGTGCCCGGACGGATGAACATCGGCCAGGTCCTGGAGACCCATCTCGGCTGGATCGCGGCCCAGGGCTGGGACATCTCCGGCATCGAGGACGCCTGGGCCGAGCGGCTGCGCGACAAGGGTCTCGAACGGGTCGAACCGCGGACCAAGATGGCGACACCGGTGTTCGACGGGGCCGGCGAGCGGGAGATCATCGGCCTGCTCGGGAGCACGATCGCCAACCGCGACGGCGACCGGATGGTGGAGCGCAGCGGCAAGGCGCGGCTGTTCGACGGCCGCAGCGGCGAGCCGTTCCCCTATCCCATCGCCGTGGGCTACATCTACATCCTCAAACTGAACCACCTGGTCGACGACAAGATCCACGCGCGTTCGACCGGCCCGTACTCCATGATCACCCAGCAGCCGCTCGGCGGTAAGGCCCAGTTCGGCGGCCAGCGTTTCGGTGAGATGGAGGTGTGGGCGCTGGAGGCGTACGGCGCCGCCTACGCCCTGCAGGAGCTCCTGACGATCAAGTCCGACGACGTCGCCGGCCGCGTGAAGGTCTACGAGGCCGTCGTCAAGGGCGAGAACATCCCCGAGCCCGGCATCCCCGAGTCCTTCAAGGTGCTGATGAAGGAGATGCAGTCGCTGTGCCTGAACGTCGAGGTGCTCTCCAGCGACGGCATGTCCATCGAGATGCGCGACGCCGACGAGGACGTCTTCCGCGCCGCGGAGGAGCTCGGCATCGACCTGTCCCGGCGTGAGCCGAGCAGCGTGGAGGAGGTCTGAGGCGATGAGTTTCCGGCGCGGGGCGGGTCTCACCCCGCGAACGGACGGAAGGAGCTGGTTCCCGTGGACCTGCACAGCGTGGTGTGCGTCAGCGACCTGGAGAGATCGCGGAAGTGGTTCGAGGCGTTCTTCGGGCGGCCCGCGGACGAGATCATCGGTGACGAGCTGCTGTGGCAGGTCGGCGAGAACGCGTGGGTCGTCCTCGACGACCGGCCGGTCCGGGCCTCACGGGTGGGCGGCACGATGATCACGTTCGGGGTGACCGACCTCGACGACATCCTGGCCCGGCTGGCCGCGCACGGCATCGGGCACGAGCCCGTGGAGACCTACGGCAACGGCGTGCGACACGTGGAGATCATCGACCCGGACGGCAACAGCCTGTCGCTCGCCCAGGCGCCCGCCCCGTGACCCGTCAGCCGACGTCGTAGGTCAGGTGCGTCGCCGTCGAGGTCACGGTGACGCTCCGCCTCACCAGCGGGCGCGGCGGCCCGCCGGCGAACAGCGGCGTCCCCGAGCCCAGCATCACGGGCGCGAGGTGCAGCGTCAGCACGTCGACCAGCCCGGCGGCGAGCGCCGAGCCGACCGTGGCGCCGCCGCCCATGAGGAAGACGTCGAGGTCCGCGCCGCCGGCCGCCGACGCCGCCTCGGCGCGCTCGCGGGCGGCGTCGACGGCGTCGGCCAGGCCGGTGGTGACGAACGTCCAGTCGAGCTCGTCGAGCCGCACCCGCTCCGGCGGCGAGCTCGTCACCACCACGAACGCCGGCTTGCCGACCTCGCCGGCGCCGTAGCCGGAGGTGTCGTCCCAGCCGTGCGGCCCGTCCACCACGTCGAACAGCCGGCGGCCGAGCACGACGGCGCCCGAGCGGGCGGTCGTCTCGCGCAGGATCCGGCGGTCGTCGGGGTCGTCGGAGAACGCCCAGGTGTGCAGGGCCTCGCCGCCGTCACCCAGCCCGTTGTCGGGGCCGGGGCGCGGTCCGGTGACGAAGCCGTCGATGGAGACCGAGATGTCGGCGATGATGCGCGTCATGCCTCAACAGACTAAGCCGCCCTCCGCTGTCAGGGGCGGCCCGTAAGGTGATCGGCCATGGGCGTTCTGGTCGACTACTTCACCACGGGCTCCGAGCAGGTGGCCCGCCAGGCCCTGACCGGCGGGCCGGCGGGCGCGAAGCTGCCGTACGTCGACTGCAAGGGCTGGGTCGACGAGCTCGAGGTGCTGGTCGCCGAGATCAGCGGGCGTGACCTCAGCGAGTTCGGCGACAGCGAGACCGTGGTGGACGACGGTGAGGTGTCGGGTGTGGAGCGGATCGCGCCGGAGACCGTCGCCGCGCTCGCCGACGTGGACGACGCGCGGCTGCGCGCGTACGCCGAGGACGAGCTGCTGGAGGAGTGGGAGACCGGCCGCATCACCGCGCTGCGGGACCTGGCCCGGGAGGCGAGGCGGCTCGGCCATCAGCTGTATCGGTGGTCGTGCGTCTGAGCGCCGCGAACAGTTCCTCGCGCAGGGCGGGCGGCAGTTTGCGGCCCATGCGCGCCGGGCTCACCAGGGCCTGGTCGTCGTTGTCCACGCCCGCGCGGTCGGCGAGGTGGTTCAGCGCGAAGCGGGCCTCCTCGCGGTGCCGCTCGTCCGGCCAGCCGTCGACCAGGGGCAGCACCGCTTGCACCCGGTCGGCGATCCGGTCGAGGAGCGCGTAGCCGGGCGGTCCGGGAAAGCGCTGAGCCCGCAGGTCGATGTGGAGGAAGGCGACGTGCTCGAGCTCGGCGGCGGTGAAGTCGTTGCCCGTGAACGCGTTGCGCTCCCGGCCCAGCGCGTCGTGATCGCCATCCGGGCGGCCCCAGAAGTTCACGTTGTGCACCCGGCCGGTGAAGACGCAGTCGACGAACTCGGCCTCGAAGGTGGCCGTCTGGTCCCGTAAGCGGGACCGGTCGAACCGGCATCCCTCGAATCGGACGTTGCCGAAGTACGTCTGCGCCGGGAAGCGGGTGCGGCCGAACGTGCAGTTCCGGTAGACGGTCTGCGGCCAGGAGAGGCCGTCCCAGGGCCGGCCGTCGAGACCGGTGCCGGTGCTGCCCAGCAGGGGCCGCTCGAAGGCGACGCCGGAGAAGTCGCACCCCTCGAACTCGGTGCCGTATGCCAGGAAACCGGTGAAGCGGAGGCCGGAGAAGTCCACGTTCGACAGCCGGGCCCGGTCGAAGATCACGCCGCGGGAGTCGCCGGGGAAGCGCTGGTCGCGGAGCTCGCCGCGGATGACCTGGTCGTTCATGATGGCCGGCCCGGGGGGAGGCGGAGGCCGGCGAGGAGGAGGGCGACCAGGCGGCGGGCGTCGTAGCGGGGGTCCTTGCCGGCGCCGATGCACAGGTTGCCGACGCCGCGCATCAGCTCCAGGGCTCCGATGTCGGTGCGGATCTCGCCGGCTCGGGCGGCGGCCGCGAGCAGGTCGGCGCAGACCGGGACGAGCCGGTCGAGGAAGTAGGCGTGCAGGGCGGCGAACGTGGTGTCGTCGGACTGCAGCGCCTCGGCGAGGCCGTGCTTGGTGACCAGGAAGTCGACGAACAGGTCGATCCAGCGGGTCAGCGCGGTGTGCGGGGAGTCGCTGCCGGCGAGCAGGGCGGGGCCCGCCTCGGCGCAGGCTTCGACCTGGTGGCGGTAGACGGCGACGATGAGCTCGGCCCGCGTGGGGAAGTGGCGGTAGATCGTGCCGACGCCCACCCCGGCCCGGGCCGCGATGTCGCGTACGGGCACGTCGACGCCGGAGGCGATGAACGCCTCGGCGGCCGCCTCCAGGAGCGTCTGCTCGTTGCGCCGGGCGTCGGCCCGTTTGCGGGGGGCTGTCGACTTCGATCCGTTGCCTGTGCCGGCCACTGCGCTGCTGCCTCCATCACCCGTCTTGCTAAACGGAACGCTGATCCGTATATTCATAAGCGGAACGCCGATCCGCTTGGCTCATGATGCCAGATCAGGCGCTCTTTCGCCAGGCCACACCCGTGCCGGCGACCTTCAGCCTCCCCAGGAGAGACCCATGTCCCGACCCGTTCCCGTCCTCTCGCTGCGCCCCGTGCCGCTGCCCGCCCCGCATCGGGGCGACGACCTGCACGTACGGGTGTCGGCCCCGGTGACCGGCGGCGATCTGCCCGTGATCGTGTTCTCGCACGGCTTCGGCGAGTCGCTGGACGGATACGCCCCGCTCGCCGACCACTGGGCGGCGCACGGCTTCGTCGTCGTCCAGCCCACCCACCTCGACTCGCGGAGGCTCGGCCTGACGCCGGACGACCCGCGCCAGCCGGAGATCTGGCGCCTGCGCGTCGGGGACCTGCAGCTCGTCCTCGACCGGCTCGACGTCCTCGAAGCCGCCGTCCCCGGCCTCGCGGGCCGCCTCGACCACGGCCGCGTCGCCGTCGCCGGCCACTCCTGGGGCGCCCAGAGCGCCAGCATGCTGCTGGGCGCCCGGGTCCTCGACGCCGGCGGCGTCCCGGGCGAGGACCTGACCGACCCCAGGGTCAAGGCCGGGGTGCTGCTCGCCCTGCCGGGCACCGGCGGCGCCGACCTGACGCCGTTCGCCGCCGAGCACTTCCCGTTCATGAACCCGGACTTCACCGGGATGACCACGCCTGCCCTGGTGGTCGCGGGCGACAAGGACCAGTCGGCGCTGACCGTACGGGGACCGGAGTGGTTCACCGACGCCTACGCGCTGAGCCCGGCGCCCAAGAGCCTGCTCACCCTGCACGGGGCGGAGCACTCGCTGGGCGGGATCTCCGGATACGCCGTCACCGAGACGACCGACGAGAACCCGGAACGGGTCGCCCTGATCCAGCGGCTCACCACGGCCTACCTGCGCGGCGCGCTGCACCCGGGCGACCCCGCCTGGCAGGCGGCGAGCGCGGGCCCGCTCGGCCGGATCACCTCCAAGTGACGGGAGCCCCCGCCGCCATGACCAGTTTCGGGATCATGACCGCGCCCATGCAGGTCGGCTACGACGACGTCCTGCGGGTCTGGCGGGAGGCCGACGCCGTCCCGGAGATCGAGCACGCGTGGCTGTTCGACCACCTGCTGCCGATCGGCGGCCCCCTGACCGGGCCCGCCTTCGAGGGCTGGACGCTGCTCGCGGCGCTCGCCGCGCAGACCCGGCGGCTGCGCGTGGGCGTGCTGGTGACCAGCAACCGCTTCCGGCCGCCCGCGATGCTGGCCAAGATCGCCGCGACGGTCGACGTCGTCTCGGGCGGGCGGCTCGACTTCGGCCTCGGCGCGGGCTCGCGTCCCTCCCACCCGCTGGCCCGGCGCGAGTACGAGGCGCACGGCCTGCCGTTCCACGACTTCGCCCACTCGATGGAGAGCCTCGCCGAGGCGTGCGCCGTCATCCGGCGGCTGTGGACCGAACCGGAGCCGTTCGACTTCGACGGCCGCCACGTCCGGCTCACGGGAGCCTTCTGCAACCCCAAGCCGGTCCAGCGGCCCGGCCCGCCGATCGTGCTCGGCGGGCGCTCGTCCGCGCTGCTGCGCGTGGCCGCCGAGCACGCCGACGTGTGGAACGTCCCGGGCGGCGACCTCGGCGACGCCGTCCGGCGCGGCGCGCTGCTGGACCGCTACTGCGCCGAGCTGGGCCGCGACCCGGCCTCGATCACCCGCTCGATCCACCTGCCGGTCTCCTACGACCGGCCCGGGGAGACCCGGGAGGCGATCGGCGAGGCGGTCGCCGCCGGGTTCGGGCACGTCGTGCTGGGGCTGCCCGCCCCGTACCCGGACGGCGTCGCGCGGTGGGTCGCCGACGAGCTCGTCACCGCGACGACCGGCCGCGTCTAACCGGCGAGTAGCCGACAAGGGCGGCGACCGCGTCGCCGAACGGCGCGCGTTCCCGGCGAGATGCCCGACGGATGGCGGATGTCCCGGCGGGCGACGGCGGTGAGGATGGGCCGCATGGATCCCGACTCGCCGCCGCCCCGCCCGGACGGGCGGCAAGCACGCTCCGGCCCGACGATCACCCCGATCGACCTCTACGCCTCCGCCGTCCACCTCGGACAGGGCGGTGAGATCCACACCGGCGATCCGGACGCGGACCCCGGCCGGGACTGGTGGCGCCTCACCGCCACCTACGCCAGGTCCGGCGACGACCGACTCGGCCGCTGGACCGTCCACCCCGAGGCCGAGACCGTCGTCTCCTGCCTCATCGGGAAGATCCGCCTGTACGTGCGCCCGGAACGGCCGGGGGAGTGCGAGGAGGTGGTCAGGCTGGTGGCCGGCACGGCCGCCATCGTCCCGCGCGGGCGGCGGCACCGCGTCGAGCCCGACATCCCCAGCGACGTCCTGACCGTCACGCTCCCGCATGGCAGTCTGTGGGAGAACCAGACCGGACCGGTCGCGAAGGGGTGACGAGCGCGGCATGCGGGTGACGATGGCGACCGACCCCCACGCGGGCCGCGCGAACGAGGACTTCACCGGCGCCGTCCCGGCCGCGGCGGTGCTGGTCGACGGCGCGGGCATCCCCGGCGCCGGACCGCTCTGCCGCCACGGCGTCGCCTGGTACGCCGCCCGGCTGGGCGGCGGCCTGCTCACCCTGCTCTGGCACGCGCCGGGGCGCGGCCTGGCGGACCTGCTCGGCGAGGCCATCGAGCAGGTGACCGGCGAGCACCGCGACACCTGCGACGTCACCTCCCCGATCAGCCCGTCGGCGGCCGTGGCCGTCCTGCGCCTGACCGGCGGCCGGGCCGAGCACCTGGTGCTCGGTGACGCGACCGTCGTGCTCGACCGCGCCGGCAGCGCGCCGCTCGTCGTCACCGACCCGCGCGAGGTGGTCATCAGCAGCCGGTACGAGGCCGCGCTGCGTGACGTCCCCGAGGGGAGCGACGAACACCGGCGCATCCTGGGCGACCTGCGCGCCCACCGCAACCGGCCGGGCGGCTTCTGGGTGGCCAAGGACGACCCCCGGGCGGCGGCCGAGGCGGTCACCGGCTCCTGCCCGGTCGCCGGGCTGACCGGCGCGGCGCTGCTCAGCAACGGCGCGAGCCGCATCGTGGACCGCTTCGCCCTCGCCGGCTGGCCGGAGGTCATGGCCGCCCTCGCGGCGGACGGCCCCGGCGCGATCATCGGCCGCGTACGGCAGGCCGAGGCGCGCCACGCCGTGGCGGCCGACGACGCGACCATCGCCTACTGCACCGCCCTGGACGCCCCCTGACCGCCACCCGTACACGAAGGCCCTGGGGGAAGCGTCGGCCCACAGTGGCAGACGGCTAGGAGCAGGCTCCCACAGCCCGACCCTTCTTGGTGCTGAGGAAACCCGGCGGAAGGGCAGGGAGGCTGGGAAGCATGATCGCCAAGACCTTGGGGCTGGCCCTCGCCGCGGCCCTGCTGCCCGCTGCCCCTCCCCCTCCGACCGGCCTGCATGAGTGCGCGACCGCGACCACCCGCTGCGACGGCAGCATCGAGGTCCCCCTCAATTGGGAGAGCCCCTCCTCCGAACGCATCTCCGTGGCCTTCACCTTCATCCCGGCCAAGAACGCCGACGGCACGGTGGCGGCCAACCGCGGGGGGCCACAGCCGGCTCTGCCGGAAATACCCACGATCCAGCAAGTCCTCGGGCCCGTCCTGGACCGGAAGAACCTGCTGGTCATGGATCCGCGCGGGATGGGAAAGTCCTCGCCGCTGCTGTGCCCGGGAGCCGACCCCTTCAAGCCGGCGACGATCGCCGCCTGCGCCAGGAGCGTGGGCCCGCGGGGCGCCTACTTCACCGCCGACCAGGCCTCACACGACCTCGACGCGGTACGGCGAGCGCTCGGCCTGGGAAAGATGAGCTACTTCGGCAATTCCTACGGCACCCTGTACGCCCAGGCGTACGCGGCCAGGTACCCGGACAGCCTGGACGCCGTCTTCCTGGACAGCTCCATGGTCATCGGCGGCGACGGCTACGTGGACCGGAGGTTCGACGCCCGGCTCGACTACCTCGATCTCGTCTGCGGGCGGTCGAAGGCATGCGACGCGCTGCCGGGCGAAGCCTCCGGCACATGGACGAGGCTGGTGGACCGCCTGCGCAAGCGGCCCGACCCGGAGGTGACGCTGCACCAGGCACTCACCCTGCGCGAGCCGGCCGAAGCGGTGCTCGGCCGGGAGAACGTCGCAGCCGCACACGCCTACCTCAACGGCGACCCGGCCCCCCTGCGCCGCCTGGCCCGGCTGACCCCCAATGCCATCCCGCCGTTCGACCCGCCGTGGCTTGCGGGGCATGTGGCCTTCCGCTGCGGCGACGGCTCGTTCCCCTTCGACCGGCTGGCGTCGGCAGCCGAGCGTCAAGCGCAGGCCGAGCGGCACTACGAGCGGGAGCGCCCGATGGCGCCCTTCAGGCCCACCGACGTCTTCGCCACCGATGCGATCGCCGCCCAGGAGTGGTGCGTCAACTGGCCGACTCCGCGCCACAGCCCGCCGCTCCCGCGAGGAAAGGCGCTGCCCAGCCTGCCCATCCTGGTCGTGGCAGGGGACTTCGACGTCGAACGCCCCGCCGAGGTGGCGCGTTCGCTCCGGGTCTTCCCGAACGCGACCGTGATCCGTATCCCGTTCGGGATTCACGCGCAGTCCTTCCTCCCGTCGCCGATGGGTGAGTGCATACGCGGAATGCTGCGTACCTTCCTGACCACCAAGCGGGTGGTCGACCAGAAGTGCGCCGGTGAGAACTACCGCGCCGTCGGCGCCTTCCCGCGGGAGCTCAGGGACGTGGCACCGCACCCGGCAGGCGAACTCAGCCCGAGCCGGCGGCGGATCCTCGCGGCCGCCTTCGCCACCGCCGCCGACGCCACCGCCCGCCGCAATCCGCACGCCTTCTACTACTTCGGGCGGCCGAGCGAGCCGGGCCTGCGCGGCGGCCAGGTCACCTTCGGCCAGGACATCACCCTCGACGGCGTGCGGTTCGTACGCGACCTGAAGGTCAGCGGCCGGGTCGCCCTCACCCCGGACGGCCACGCGAACGCCACCCTCACGGCCGAGACCGGCGGACGCACGCACGAGGTGACGCTGTCCTGGACGGCGTTCTCCACACGGCAATCCGTATCCGGCACCTTCGACGGCGCCCCCTTCGAGTAGGGCCCGCACCGGTCACGCCCGGCCGGACCTCACATCCCGCGCCGCCGTCCCGTCAGGTGAGAGACAGCCTGGAACGGCAAGGAGACGCACATGGAAGCCAGATTCGACTACCTCGGCAACCCGGTCGGGGCGAAGTTCGCCAAGTACATCGTCGCGGCGGGCAAGGCCGCGCTCGAGTCGTCGCTGCCCGCCACGACGCAGGAGCTGGTCAAGATCCGCGTCAGCCAGATCAACGGCTGCGCGTTCTGCGTCGACATGCACACCAAGGAGGCGACGGCCGCGGGGGAGAGCCCGGTGCGGCTCCACCTCGTGGCGGCCTGGCGGGAGGCGACGGTGTTCACCGACGCCGAGCGCGCCGCGCTGGAGCTGGCCGAGCAGGGCACCCGCATCGCCGACGCGGCCGGCGGGGTCGGCGACGACGTCTGGGCGAACGCCGCCAAGCACTACGACGAGGACCAGCTCGCGGCCCTGGTGTCGCTGATCGCCCTGATGAACGCCTTCAACCGGATGAACGTGATCGTCCAACAGCCCGCCGGCGACTACCAGCCGGGCCAGTTCGGTCACGCCTAGCCCGTCAGGCGTCGAGCAGCCGCCAGGCGGTGAGGGCGAGGCTGGCCCTGGTCAGCCCGGTCGGCTCGGTGAGGTCGATGCCCAGGGTCCGGCCGAGCTGCTCGATGCGGCGGGCGACGCTGCTGTGGTGCAGGTGCAGCAGGTCGGCGGCGCGGCGCAGGGAGCCGGTGGCGCAGTAGGCGTCCAGCGTCTCCAGGTCCTCCGGGGTCTCGGCCACGCGGATGATCGCGCTCACGTCGGCGTTGCCGCGGGCGGCGTCCCGGGAGATCTCGGCCAGCAGCGCCAGCGCGCCCAGGTCGTCGTGGTGGACGACGGGCCGGCGCGGCGTGGTGAAGCGCAGGGCGGTGCGGGCCTGCTGCCAGGACCGGTCGAGGCTCTCGGTGCCGCCGATGCCCGCGCGCACGCCCTCGGGGACCCGGGCCGGGTTGACGGTGGTGGCCAGGATGACGCCCACGTCGGCCAGCGGCGCGGCCTTGACCGGGCGGGCCGGGCAGATCGCGCCGCCGACCTTGTCCAGCGGGAGGTGCGAGCGCACGGCGAGCACGTGCACGGGCTGCCCGGCGGCGAACCCCAGCAGGCGCAGCGCCCTGGCCCTGGCGGCCTCGTCGCTGTCGGGGCTGATCGCCAGCTCGACGAGCGCCGGGTCGGCCATCGTGGTGCGGGCCGGGCCGTACCTCTCGACGACGGCCATGACCGCGATGCCGAGCCGGTCGAGCAGCAGGTCGTCGAGCGAGCCCGGCAGGCCGGGCGGGCCGGGACGCTCCAGCCACACCGCGCCGATCTCCTCCTCGTCGAGGACGAGCGGCGAGGTGATGGACGCGGGGGCGGGCGGGCCGGACGCCGGCCTGCCGTCGGGGCCGAAGCGGATCACCCGGCCCGTGTCGTGCAGCCGGATGCCGACCACGCACTCGGCCAGGCCGGCCGAGGCGCGGGCGAGCGCGGGGAGATCCACCCGGCGGCGCATCAGCGTGTCGTAGAACATGACGACCCGGATCGCCCCTCCGGCTTCCGCGTCGAGCTGCGACAGTCGTACGGCCAGTGCCTCCATGCCCCAAGCGTATGCGCCGATCGGCGGGCGATTCGGAGGAGATGCCCGACAGATGGCGGATGAGGGCAGGGGTCACCGGCTGTGAGGATGACGGCATGGATCCGGAACTTGAAGCGTTCATCCCGTTGATTCCCGACGCTGACCTGACCGACCCGGTCGCAGAGCGCGGGAAGCTCGCCGCGCTGGCCGCGTCGGTGCCGCCGCCGGACACCTCGGAGATGGAGATCGAGGACCTCGCGGTGCCCGCCGATCCTGACGTGCCGGTGCGGATCTACCGTCCCCGCCATGCCGAGGGCGCCGTCCTCTGGATGCACGGCGGCGGCTGGGTCATGGGCAGCGTGGACACCGAGCATCCGTGGGCGGCCCGGCTCGCGGACGCCTCCGGCGCGGTGGTGATCTCGGTGGGCTACCGGCTGGCGCCGGAGAATCCGTTCCCGGCGGCGCTGGACGACGTGTACGCGGTGCTGAAGTGGACGGCCGAGCACGCGGCCGAGCTGGGCGTCGACCCGGACCGGATCGCGGTCGGCGGGCACAGCGCCGGCGGCGGGCTCGCGGCCGGGGTGGCGCTGCGCTCGCGTGACGAGCAGGGGCCGCCGATCCGGTTCCAGCTTCTCAACCAGCCGGGGCTCGACGACCGGCAGCAGACGTGGTCGCAGCGCAACTTCACCGACACGCCCTGGATGAACCGCGACAAGGTCGCCATCGCGTGGCGGCACTACCTGGGCTCCGCCCCCGCCACCCCGTACGCGGCCCCGGCCCGGGCGGACGACCTGTCCGGCCTGCCGCCCGCCTACATCGCCAGCGCCGAGCTGTGCCCGAACCGCGACGAGAACATCGAGTACGCCTCGCGCCTGCTCCAGGCGGGCGTCTCGGTCGAGCTGCACCAGTGGTCGGGCACCTTCCACGGGTCCCAGGCGATCGTGTCGGCCGAGGTGTCGCAGCGGCAGATCGCCGAGCTGGGCGCCGCGCTGCGCCGCGCGCTGGCCGGCTGACCCGCTGGAAGCGTACGAGGACGGGAGAAAGATGACGATCACCGGTCTCGCCCGGGAGAGCGAGCGGCCGGAGCCGCTGCTGCGCCCGCACGCGGGGAGCTTCGCCGCCGTCGTCCTGTTGCAGGTCGTCGGCGCCGTCGCGGGGCTGGCGCCGCTGCTGGCGGTCGCCGAGCTGGGCCGGGTCCTGCTGTCGCCGGGCCCGGTCGACAGCGGTCACGTGTGGTTCGTGGTGTTCGCGGGGGCGGCCGGCCTGTTCGTGCGGCTGCTGTTCACGGCCGCCTCGTCCGGGCTCGGGCACGTCCTGGACGGCCGGGTGCAGCTCACGCTGCGCCGCAGGCTGGCCGAGCGGCTGGGCCGGGTGCCGATCGGCTGGTTCTCCCGCCGCCGCACCGGCGAGCTGGCGAAGGTCGTGGGCGAGGACGTGGCCGCCGTGCACCCGTTCATCGCGCACGCCCCGGGCGAGCTGGTCTCCGCGTTCGTGGTGCCGCTGGTGTCGCTGGTCTACCTGTTCACCGTCGACTGGCGGCTGACGCTGATCACGCTGATCCCGGTGGTGCTGGCGATAGCGCTGGTGCCGCTGCTGATGCTGCCCGCGCGCACCCGCGAGCAGGAGGAGTACGACGCGGCGATGGGCCGGATCGCGAACTCCGTCGTGGAGTTCGTGCAGGGGATCGCGGTGGTCAAGGCGTTCGGCGGGGCCGAGCGCGCGCACCGCAGGTTCCTGACGGCCGCCGACGACTTCGTCGCCACCTTCAACCGGTGGGTGCGCGGCATGTCCGCGGTCGCCGCCGGGATGCAGGTGGCGCTGTCGCCGCCGTTCGTGCTGCTGGTCGTGCTGACCGGCGGCGCGGCGCTGATCGCGTCCGGGAGCATGGCGCCGGCGGATCTGCTGCCGTTCCTGCTGCTCGGGCTGGGGCTGACCGCGCCGGTCGCGGCGCTCGGCCACGGCTTCGACGACCTCCAGGCCGCCGGGCGGGCGGTCGCCAGGATCAGGGACGTGCTCGGCGTGCCGCCGCTGCCGGAGCCCGCCCGCCCGGTCGTGCCGCAGGGGCACCGGGTGGAGCTGCGGGACGTGCGGTTCGGGTACGAGGACGGGCGGGAGGTGCTGCGCGGCGTCGACCTGGTGCTGGAGCCCGGCACGGTCACCGCGGTCGTCGGGCCGTCGGGCAGCGGGAAGTCCACGCTGGTGCGGCTGCTGCCGCGCTTCTTCGACCCGGCGCACGGCGCCGTGCTGCTCGGCGGGGCCGATCTGCGCGACATCGGCAGCCGGGAGCTCTACCGGCGGGTCTCGTTCGTCTTCCAGGACGTCCGCCTGCTGCGCGCCTCGGTCGCGGACAACATCGCGCTGGCGGTGCCGGAGGCCGCGCACGAGGACGTGGTCCGCGCCGCCCGGCTGGCCGGCATCCACGAGCGCGTCCTGGAGCTGCCGCGCGGCTACGACACGGTGCTCGGCGAGGAGGCCGAGCTGTCGGGCGGCGAGGCGCAGCGGATCTCGATCGCCCGCGCGCTGCTGGCCGACGCGCCCGTGCTGGTGCTCGACGAGGCGACGGCCTTCGCCGACCCGCAGACCGAGCAGGCGGTGCGCCGGGCGCTGGCCGGGACGGCGGGCAAGCGCACGGTGCTGGTCATCGCCCACCGGCTGGAGACCGTCGCCGACGCCGACACCGTCGTGATGCTGGAGGACGGCGTGATCGTCGAGCGGGGCAGCCCGGCCGAGCTGCTGGCGAGCGGCGGCAGGTTCGCCGCGTTCTGGCAGGCCAACCGCACCGGCCCCCACCCCGCCGGACCCGACCTCGTCGGACCCGGCCTCATCGGACAAGGAGACGAGCCCGCATGATCCGCATGCTGCTGCGCGTGCTGGGACCCGAGTACGCGCGGGCGATGCGCCGCACGGTCGCCCTGATGACGATCACCGCGGTGGTCGAGGGGCTGTCCTACGCGCTGCTGGTGCCGGTGCTGGCGGCCCTGCTCGGCGGCTCGCCCTCGGACGCCTGGCTGTGGCTGGCCGCGTTCGGCGCCGCGGTCGCGGCCTACGCCGGACTGCGTTACACCAGCGACCTGGCCGGCATGCGCGTCGGGACGACGATGCTGCGCGGCATGTACCACCGGCTGGGCGAGCACCTGGCCAGGCTGCCGATCGGCTGGTACGGCGCGGGCCGCGTCGGCGAGGTGTCGGTCCTGGCCAGCCGGGGCCTGCTGCAGGCGATGGGGGTGTCGGCGCACCTGCTGGCGCCGTTCGTCTCGGCCCTGGTGACGCCGGTGACGATCGTGGTGGTGATCCTGGCGTTCAACTGGCAGCTCGGGCTGGCGGCGCTGGCCGCGGCCCCGGTCGTGGCGGCCATCCAGGCGTGGACGGCGCGTTCGACCGCCGCCGCCGACGCCGACCGGCACGAGCGTGACAAGGAGGCCGCCGGCCGCGTCATCGAGTACCTCCAGGCCCAGCCGGTGCTGCGGACCGGCGGCCGGACCGGCGAGCGTTTCGAGGCGCTCGACGCCGCGCTGCGCGAGGTGCAGGGGGCCTCGCGGCGCACCGTGCTGGCGACGCTGCCCGGCGCGGTCGGGCTGACGCTGACCGTGCAGGCGATCTTCACGGCGGTGCTGGTCCTCGGCGCGTACCTGGCGCTGGGCGGGGGTGTCGGCGCGGCCGAGGTCCTGACGATCCTGGTGCTGGCCGCGCGCTGCGCCGACCCGCTGCTGTCGCTGTCGGACATCGGCGGCAAGCTGCGCGGCGCGCGGGCCGAGCTGGTCAGGCTCGACGCGGTGCTGCGTACGGAGCCGCTGCCGGAGCCCGCCGAGCCGGTGCTGCCCGAACGCCACGACCTGGAGTTCGACGCCGTCACCTTCCGGCACGGCGGCCGTACGGTGATCGACGGCCTGTCGCTGAAGGTGCCGCAGGGGCAGCGGCTCGCGGTCGTGGGCCCGTCGGGGGCGGGCAAGAGCACGCTGCTGCAGCTTCTCGCCCGGTTCCACGACGTGGACGCGGGCGCGGTGCGCCTGGGCGGCGTGGACGTGCGCGAGGTCAGCACCGAGGCGCTGATGGCGCGGATCGCCATCGTCTTCCAGGACGTCTACCTCTTCGACGGCACGATCGAGGAGAACGTCCGGCTCGGCCGTCCCGGTGCGAGCGAGGCCGAGGTGCGGGCGGCGGCGACGGCGGCGCGGCTGGACGAGGTGATCGAGCGGCTGCCCGGCGGCTGGGCGGCGCACGTCGGCGAGGGCGGCGCGCTGCTGTCGGGCGGCGAGCGCCAGCGGGTGTCGATCGCGCGGGCGCTGCTCAAGGACGCGCCCGTGGTGCTGCTGGACGAGGTGACCTCGGCGCTGGACCCGGTGAACGAGGCGGCCGTGCACGAGGGGATCGAGCGCCTGATGGCGGGCCGGACGGTGGTGATGGTGGCGCACCGGATGCGGACCGTCCAGCGCGCCGACCGGGTCGCCTTCCTGGACGGCGGCCGCGTCGTGGAGGAGGGCGGCCACGACGAGCTGCTGGGCCGGGGCGGCCGGTACGCGGCCTTCTGGGAGATCGCCGCCGCCCTGCCCGGCCCCGCGCGGGGCTAGCCGGTCACAGGCCCGCGCGGGCGATGATCGCCTCCACGACCTCGCTCTTGGCGTCGGCGTAGTTCTGCACGTACTTCCAGGTGCGCCGGGCGAGGTCGCGCTTGGTGCGGGCGTACAGGTCGCGGTCGTCGTCGTGCTCGCGCAGCCAGTCGCGGAAGCCGAGCATGCGGCGCGTCTCGGGGCAGTCGTCGGGCAGCACGTGCAGGTTGACCGGCATCTCACTCTCGTGCAGCTTCAGCACGCGGTGCTCGAACCAGTCGGGTTCGCGGATCGTCAGAACGTAGCCGATCGACTCCAGCGGCGGGACGTACGCGGCCTCGTCCGCCGGGTCGGCCACGATCAGCAGCAGGTCGAGGATGGGCTTGGCGGGCAGGCCGGGCACCGAGGTGGAGCCGACGTGCTCCAGCAGCAGGACGGTGTCGCCGAGTGCGGCGCGGATCGCCGCGGCGGTCCGCGCGTAGCGGGCCGGCCAGGCGGGGTCGGGGTCGTCCAGCTGGATCGTCGCGTTGTGCAGGGCCGGGGTCGTGACGTGGGCGCGGGCGATGTCCTCGTCGGACTGCGCCCCCTCGGGCGGAAGATCGTTCACGGGGGTCCATTCTTCCGCTCCTCGGCCCGGATCCGATCCCGGACAAAAATGGAGTGCACTCCAAGTTTGGAGTTCGGTTAAACTTCCTCGGCATGACCGAAGGGTTGCGGGAGCGCAAGAAGCGGCAGACGCGGCAGCGGATCTCCGAGGTGGCGATCGGCCTGTTCGTGGCGCGCGGCTTCGACCACGTGACGGTCGCCGACGTCGCGGCGGCGGCCGAGGTGTCGGTCAACACCGTCTACAACTACTTCCCGGTCAAGGAGGACCTGGTGCTGCCGCCCGACCAGGCGTCGCCGCGGCGGCTGGCCGACATCGTGCGCGAGCGGCCCCCGGGCACGGACGCGGCCGGGGCGATTCTCGGCCGACTGCGCCAGGAGGTGCGTGACCGTGACCGCAAGCTGGGCCTGACGGGCGGGTTCGGGCGCGTCTTCGAGATGATGCGGGCCGCGCCGACGCTCACCGCGCGGCTGGAGGACCTCGGCCGCCGGATGACCGACGAGCTGGCCGCCACGCTGGCCGAGGAGACCGGCGCCGCGCCGGGCGACCCGCTGCCGCGCGTGGTGGCCTGGCAGCTCGGGTCGTTCCACGCGATGGTCTTCGCCGAGATCGGACGGCGCACGGCCGGGGGAGAGGGCCCCGACGCGATCGCCGGGGCGGTGCTGGAGCTGCTGGACGCGATCGAGGACGTGCTCGGCGAGCGCGTCCTCGGTTACGCCGTGAGAAAGGACTGATCCATGTTCCGGGTGACGATCTCCGGGAAGTTCGGCGAGCTGGACGAGGCCGGCCGGGCCGCCGTGCTGGGGGCGGCCGACCTCGCCTTCACCGAGGCGGGCACGTTCAGCCATGACGCCGGGCTGACGGCGTTCACGTTCCGCTGCCAGGTGCCCGCCGGGCCGGACGACGGCGAGCCGGAGGCGGTCGCGGCCGCCGTGGCCGCCCTCGACGCGTACGCGGTGCCGTACCGGGTGCTGCGGGTGGCCGCGACCGACATGCGCGACATCAAGGTGCGCCGCCGCTGAGGCGTCCGGCCGGCGCCCGTGCTCAGGCGGTCACCTTCTCGATGAAGGCCGCCAGGTTGCCGCGGGTGCGGGCGATCTTCTCGGTCACGGTCAGCGTCTCGTCGAAGTCGCCGCCCACCGCCTGCTTCCTGCCCCGCGTGTAGAGGGAGCAGGCGAGGTCGCCGCAGAGATACTGGCCGACCGTGTTGCCCAGGCGGCCGGCCTCGCCGGTGCGGCGGGCGGTCATCAGCGCCACGTTGCCGCCGGCGAGGGTGGTCAGGCAGAGCGAGCACATGCTGCGGGAGGTGAAGCCGCGCCCGGTGGCGGGGGTGGCCCGCAGCGCGATGCCGACGAGGCCGCCGTCGTCGCGTTCGGCGACGAGATAGCCGCGGTCGGGGGCGCCGGGATCTCGCCAGCCGAGGAAGTCGAGGTCGTCCCACGGCTGTTCGGCCAGGTCGCGGGGGATGCCGAGGCGCTGGGCCTCGCCCTTGGAGCAGTTGACGAACGACCTGCGGATGTCGCGTTCGGTGATGAATTTCATGGCTTCCAGGCTAATACAATTAGGCAAATCGTTAATTTGTTTAGTTGACGGAGGACGCATGGCTCGCGCGATCATCACCGCCGAACGGCTCGCCCTGGCGGCGGCGGAGGTGGCCGACGAGATCGGCTTCGAGCACGTGACCGGGTCGGCGGTCGCGCGCAGGCTGGGCGTCAAGGAGCCGAGCCTGTACGCGCACATCGCCAACGCCCGCGAGCTGAAGGTGCGGGTGGCGCTGCTGGCGCTGGAGGAACTGGCCGCGCGGGCCGCCGGCGCGCTCGCCGGGCGGGCGGGCAGGGACGCGCTGGTGGCGTTCGCCGACGCCTACCGCCGTTACGCCAGGGAGCATCCGGGCCGCTACGCCGCCGCCCGGTTCGAGCTCGACCCCGAGACCGCGGCGCGCAGCGCGGGGCCCCGGCACTCGGAGATGATCCGGGCGCTGCTGCGCGGCTACGACCTGCCGGAGCCGGACCAGACCGACGCGGTGCGCTTCCTGGGCGGGGCGATCCACGGCTACGTGAGCCTGGAGCTGGCGGGTGGGTTCCAGCACACGCCAAGGGATGCCGACGCCTCCTGGGCCTGGGCGCTGGACACGCTCGACCTCGCGCTGAGGTGCCGGTCCACCGGCTAATCAAGTTTGACTAATGAAGGAGGCCGCGGCTACGCTCCGTCCGATTAGTCAAACTTGACTAGCAAAGGAGGGGACGTGCCTGCGATCGTCGCGGAAGGGCTGCGGAAGACGTACGGCGAGAAGAAGGCCCTCGACGGACTGACCATGACCGTGCCGAGCGGCACCGTGCACGGGGTGCTCGGCCCCAACGGGGCCGGCAAGACCACGTTCGTCCGCACGCTGGCCACGCTGCTGCGCGTGGAGGAGGGCAGGGCGCGCGTCGCCGGGATCGACGTGGCCGAGCGCCCGGCCGAGGTGCGGCGGCGGATCGGGCTGCTCGGGCAGAGCGCGGCGGTGGACGAGGACCTGTCCGGGCGGCAGAACCTCGAGCTGTTCGGCCGCCTTTACCACCTGGGGGCGCGCCGGGCGGCGGCGCGGGCGGCCGAGCTGCTGGAGCGGTTCGGGCTGGCCGACACCGGCCGCAAACCCGTCCAGGCCTACAGCGGCGGCATGCGGCGCCGCCTGGACCTGGCGGCCTCGCTCATCGTCGAGCCGAGCGTGCTGTTCCTGGACGAGCCGACCACCGGCCTCGACCCGCGCGGCAGGACCGAGGTGTGGAATGCGGTCCGCTCACTGGTCGGCGGCGGCACCACCGTGCTGCTGACCACCCAGTACCTGGAGGAGGCCGACCAGCTCGCCGACCGGATCTCGGTCATCGACCACGGCCGGGTGATCGCCGACGGCACCGCCGACGAGCTCAAGGCCAAGGTCGGCGGCGACCGCGTCGACGTGGTCGTGCACGACGCCGCCCTGCTGCCGGCCGTCGCCGGCGTCCTGGCCGGGGTGCCCGGCGCGGGCGCGGTCGAGCTCGACGAGGACCGGCGCAGGGCCAGCGCGCCGGTCGCCGACCGGATGGCGGCCCTCAGCCACCTGGTGCGGGCCCTGCACGAGGCCGGCATCGAGGCCGAGGACCTGGCGGTGCGCCGCCCCACGCTGGACGAGGTGTTCATGCATCTGACGGGAGAGCGCTCATGAGCCTGCGCTGGTGGCTGATCGACTCCTGGACCATGACGCGGCGCGAGCTGGCCCGCTGGGCGCGCCACCCGTGGGGGGCGGTGATCTCGCTGACCTTCCCGGTGATGATGCTGGTGATGTTCGCCTTCTTCATCGGCGGCGGCATGCAGGTCGCGGGCGGCGGCGACTACAAGGAGTTCCTGGTCCCGGGCATGCTCGTGCTGACCATGGCCTTCGGGCTCGAGAGCACGATGACCGCGATCGCCCAGGACCTCGGCAAGGGCGTCCTCGACCGCTTCCGGTCGATGCCCATGGCGCCGTCGGCGGTGCTGGTCGGCCGGGGCGTCGCCGACATGCTCGAGTCGATCGCCGGCCTGGCCGTCATGATCGGCGCCGGCCTGGCCATCGGCTGGCGCTGGCACGGCACGCCCTCCCAGGCGGTCGCCGCGATCGGGCTGCTGCTCCTGCTGCGGTTCGCGATGCTGTGGTGCGGCATCTGGCTCGGGCTGATCGTCGGCAGGCCGGACCTGGTCATGGCCGTGCAGATCCTGGTGTGGCCGGTCGCGTTCAGCTCCAGCGCGTTCGCCTCGCCGGAGACCATGCCCGGCTGGCTCGGCACCATCGCCGACTGGAACCCGATGACGGCCAGCGCCACCGCGGTGCGCGACCTGTTCGGCAACCCGGGCGTGGCCAGCACCTCGTGGGCCGCCGAGAACGCCCACCTGCTGGCCGTGCTGTGGCCGCTCGTCCTGCTGGCGATCGCCTGCCCGATGGCGGCGGCCCGCTTCCGCGGCCTCAGCAGGTGACCTCGCCGGGGCCCTCCTGCGAGAGGGTCCCGGCGAACGGGTCGCCCTCCTCCCCGGCGAAGGCGTACGCGCCGCCCTCGACGCGGGCGATCAGGTCACCGGTCCAGCGCACGCCGTCGTCGGCGGCGGTCACCCACAGGTGCATGATCTCGCCGATGTGCCCGTGCTGGCCGGGGCCGTCCTCGGGCGTGTAGTGGGCCGTGACGGAGCCGCGCCACTCCTCCAGTGCGGCGATCCGCTGCCGCAGCAGCGCGACGACCTCCTCCCGGGGCAGGTCGACCATGAACCCGACCCCGGCGGCCAGCAGGTCGCTCTCGCCGGGCGTGGTCAGCGACCGGCGCAGCAGCGAGAAGTATTCGGCGGCGCCCTTCTCGGTCACCTCGTACTCGGTGCGGGGCGGCCCGCCAGCGGTGCTGGGCGCCGTCTCGTACGCGTGCAGCAGCCCCTGCTTGGCCATCTGCTTGAGCGCGTGGTAGATGGAGCCCGGTTTCGTGTGGGCCCACCGGTCGGCCCCCCAGAACTCCAGGTCGTTGCGCACCTGATAGCCGTGGGCGCGCCCGCGCAGCCGCACCGCGCCCAGCACCAGCAGCCGGATCGCCGACATCGCCGCACCCTCCTCTAATCAACTTTGACTAGTCTAGAGGGTCGCGGGCCCGGCGCAGGAAGGCGCGTTCGGCCTCGTTGCCCGTGCCGGCGAGCGCCGCGTCGTACTCCCGTGCCGCCTCCGCGTCCCGGCCCAGGCGGCGCAGCAGGTCGGCCCGTACGGCGTGGAAGACGTGGTAGCCGTCCAGGTCCAGGTCGTCCACCAGGGCGAGCGCCGCCCCGGGCCCGGCGACCTCGGCCACCGCGACGGCCCGGTTGAGCGCCACGACGGGGCTCGGCGCGAGCGCCATGAGCTGGTCGTACAGCGCCACCACCTGCCGCCAGTCCGTCGGCGGCTCGCTGTGCACGGCGTTGATCGCCGCCTGGATCTGGTACGGCCCCGGCCGCCCCCGGCGCAGGCACCGCCGGACCAGTTCCCGGCCCTCGGCCGCCAGGGCGCGGTCCCACAGACGGGGATCCTGGTCGGCGAGGCGGACCGGCGTCCCGCCGGGCGCGGTGCGGGCCGGGCGGCGCGACTCCAGCAGCAGCATGAGCGCCAGCAGCCCGATCGCCTCCGGCTCGTCCGGCATGAGCCCGGCCAGCAGCCGGCCGAGCCGGATCGCCTCGGCGCACAGCTCCTCGCGCACCAGCCGGTCGCCGGACCGGGGCAGGTAGCCCTCGTTGAAGATCAGGTAGATGACGGCCAGCACGGGCTCCAGCCGTTCGGGCAGGTCGGCCTCGCGCGGGATCCGGTACGGGATCCGCGCGTCACGGATCTTGCCCTTGGCGCGGACCAGGCGCTGGGCCATCGTCGGCTCCGGCACCAGGAACGCCCGGGCGATCTCGGCCGTGCTGAGCCCGCCCAGCAGCCGCAGCGTGAGCGCGACCTGGGCGGGCCTGGCCAGCGCGGGATGGCAGCAGGTGAAGATCAGCCGGAGCCGGTCGTCGGGCACGGGTCCCTCCTCCGCCGGCGCGTCACCGGCGTGCAGCAGCGCGGCCTGGGCGTGCTTGTCCTGCCGCGCGGCCTCGCGGCGCAGCCGGTCGACCGCGCGGTTGCGGGCCGTGGTGATGATCCATCCGGCCGGGCTCGGCGGCGTCCCTTCGGCGGGCCAGCGCCGCACCGCGACCGTGAAGGCGTCCTGGACCGCGTCCTCGGCGATGTCGATGTCGCCGAAGACGCGGACCAGGACGGCGACCGCGCGCCCGTACTCCTGGGCGAACACCCGCTCCACGCTCACTGGAACGGACGCACCTCGACCGGCAGCGTGGTGACGGCGGCGAGCCGGCGCCCCCAGGCGAGGGCGGCGTCCAGGTCGGGCGCCTGGATGACGGTGAACCCGCCGAGGTGCTCCTTGCCCTCGGTGTAGGGGCCGTCGGTCATGAGCACGTCGCCGCTCTTGGGCCGCAGCACGGTGGCGGTGCCCGGCGGGTGCAGCCCGGCGGCGAACACCCACGCCCCGGCAGCGCGCATCTCGTCGTTCAGTGCCTCGAGGTCGCGGACGATCGGCTCCAGGACCTCCGGCGGGGGCGGGTCGCCGTCGGGCTGGTAGATGCTGAGCAGGTACTTCTGCATGTTGTCCTCCTTCACCCCTTATACGAATGACTCCTGCCCGGATCGACACCCCGCGCCGGGTCAGCGCAGGAAAGCCGCGACGACCTCGGCGAACCGGCCGGGGTCGTCCACCCACGGGTAGTGGCCGGCCCCGGCCTGGACGACGTGCGAGGCGGCGGGGAACAGGCGGGCGTACTCGGCCGTCGCCCGCGGGGGGCTGTTCAGGTCGTGCTCGCCGGCCAGCACCAGCACCGGGCCGCGCCGGGCGGCGAGCGCGGCCCGGGTGCGCGGCGGGTCGAAGGCGCCCTCGGCCGCGAAGGCGGCGGCGATCGCCGGGTCGGGCGGCCGGGAGGCGGGGTGCTCGCGCGCGGCGGCGTCCCAGCGGCCCCACAGGAAGGGCGTGATGGCGTCGCGGTCGCCGCCCCGGCCCTCGATGATCGCCTCCAGGGCGGCGAACGCGGCGGGGAACCACGGCTCGGCCTTCCTGCGCAGGGCGAGCTCGCGCCGCGTCGCGCCGGTGACGGTGATGCCGGCGGCGGCGCAGCCGGGGGTGATCAGGGCCAGCCTGCCGACGTTCGCGGGGTGGCGGGCCGCGTAGGTCACGGCGACGTTGGCGCCGCCGGAGTGGCCGAGCAGGTCGAGCCGGTCGAGCCCGAGGTGCTCGCGCAGGGCCTCGAGGTCGTCGCTCTGGCGGTCGCAGCGGTAGGAGGCGGGGTCGGCGGGCCTGGCGGAGCGGCCGGTGCCGCGCGGGTCCAGCAGGACGAGCCGCCGGTGCGCGGACAGGCCGCCGAGGTCGCCGAGGTAGCCGGCGTCCGTGGGGCCTCCCGGGACGCAGACGAGCGGGTCGCCGGTCCCGGAGGTGCGGTAGGCCAGCCGGGTGCCGTCCGGCGCGGTGAAAGTGGGCATGACCCAGGACTCTGACGCATATAACCGATTTATACAACCAGGTTATGATCTGTGGCATGACGCTGACCGAGGAGCAGGCCGGGCGGATGATCGCCGACATGAACGACGTCATCCGCGCGGGCGACGACATGCGCAGGCTCCGCGCCGAGATGATCGTGACCCTCGCCGGCCTCGGCTGGACCCAGGACCGGATCGCCCAGCTCACCGGCATGAGCCAGCCCGCCGTGAGCAAGCACGTCACCAAGCTGCGGGCCGCCGAGCCGCGTCCGCCGCTGGACCTGACGCTCGACCAGCACGACGTCCCCTGGCTCGAAGGCCGCCTGTGGGGCCTGGCCGAGCACATCGCCGAGACGTGCGACGGCGCCCGCTGCGCCCGTCACGTCCACGCCGTCGCGCGCGGCAGGAAGCGCTTCACCCCCCAGCACGTCGACGAGCTGCGCCGCCTCGTGGAGGAGGACCTGCGCCTGCACCGGGAGCGGCTGCCCGCGGGCTGCCGGGCCGCCTACGACCGGATCAGCCGCGGCCTCGACCTGCCCGCGCGCGTCACCGCCCCCGCCCCCGCGTCGGTGCGGCGCGCGCTGGCCCGGGAGGTGCAGCGCAGCCGGCTGCGCGGCGAACCCTGAGCCAACGGCCGGCGAACATCCGCGATCACCCCTTGGCCGGCCCGGCCGCGTGTTCCATCGTCCTTGCTGAGCGAACGTCCTGCATCGGAAGAGAGGGAACATGCGCATCGCACGGGCACTTCTCGCGATCGGAACGGCGGCCGTCCTCACGGCCGGAGCCACCACGGCGGCCCGGGCCGCCGACTACCCGCAAACGCGCTACGACGTCCAGTACGGCAACTCCTACGTCAAGGGCAACCTCATCTGGTACAACCGCTCGGTCCGGGTCGGCGGCGAGCTGCGGGCCGCCTCCGGCTGCCGCGACGTCGTCTACACCGCCTACGTGAACGACACGATCGTGTCGCGCGAGGTCAGGAGCGCCTGCAACGGCACCGTCGGGCACGGCTTCACCCTGGAGGCCGACGTCCGGGGCGGTGCCACCGCGGTCTTCGTCGACCTGTGGGAGAACGGCCAGCTGCGCGCCTGGTCCATCTGCGGACGCGGCGGCTGCAGCTGACCTTCGTCTCCTGGTGTGGTCAGCCGCGGGGCCGCAGCAGCCCCGCGCGGGCCTGGATCTCGGCCGTGGCCGCGTCCAGGCCCTCCGCCAGCGTGGTGTTGCCCTCGTAGGTGACCCCGGCCGGGACGGCGTCGCTGCCGGCGGGGTCGGCGTCCCAGAAGTTGCCCCGGTAGACGACGTTCTCCAGCGGCGGCGACACCTGCAGCACGGCGGTGCTGTCGGCGCCGGTGACGACGTTCTCCTCGACGGTGACCCAGGCGGCGCCGTAGTCGGTGTAGAGGCCGAAGTTGTACGGGGTGCGGGTGTCCTTGACGACGTTGCCCCGGATCTGGGCGCCGTCGTCGTGCGAGCTGCCCTGCGGGCCGGACAGGTAGAGGCCGCCGCCGTCGGCCAGGACGCTCATCGTGCCGGTGGTGAGGTTGCGCAGGAGCCGGGTGCCGCGGCCCGGCCCGGCGACGATGCCGCAGTGCGGGACCTCGCGGACGTGGTTGTGGGCGACGGTGCAGCGTTCGGTGCCGAGCAGGGCGATGCCGGGGGAGCCGGAGTGGTCGAGGCCGATGTGCTGTACCAGGTTGTCCTCGATGAGGGTGTCGTGGCCGCCGGTGACGTTGACGGCGGAGGCGGACAGGGTGTCGAAGTCGCAGCCGCGCACGACGTGCCGTTCGCCGCCGGTCAGGCCGAGCGCGGTGGCGCCCAGCCGGGTGAAGCGGCACCGCTCGAAGCGGACGTCGGCGCCGCCGTCGACGGTCACGCAGGCGGGGATCGTCGCCGAGCGGGACGGCACCGTGACCCACGCCTGCCCCTCGACGAGCACGACCTTCTCGACCGGGCCGCCGTCGTAGTGGCCGTTGCCGTGGTAGTGCAGGAAGCCTTCCGGGCCGCTGGGCCGCAGCCAGGTGGCGTCGGCGAAGGTCAGGCCGCGGAAGGTGACGTCGCGGGAGCCGGTGACGCGCAGCAGGGTCTCCAGGGCGGGGGCGACGATCCTGGGCCGCTCGCCGGGGCGGGGCAGGTAGCGCAGCACGTGGTGGCCGGGGCGGGAGCGGTCGAGGACGAACGTGCCGGGCTCGGTGAGGAAGGCGGCGTCGTTCTCGATCCTGGTGGGCAGCGCGGGGCCTTCCTGGGTGTGCTCCTCCCAGGTGAAGTTGTACAGCTCGACGGCGCGGGCGAAGGCGGGCTGCGCCATCGTGACGTGGGTGCGTTCGCCGTCGGAGGTGACTTCGGCGACGCCGATGCGGGCCTCGGTCCACGGGTAGACGCCCCGGTAGACGAACTCGACGTCGGCGGGGCTGTGCCAGTCGAGCGGGCTGTCCGTGACGTAACCCGTGACGGTTCTGGTGGCGTCGCCGGGCAGGGCGTCGATGCCGGCGCGTTCGGCCCGGCGGAGGACGCCTCCGGTCTCGACGTAGAGCTGCCGGGTGTCGAGGTCGCCGACGTCGGCCGTCCAGACGCCGCCGGCCACCTGGCCGGTGATCTCCCGGCCGCCGCTGATGACGGCCTGCTCCTGCTCGGCGGTGCCGTAGCCGTGGGCCTGGACGGTCAGGCGGGCGTCGTCCTCGGTGAGTTCGAGCGGGGCGGCGAGGGTGTGGGTGCCGGCGCGCAGGCAGATGACGACGTCGCCGGTGAGCTCACGGGCCGCGCCGACGGCCCGGCCGAGGGTGGCGAAGGGACGCTCCAGTGTGCCGGGGGCGGCGTCGTCGCCGTGCGGGGAAACGTACAGGATTTCGTTGTTTATGGCGTACACGGGTATATACCCTAAACCATGAGCGAAGCAGTTGATCCGGACCGCGGGGTGGAGCTCCTGTGGGACGAGGGGCCGGGGGCCGGGCTGAGCCTGGGCCGGATCGTCCGCGCCGCCGTCGAGGTCGCCGACGCCGAAGGGCTGGCCGGGCTGTCGATGCGCAAGGTCGCCGAGCGCCTCGGCTTCACCACCATGTCCCTCTACCGGCACGTCCCCGGCCGCGCCCACCTGGTGGACCTGATGCGCGACGCGGTGATGGCCGGGCTGCCGGCGCCCGAGGGGGAGGGCTGGCGGGCCCGGCTGGAGTCGTGCGCCCGGCAGGGCTGGGAGCTGCGCAGACGCCATCCGTGGCTGGCGGAGATCCGGGGCAGCAGGCACGTGCCCGGGCCCAACGCGGTGGCCTACTACGAGGCGATGCTGAGCACGGTCGCCGGCACCGGACTCACCCCGGCCGAGATGATCGCCGCGGTCGGGCTGGTGGGCCGGTTCGTGGACGCCGAGGCGCTGGTGCTGGCCGAGACCGCGCACGCCGAGCGCAGCAGCGGCGTGAGCGAGGAGGAGTGGTGGGGCTCGCGCGACACGCTCTTCGCCCGGCTGGACCGCTATCCGACGCTCACCCGGCTGTGGGAGGAGGGCGGCTACGACCACCCGGAGGACCCGTTCGAGTTCGGGCTGGCCCGGTTGCTCGACGGCATCGAGCTGCTCATCACCGCCAGACGTGACGAAAGGCGTGACGAAACCCGGTGTCAGGTGTGCGGTGAACCGGTGGAGCAGCCGGAATCGGGGCGGCCGCGCGCGTACTGCTCCCGGGCCTGCCGCCAGCGCGCCTACCGGCAGCGCAAGAGCGGCGCCTAACCCACGTACCGCAGCTCCGCCGGCGGGGGCGGCAGCGGCCCCGCGTGCCCGGCCTCCCACGACTGCAGGAAGTAGGCGACGAGCCGCCGCGACGCCGCCGCGGCCGCGTCCCCTGCCCCGGCGACCACCGCGCCGTTGGCCATGAGCAGCAGCATGAGATCCGCCAGGACGAAATCGGCGCGCAGCCGGCCGGCGGCCTTGGCCCGCCGGATGAGCTCGGCCAGCTCGTCCTCGGCCTCGGCGCGCTTGCGCTCCAGGTCGAACGCGCCCGGGAAGGCCGTCAGGAACGCGGCGGTGAACCCCCGGTCGACGACCTGCATCGCGCACACCTTCTCCACGGCCGTGCGGAAGCCGCGCCACGGGTCGTCGTCGGCCAGCGCCTCGCTCAGCGCCCCCACACACATCGCGAGCTGGTCGGCGAACACCTCGGTCACCAGCGACTCCCGCGTGGGGAAACGCCGGTAGAGCGTGGCCGTGCCGACCCCCGCCCGGCGGGCGATCGCCGCCATCGGCACGTCGATGCCGCGCGTGGCGAACAGGTGGCGGGCGGCCCGCAGGATCCGGCCGCGGTTGCGCGAGGCGTCGGCGCGCAACATCCGAGACGAACCGTCGGACATGTCTCTCACATTACCCGTAAGTGGGCGGTAGCGTCCGGTTAGCTGGCTAGCCTCCCAGCCATGACGAACATGCGCGCCGCTCTTTTCGACCGTTACGGGCCCCCCGAGGTGCTCTACGAGGGCACGCTGCCCCGCCCCGAGCCCGGCCCCGGCGAGGTGCTGGTGCGGGTGCACGCCGCCAGCGTCAACGGCGGCGAGTCGTACGGCCGGGCCGGGCGGGTCAGGCTGGTGACCGACACGATCGAGCGCGGATTCCCCAAACGTGTCGGGCTCGACTTCGCCGGCGAGGTCGCCGCCCTCGGCCCCGGCGTCTCCGGGCTCGCACCGGGCACCCGCGTGTGGGGCGGGCTGCCGCGCACCTTCGGCAGCGCCGCCGAGTACGTCGCCGTCCGCCCCCGGCAGCTCGCGCTCGCGCCCGCCGGGCTGGACCTGGTCGAGGCCGCCGCCCTGCCCGGCGTGGGCACGACCGCGATCACCGCGCTGCGCGACAAGGCACGCCTGCGGGCGGGGGAGCGGCTGCTGGTCCGGGGCGGGAGCGGCGGGGTCGGCAGCGTCGCCGTCCAGCTCGGCCGGGCGCTCGGCGCGCACGTCACCGCGCTCGCCGGGACCCGCAGCCTGGATCTCGTCCGCGAGCTCGGCGCCGACGAGGCCCTGGACTACGCCACCACCGAGCCCGCCGCGCTCGGCCCCTTCGACGTGATCCTCGACACCGTCGGCACCCGCCTGCCCGACTTCCGGCGGCTGCTCGCGCCGGGCGGGCGGATGGTGGCCATCGCCTTCGACATCGACCGCCCGCTCGCGTCGCTGGCCGCGATCGCCGCCTCGACCGTGTACGGGCCGCGCCGGATGCGGTTCTTCAGCGGCAACCCCAAGCACCGGCTGTTCGCCGATCTCACCCGCTACGTGGAGAGCGGGGCGATCCGCCCGGTCGTGGACACGGTCTTCCCGCTCTCCGGCATCGCGGCCGCCCACCGGGCCCTGGAGACGGGCGGCGTACGCGGCAAGATCGTCATCCGCGTCGTGTGACCTGCCGGGCGGCCCGGCCCCAGGACCCCGGCCCCCTTGCCGCGCGCAGGGTGGTCGCGCAGGAACGCGGTGACCAGCTCGCGGTACTCCTCCGGCCGGTCGAGGGGGATGGCGTGGCCGGCACCCTCGACGGCGCGGAAGACGGCGCCGGGCAGCACGGCCGCGTACTCGCGGGCGACCGCGGGCGCCAGGTAGTCGCACGAGCCGCGCAGCACCAGCACGGGCGCGGTGACCCGGCGCAGCGCGGGCCGGGGGTCGGCGACCTGGCGGGCGTCGCGGCCGGTCATGACGTTGGCCCAGAACCCCACCCCCGGCGGCCTTTCCCGCACCGGCTGCCCCGGGCAGCCCGCCCGCAGGTCGAGGCCGCCGACGAGGGAGCCGAACTCGCCGTCCATCGTCTCGTCCGGCAGCAGCGCGCGGGCGGTGCGCGGCCCGGCGACCTCGACGAGCGCGGCGGCCAGCAGCAGGCGCGGGTGGTGCTCCCACAGCAGCCGGTTCTGGTCGCGTAGCCCGCTCTCCGTCATGTGCCGGTTGCCGGGGTACGCCGGAGCCCAGATCGGTCCCGGCGAGGCCACGATCGCGGCGGCGGCCCGGTCCGGGTGCGCGGCCAGGTAGGCGGCGACGAGCGTGCCGCCCCAGGAGGCTCCGACCAGCACGACGCGCTCGGCGCCGATCGCGGCCCGGACGGCGTCCAGATCGGCGACGTGCCGGGCGACCGTGTAGCCGCGTGCGTCGGGCAGGCGGCTGGACAGGCCCGCGCCCACCTGGTGGTAGGCGTACACGTCGAAGCCCTCGGCGGCGAGCGCGAGCGCCGGGAGCGGCCGGTCGGGGTCCGGCGCGCCGGGCCCGCCGTGCACGAGGATCGCCGGGATGCCCGTGGGCTCGCCCCGGGCCGGGGTGCGGGTGTAGGCGATGCGCGAGCCGGTCGGCAGGTCCCAGTAGCGGGTGCCGGGCGCGGCCGCGATCGGCCGGTCCGGCGGCCCGCCGGACAGCAGGCCCGCGACGGGGACGGCGACGGCCGCCAGTTCCACGACGGCGACCGCGATCGGCGCCCAGCGCCGCACCCGCGGGCCCGCGACCCGGCGCAGCGCGGCCCGGCACAGCCACCAGGTGACGCCCGCCAGCGCCAGTGCGGCCGCTGTCACCGCCACGTACCGGTTGCCGCTCGCCTCGGCGGCGGCCCACAGCGCGCCCAGCCCCGCCACCAGGCCGAGCAGGACCGCCACGACCAGGAGCAGCCCGGCCACCGCCCGCGCCCCCGCGCCCGTCCGCCTGCTGCCGGCTAAGTCCCCGGAATCGTCCATGTCACGGCAACGTCTGATCATGCGGCTTTTCTCCGTCACCGGGCGCCGGCGAGGAAGGCTCCGCGTCCCGGGCCCAGGCGGGGCCTCCTGGGAGAGGCCGGTGCAGGATCGCCCGCGCGCGGGTAAGAGCTCGTCGGAGGGGAGGCGGCACGGTGCTGAGCGACGGCGAGCGCATGCTGGGCGGGCTCCTGCGTGCCAGCCACACGGCCACCCTGGAGGACACCGTCCCCCTGATCGCCGGCCACGCGGCCCTGTCCGGCTTCACCCACACCAAGGTGTACGTGAGCGACCTGCGGCAGCTGACGCTGGTGCCGCTGCCGGGCCAGGTGGACGCCCGGGGCGTGCCGCTGACGCCGGTGTCGATCGACACCACGATGCCGGGGCGGTCCTTCCGCGACGTGGAGGTCGTGCGGGCCAAGGCCGAGGACGAACCGGCGGCCGTGCAGCTGTGGGTGCCGCTGATCGACGGCACCGAGCGGATCGGCGTGCTCGGCGCCACGGTCCAGACCGTGGACGAGACCGTCGAGTGGCGGGCCAGGCAGCTCGCCTCGCTGGTCGCGCTCATCCTGGTGAGCAAGCGGGGCTCCAGCGACTCGTGGGCGGCGCTGGTGCGCGGCGAGCCGATGCTGCTGTCGGCCGAGGTGCTGTGGAACCTGCTGCCGCACGGCAGCTTCGCCAACGACCGGGTGGTGTTCAGCGCCGCGCTGGAGCCGGCCTACGAGGTGGGCGGCGACGCCTACGACTACGGCATCGCGGGCGACAACCTGCATGTGTCGATCTTCGACGCGATGGGGCACGACCTGTCGGCGACGCTGACGGCGACGATGGCGATCGGCGCCTGCCGCAACAGCCGGCTCGCCGGCAAGGATTTGCTGGCCACCAGCGAGGGGATCGACGCGGCGATCGGCGAGCAGTTCGGCCGCACCCGGTTCGCCACCGGCATCCTGGCCGACCTGGACATGGACACCGGCGAGCTCACCTGGATCAACCGCGGCCACCATCCGCCGCTGGTGGTGCGGGACGGCCGGCTGGTCGCCAGCCTCGACAGCGAGCTGCCGTCGCCGCCGATGGGGTTCGGGCTGGGCCTGTCGTCGGGGCTGGAGCGCTATCAGCTGCAGCGCGGCGACCGGCTGCTCCTCTACACCGACGGGATCATCGAGGCGCAGAACCCCGCCGGGGAGCAGTTCGGGCTGGAGCGGTTCGTGGACTTCATCGTGCGCCACGAGGCGGGCGGGCTGTCGGCTCCCGAGACGCTGCGCCGCCTGATCAACTCGATCCTGGACCACCAGCGCGGCCGGCTCCAGGACGACGCCACGGTGGTGACGGTCGAGTGGCAGGCCGACCGGCAGGCCACGATGACCATCTGAGCGCCACGGCCCGCTGGACTTTGCCCCTGGGGGAAGGTCCAGCATGTCCGATGTGGAACTACTGACGATCGGCGCGTTCGCGCGTGCCGTGCGCCTGTCGCCGAAGGCGTTGCGGCTGTACGACGAGCTCGGGCTGCTGCGGCCCGCCCTGGTCGACGGGGAGTCGGGATACCGCTTCTACGATCCGGCCCAGGTGGAGCGGGCCCGGCTGATCGCCTGGCTGCGGCGGCTGGGCATGCCGCTGGCCCGCATCCGCGAGGTGTGCGACCTGGAGCCCGGCGCCGCCGCCGAGGCGGTCGCCGATCACTGGGCGCGGGTGGAGGCCGAGACGGCGGCCCGGGGCAGGCTGGCGACGTTCCTCGTCGACCACCTGTCCGGCGGGGGCGCCGCCGCCGACCACACCGTGGGCGTCCGTTACGCGGCCAGGACCGCGTCCGGGCTGGTGCGCACCAGCAACGAGGACGCCGCCTACGCGGGCGCCCGCCTGCTGGCGGTGGCCGACGGGGTGCGCGGGCCGGGCGGCGAGCTGGCCAGCGCGGCGGCGATCGAGGCGCTCAAGCCGCTGGAGACGCTGGCCGTACCGGAAGGGGACCTGCTCGGCGCGCTCGCCGACGCGGTCGCCAGGGCCGGTGAGGCGATCAAGGAGCTCGCCGGCCCGGGTGAGGCGTCCGCGCGCGGGCCGGCGACCACGCTGACGGCGCTGCTGCGGTCGGGGTCGCGGCTGGCGCTGGTGCACGTCGGCGACACGCGCGCGTACGTGCTGCGCGGCGGCGAGATGTTCCGGATCACCCACGATCACACGCTGGTGCAGGCGATGGTCGACGAGGGCAGGCTGACGCCGGAGGAGGCGGCCTCGCACCCGAGCCGGTCGATGCTGGCCCGCGCGCTGACGGGGGAGGGCGGGACGGAGCCGGACCTGTCGCTGCACGCGGCCGAGGCCGGGGACCGCTACCTGCTGTGCTCCGACGGGCTGTCGGCCGTGGTCGCGCCCGATTCCCTGCACGCGGCGCTGGCGGGCGCCGACGGCCCGGAGGCGGCCCTGGACGCGCTGCTCGCCCTGGCGTACGCGGCGGGCGCGCCCGACAACATCGCGTGCGTCGTGGCCGACGTGGTGGCGTTGTGAGCCGCTTCGCGCTGGACCGCCGGCCGCTGGCCGTCCCGGCGTTCCGGCGGCTGTGGACGGCCTCGGCGGTGTGCGCGGTCGGCGGGTCGTTCAGCGTGGTGGCGGTGCCGGCGCAGCTGTTCGCGATGACGGGCTCGTCGGCGGCGGTGGGCGCGGCGGCCGGGGTGTCGTTCGGCGCGCTGGTGACGGCGTCACTGTGGGCGGGGGCTCGGGCTGATGTGATGGACCGGCGGCGGCTGCTGCTGGCGGCGCACTGCGGACTGGCGCTGACGTACGCGGGGCTGTGGGCGCAGCAGGCCGCCGGGCTGAGGTCGGTCGCGGTGCTGCTGGCGCTGGTGGCCTGCCAGGGCGCCACGTTCGGGACGATCATGGTGACGACGGGCGCGGTGGTGCCCCGGCTGGTGCCCGCCGGGCTGCTGGCCGCCGCGAACAGCCTGAGCTCGCTGGCCCGCTACTCCGGCTCGGTGATCGGGCCGCTGCTGGCGGGCGTGCTGATCCCGGTGACGGGGCTGGGCTCGCTCTACCTGTTCGACGCGCTCGCGCTGCTGGCGGTGGTGTGGGCGGTGTTCCGGCTGCCGCCGATCCCGGCTCCGGAGGGCGGCAGGGGCTCCACGCCCGCCCAGGTGCTGGCCGGGTTCCGCTACCTGGCGGGCAACCGGGTGCTGGTGGCGGTGCTGGCGGTGGACCTGGCCGCGATGGTGTTCGGGATGCCGTCGGCGGTCCTGCCCGAGCTGGCCGGCACGGTGCACGGCGGCCCGGCGGGCGGCGGCGTGGAGCTGGGGCTGCTCTACGCGGCCTACCCGGCGGGGGTGTTCGCGGCGGGGCTGCTGTCGGGGACGTTCACCCGGGCGCGGCGGCAGGGCGCGCTGATGGCGTGGGCCGCCGCCGTGTGGGGGGTGACGGTGGTGCTGCTCGGCCTGGCCGGGCAGCTGTGGCAGGCGCTGGCGGCGCTGCTGCTCGGCGGCGCCGCCAACTTCCTGCTCAGCACGTTCCGCAACGCCATCACCCAGGCGCACACCGACGACGCCGTGCGCGGCCGGGTCCAGGGCTCGCTCACGGTCGTGCTCGTCGGCGGCCCGCAGATCGGCAACCTGCTGCACGGGACCGCCGCGGCCGCGTACGGGCCGCAGGTGACGATCTGCGCCGGCGGGCTGCTCACGGTCGCGGCGGTGGCCCTGATCGCGCGGGCCGCGCCGGGGCTGCGGCGTTACGCGGGCTGATCAGCCGCCGTTCAGCACGGGGACGAGGTGTTCCTCCTCGTAGTCGAGGTGGGCCTCCAGCTCGGCGGTGAGGCGCGCGACCTCGGCGAGCACGTCGCCGCCGCCGCTCGCCACGACTTTCTGCAGCTCGTCCACGAGCTCCTGGATGACGCGGTGCTCCTCGCGGAGCCGGGCCAGCACGGGGGCGAGGTCGGGGCGGGCGCCGTCGAGGTGCGGGAACATACGGGTGTCCTCCATCGTGTGATGGAAGTGCAGTCCCTGGCACAGGTTGAGGCAGTTGATGCGCAGTTGCGCGCCCAGGCCGGCGCCCGACTCGGCCACCTCCTCGCGGATCAGCGCGAGCTCGCGGCGGAAGGCGTCGTGGACGACCTTGAGGAAGTCGCCGCCGCGCAGGTCGGGCGGGCCGCCGGCGGTCTGGGTGAGGGCGACGACGGGCAGCGTGCGCCCGGACTTCGTCTCGTAGTCGGCCCAGGCGGGGTCGGCCTCGACGGCGCGGGCGAAGATCTCGTCGCGCTCGGCGCCGTCCAGGACGACCGCGGTGGCCTCGTACGTGAACGCGCCGTCCTCGACGGTGACGCGCGGGTCGGCCAGGATGTTGTGGAACCAGGCGGGGTGGCGGGGCGAGCCGCCGGCCGAGGCGATGACGAAGATCCGGCTGTTGCCCTCGTCGGCGAGGTAGCCGAGCGGGGTGGTGTGGCGGGCGCCGCTCCTGGCCCCGGTGGTGGTGAGCAGGATGAGGCGGGCCCCTTCGAAGGGCGGGCCGACCCTGCCGTTGCTGGCGCGGAACTGGTCGATGATGGACTGGTTGAAGCCGTTGGGCATGCTGAAGCTCTCTGTCAGGCGTGCGGGAATGCCGGTGATGAGGGGGCGCGCGGGCGCGGTCGGATCAGGCGCTGCCTGTGAGCTGTGAAGTCACGGTATCGTCCCCCTGCTGTCACGGCCTCCATGCCCCCGCCGTCCACCGGGCGACGACACGCGACCTGCCGGATCATTACACGCGGCCTCACCTCAGCTGTCAACATCACCACTATCGCGGACAAACCACCCCTATAGTGGACAACATGGATGGCGTTCTCTCCACCGGCCTGTCGATGGCCGAGCTCGGCGCCCGCGTCCGCGCCGAGCGCCGGGCCCGCGGGCTGTCCATCGACCGGCTGGCCGAGCTCAGCGGCATCAGCCGCAGCATGGTCTCCGAGGTCGAACGGGGCGCCAAGACCCCCAGCGTGCTCGTCCTGGACCGGCTGGCCACCGCCCTCGGCACGTCGATCGCGCGGCTGCTCGACGAGCCCGTCCGCGAGGTGCCGGCCGTGCTGCGGCACGCCGAGCAGCGCGTGGTGCGCGACCCGTCCGGATGGGAGCGCCGGGTGCTGTCACCGGTGCTGCCGAACGTGGAGTTCGAGTTCATGCGCACCACGATCGGGCCGGGCGTCGACGCGGGGGAGTTCGCCGCGCACGCGCCAGGCTCGCGCGAGTACGTCGCCGTCGAGTCCGGCAGCCTGCGCCTGACCGTCGACGACCGGGCCCACGTGCTGCGCGCCGGCGACTCGGCCTACTACCCGGGCGACCGCCGCCACGCCTTCGCCAACGACGACGACGCCACCGACTGCGTGTACTACCTGGCCATGGAGCTGGGCGGGCCCGCCGTCACGCACCACGACCAGCGAACGGAGACCCACCATGGATGAGCTGCGCCACGCCGCGGGCCGCGCCGCCGGCCTCGCCGCCGACCACCTCGGCGGCCTCCGCGAGGAGCCCGTCTGGCGGCCCGTCGCCGACGCCGACCGCCTCTGGCTCACCGGCCAGGACCTGCCCGGCACCGGGCGCGGCCTCGACGAGCTGCTCGACGACGTCCAGGCCCGGGTGCTGCCCTACCCGATGGGCAACGGGCACCCGCGCTTCTTCGGCTGGGTCAACTCGCCGCCCAACCCGGCCGGCGTGCTCGTCGAGCCGCTGGCCGCCGCGCTCAACCCGAGCTGCGCGGGCGGCGACCACGCCGGCCCGCTGCTGGAGCGCACGGTCGTGCGCTGGCTGGCCGGCCTCGTCGGCTTCCCGCACCGGCCCGGCGGCGGGCTGCTGACCAGCGGCGCCTCCATGGCGACGATCATCTGCCTGGCCACCGCCCGGCAGCGCGCCGCCCTCGCCGACGGCTGGGACGTGCGCGAGGAGGGCCTGTCCGGCCGCCCGCCGATGGTCGTGTACGTGTCCGCCGAAGGGCACAGCTGCCTGCGCAAGGCCGCCGAACTGCTCGGCATCGGCTCCCGGCGCATCCGCACCGTCCCGGTCGACGCCGCCTACCGGATGGACGTGGCCGCGCTGCGCTCGATGGTCGCCGAGGACGTGGCGGCCGGGCTGCGGCCGTTCTGCGTGGCGGCGAGCGCGGGCACCGTCAACAGCGGCGCAGTCGACCCGCTCGCCGACATCGCGGCCGTCGCCGCCGAGCACGGGCTCTGGTTCCACGTCGACGGCGCCTACGGGGCGCTCGGCGTGCTGGCCGACCCGTCCGCCTTCGCCGGTCTCGAGCTGGCCGACTCGCTCGCCCTCGACCCGCACAAGTGGCTCGGCGTCCCCGTCGGCTGCGGCTGCGCGCTGCTGCGCGACCCCGCCGAGGCGCGTGCCGCCTTCAGCCTCGTCCCGTCGTACCTGGTGGACGAGAACGCCGACGAGCTGGGCTGGTTCGCCGAGTACGGGCCCGAGCAGACGCGGCCGTTCCGCGCGCTGAAGACGTGGGCGACGATGTCGCACCTTGGCCGCGACGGCATCGAGCGCCTGGTCGGCCACACCACCCGGCTGGCCCGCACGCTCGGCGCGATGGTCGAGGACGCCGCCGACTTCGAGCTGATGGCGCCCGTCGTCACCTCCATCGCCGCCTTCCGCTACCGCCCGGGCTCAGGCGATCCCGACCTGGTGAACCGCGCCCTCCCGGCGGCCGTGCAGCGGCGCGGGGTCACGTTCCTCACCGGCACCCGGCTGGGCGGCGCCGACGCGCTGCGCGCCTGCGTCCTGAGCCCCGCCACCACCGAGGATGACCTGGCGGTGCTGCTGCACGAGATCCGCACCGCCGCCAAAGAGCTGACCGGTTTGCCGGGCTCCGCGGGGCTCCGATAGTGTCGCAGCCGAAAATCGAGGAGGTGAGACCCATTCCCGCTTGTTCCGTCCGGGTGCTCTCACCTCACGCGGCCCGCCGTTCCTGAGGCGACCGGGAGAGCGCCCCGTTCATCCCGAAAGGCGCTCATGTCACTCTCTCCGCCCGCCGTCGTCGCCCGCCTCCGTGCCGCGGGCTGCGTCTTCGCCGAAGACGAGGCCCGCCTGCTCGCCGGCGCGGCCCGCACCCCCGCCGCGCTCGACGCCCTCGTCGAGCGCCGCGCCGCCGGCGAGCCCCTCGAACACGTCCTCGGCTGGGCCGAGTTCCGCGGCCTGCGCGTCGCCGTCGACGCCGGCGTCTTCGTGCCGCGCCCGCGCACCGAGTTCCTCGTCGAGCAGGCGATCGCCCTCGCCGCACCCGGCACGGTGGCCGTCGACCTGTGCTGCGGCACCGGCGCGCTCGGCGCCGCCCTGGTCGCCGCCGTCCCGGGCACCGAGCTGCACGCCGCCGACCTCGACCCGGCCGCCGTCGCCTGCGCCCGCCGCAACCTGCCCGCCGACCGCGTCCACGAGGGCGACCTGTACGAGCCGCTGCCCCCGGACCTGCGCGGGCGGATCGGGCTGCTGCTGGCCAACGTGCCGTACGTGCCGACCGGGGAGATCGGGCTGCTGCCCGCCGAGGCGCGGCTGCACGAGGCGCGGCTCGCGCTCGACGGCGGCGCCGACGGGCTGGACGTGCTGCGCAGGGTGGCCGCCGGGGCGCCCGGCTGGCTCGCCCCGGGCGGGCATCTGCTGTTCGAGACCAGCGACCGCCAGGTCCCGCCCGCCCTGGAGGCCGTCGCCCGCCACGGCCTGGCGCCGCGCGTCGCCCGCTCCGACGCATGGGCCGCCACCGTGATCATCGCCACCCGCCCCCGCTGACCCCCCACGACACCGGCCCTTCCACCGGCCACCGACCACCCGGCGGCGTCGCCCTGGTGGGCGGTGTCAGGCCGTTCGGGTGGTGTCCTGCTGGGCGCGGACTTCGTTCAGGCGGCGGGTCAGGTAGCGGCGTTCGGGGGTGGTCGGCGCGGAGCCGAGGGCTTCGCGGTAGGCGTCGGCTGCCTCGCCGGGGCGGCCGAGGCGGCGGAGGAGGTCGGCGCGGGTGGCGGGCAGCAGGTGGTAGCCCGCGAGCGCGCCGGACTCGCGCAGCCGGTCGGCGAGCGCGAGCCCGGCCGCGGGCCCTTCGGCCATGCCGATGGCGACCGCCCGGTTCAGCTCGACCACCGGGGAGGGCACGAGCCGGGCGAGCCGGTCGTACAGGGCGGCGATCTGGGGCCAGTCGGTGTCGGCGGCCGTGGGGGCGGTGCCGTGGCAGGCGGCGATGGCGGCCTGGATCTGGTAGGGCCCGGCCCGCCCCTGGCGCAGGGCGTCCTCCAGCAGCCGGACGCCTTCGCCGATGCGGTCGGCGTCCCAGCGGGAGCGGTCCTGTTCCTCCAGGGGCACCAGCGCGCCGTCGGGCCCGGTGCGGGTGGCGGCGCGGGCGTCGTGCAGCAGCATGAGCGCGAGCAGCCCCTTGGCCTCGGGCTCGCCGGGCAGCAGTCCGGTGAGCAGCCGGGCCAGGCGGACGGCCTCGCCGCTGAGCCCGCGCCGGACGAGGTCGTCGCCGCCGCTGGCAGAGTAGCCCTCGTTGAACAGCAGGTAGAGCACGCCCAGGACGGAACGCGTCCGTTCGGGGAGCAGGTGGGCGGGCGGCACCCGGTAGGGGATGCCGGCCTGGCGGATCCTGCGCTTGGCGCGTACCAGCCGCTGCGACATGGCCTCCTCCGACACCAGGAAGGCCCGCGCGATCTCCGCCGTGGTGAGCCCGGCGAGGGTGCGCAGGGTGAGCGCCACCCGCTGTTCGAACGGCAGCGCCGGGTGGCAGCAGGTGAACATCAGCCGCAGCCGGTCGTCGGGCACGCCGCTGTCGTCGGCGTCGCCGCCGTCGCCGTCCGGCTCGGACTGCGGGGCGAGCAGGGCGGCCTGGCGGAGTTTGGCCGCCCCGACTGCCTCGCGGCGCAGCCGGTCGGTGGCGCGGTTGCGGGCGGCGGTGGTCAGCCACGCGCCGGGCCTGCGCGGGACGCCGTCGCGGGGCCAGTGGCGCAGCGCCTGCGCGAAGGCGTCCTGGGCGCATTCCTCGGCCAGGTCCCAGTCGCCGGTCATGCGGATGACGGTGGCGACGACGCGCCCCCATTCCTCCTGGAACGCCCGGGTGACGGCCTCCTCGACGTCCTGCACGCTCCGACCCTAGCCCGCCACTTTATACCGGGTTTGACTTATATAAGCTGCGACTGAAATAGTGAGGTCGTGCATGCATTCGACGTACTCGGTGACCCGGTCCGGCGCCGGATCCTGGAGCTGCTCGCCGACGGTGAGCGCAGCTCCGGCGAGGTCACCGCCGTCATCCAGCGCGAGCACGGCATCTCCCAGCCGGCCGTCTCGCAGCATCTCAAGGTGCTGCGCGACAACGGCTTCGCCACCGTGCGCGCCGAGGGCACCCGGCGGCTCTACGCCGTCGACCCGGAGCCGCTGCGCGAGGTCGACCGGTGGCTGGAGCGCTTCCGCGGTTTCTGGAGCCAGCGCCTCGACGCCCTGGCGACGGAGCTGGCCCGCGGCAAGCGCGCCCGCCGCGCCGCCGGCCCGCCCGAGCCGACCACGCCCGGGCCCACCACGAAGGAAGAGTCCGCATGAACATCATCGACGAGGTCACCCGCGCCCACCGCGCGGTGACCGAGAAGGGCGAGACCAAGTCCGTCGTCCTGTCCCGTCACTACGACGCCGCGGCCGAGGACGTGTGGGACGCCCTCACGACGGCCGAGCGGATCAGCCGCTGGCTGCTGCCGATCAGCGGCGACCTGCGCCTGGGCGGCACGTACCAGCTTGAGGGCAACGCCGGCGGGGAGATCCTGGCCTGCGAGCCGCCCGAGCTGCTGAGGGTGACGTGGGTCTTCGGCGACGCGCCCGCCTCGGAGGTCGAGGTGACGCTGGCGCCCGACGGCGACGGCACCCGTTTCGAGCTGACGCACACCGCCGTCGTGGCGGCGGAGTTCTGGTCGCGGTACGGCCCCGGCGCGGTGGGGGTGGGCTGGGACCTGTCCGTGCTCGGCCTCGCCATGCACCTGGCGGGCCTGCCGATCCCCGACCACGAGCACTTCCACGAGACCGAACAGGGGCGCGCCGCCATCGTCGCCAGCAGCCGGGCCTGGGGCGAGGCGCACCTCGCCTCGGGCGCGGACGCCGGGCTCGTCGCGGCGGCCACCGAGGCGACGACCGCCTTCTACGCACCGGAACCGGAGTAGTCGATGTCCCAGAAAGTCACCACCTTTCTCATGTTCGAGGGCAAGGCCGAGGAGGCCATGACCTTCTACGTGTCGCTGTTCGACGACGCGGAGATCGTCGCCGTCACCCGCTACGGCCCGGGCGGGCCCGGCGCGGAGGGCAGCGTGCTGCACGCCACGTTCCGGCTGGCGGGGCAGGAGTACATGGCCATCGACAGCGCGGTGCGCCACGACTTCACGTTCACGCCGTCGATGTCGCTGTACGTGCAGTGCGAGTCGGCGGACGAGATCGAGCGGCTGTACGCGGCTCTGTCGGAGGGCGGCGCGGCGCTGATGCCGCTGGGCGACCACGGCTTCAGCAAGCGCTTCGGCTGGGTCAACGACAGGTTCGGCGTGTCCTGGCAGCTCAACCTGGCCTGAGGGGCGGGTCAGACGAGGCTCTGGCCGCCGTCGACGGGGATGACGGCGCCGGAGACGTAGTTGTCCGACATCAGGAAGATCGGGGCGGCGGCCGCCTCGGCGGGGGTGCCCAGGCGGCCGGGCAGGAAGGCGCGGCCCGCCTCGGCCACGGCCTCGTCGGTGGCCGCGCCCAGCGCGCCGCGGGCCAGCGGCGTGTCGAACACGCCGTAGCGGACGGCGTTCACGCGCACCCGGCGCGGGGCCAGCTCGACGGCCAGCGCCTTGGTGAGGGCCTCGACGGCGCCGATCGCGGCGACGGCGGCGGCCATGCCGGGCAGCGGGCGGGTCGCGTAGAGGCCGGAGGTGAACGTGATGGAGCCGCCGGCGGGCAGGCGGGGGGCGGCGGCGCGGGCGACGGCGTAGGCGCCCCAGAGCCGGCTGTCGACGGCGTCCTGCACGTCGGCGCGCGGGGTGGCGTCGAGCGGGCCGACCTGGAAGCCGCCTGCCGTCACCAGCACGTGGTCGATGGGGCCGGCCTGCTCGAAGACGCGGTCCAGCTCCCGCTCGTCGCCGGCGTCGGCGGCGATCCCGAGCACGGGGTCGTCATGCGTGGCGCCGGGGACGGCCAGGCAGTGGGCGACGGCGGCGTCCAGGCGGGCCTTGTCGCGGGCCACGAGGACGACGCGGGCGCCGAGCGAACGCAGCAGCTCGCCGGCGGCCAGGCCGATGCCGGAGCTGCCGCCGATGACGAGCACGGTGCGGCCGGCGAGCGCGGCGGGCAGCGGGGTGCTGACGGGCATGGGGGCGACGGACATGGTGGTCTCCTTCAGTAATAAACCATCTGGTTGGTTTAGATCGTGGCGTGATTCGGCCTGCATGTCAACCGGATGGTTTAATTCCTTCCATGACGTACGACGCCGAGGCGACCAGGCAGCGGATCTTCGCCGCGGCCAGCGCGGAGTTCGCCGAGCATGGCCTGGCCGGGGCCAGGATCGAGCGCATCGCGACCGCCGCGCGCGCCAACAAGCAGGCGATCTACCTCTACTTCGGCAACAAGGAGAAGCTGTTCGGCGCCGTGGTGGCCGCGCAGTTGCAGGAGATCTGCCACACGCTCGACCTCGACCCGCGCAAGCTGCCCGAGATCGCCGGCCAGCTGTTCGACCGCTACCAGGAGAACCCGGACCTGGTCAGGCTGCTGCTGTGGGAGGCGCTGGAGTCGGGCGACGGCCCGGTGCCGGGCGAGGGGGAGCGCGTCGAGGGCTACCGCGCCAACGTCCGTGCCCTGATGGAGGCCGGCATGCCCGACGAGCGGCGGGCGCGCGACTGGCTGTTCACCCTCATCGGCCTGGTCGCGTGGAACTTCTCGGTGCCGCAACTGCGCCGCCTGATCCTCGACGAGCCCGACCCCGCCGAGGCGCTGGCCCGCCGCCGGGCCGCCGTCATCGAGCTGGCCACCGCGATAGCCGACCGGCTTTGACCAGTTCTGTTGATGCGTAACACATTGTTGGGGGTACGTGGCTGATCGTAATGATCGTCCCTTACGTACGGAGCTCTTGATGCGCATCCGCAGGACCCTGGCCGCCGCCGCGGCCACCACCGCAGCCGCGGCGGGCCTCGTCCTGGCCGCCCCGGCGGCCCACGCCGACCCCGCGCCACAGTGCTGCGTGATCACGACCACGGCCACCGCGCCCAGCACGGCCCTGCTCCTCAGCCTGCTCGGCCTGCCCGCGGCGGCCCTGCCCAAGGGACAGATCGGCCTGACCTGCAACCCGATCCGCGTCATCGCCGCCACGATCGCCGCCACCTGCGCGACCGTCGCGGTGATGTGCGAGAACAACTCCTTCAGCGGCGTGATCGCGCTCGGCTGCCGCGCCCTGACCCCCGAGGAGATCGCCCAGCTCCCCAACCCGCCCAGACCGGCGCCCTGACGGTGCAACACCTGGCGCCCTCCGGCCGTCTCAGTCGGGATGACCATGACAGGAGGGCGTGGGCGTGCAGGACGAGGAGCTGTTCGAGCGGTTCGTCGCCGACCGGGTGGACGTGCTGCTCCGCTACGGCTACGTGCTGACCGGCAATCCGCACGACGCGGCCGATCTGGTGCAGGAGGCCCTGGTGCGGTTACGCGGAGCGTGGGAGCGGGTGCGGCGCAAGCACGACCCGGAGGCGTACGTCAAGACGACGATGAGCCGGCTGCACGTCAACGCCTGGCGGCTGCGGCGGCGCGAGCACGTCACGGCCGAGCCGCCCGACCGGACCTGGCGGGACCGGCCGTACGAGGGGTCGCCGCTGTGGGACACGCTGGCGCGGCTGCCGCGCCGCCAGCGGGCGGTGCTGGTGCTGCGCTACTACGAGCAGCTGAGCGACGCCGAGATCGCCGTCGTCCTGGGCATCTCGCGCGGCACGGTGCGCAGCCAGGCGTCGCGGGCCCTGGACAAGCTGCGCGGTGACGTCCCCGCGATCGTCGAGAGCCTGGGGAGCGTGACGTGAGCGCCGAGCTGGAACGGCGGCTGCGCGAGGAGTTCGCGCGGGCGGCCGGGCACGCGCCGCGGCCGGCGGCCGACCTGCGGACGCGGATCGAGGCGGGGCACCGGCGGCGACGGCGCAGGGGGTCCGTGCTGTCGGCGGCGGCCACGGTCGCGGTGCTGTCGGCGGTCGCCGCGGTGATGGTCCCGCCGGGCGAGCGCGTCGTGGCGGCGCGGCCCTCGCCGACGTTCGCGCCTGCCACACCGGCCGCGCCGCGGGCCCACCCGGTGCCGCCGCCCGTCGAGAAGGTGTGGCCGGGCGTGGTCCGCACCGTTCCCGAGAAGCTGCCGAACGGGCAGCCCATGCGGCCGGAACGGTACCTGGACGACCGGTCGCTGCTGGTGCGGACGGAGGACGTCGACAGGATCGACGCGCTGTGGGCCTACGACGTCAGGAAGCGGACCGCCCGCCGGCTGGTGGACGTGCGCTCGCCGCGCGGCACCGTGGTCACCTCGCCGTTCGTCGCGGTCGGTGAGGGGCTGCTGGCCTGGTGGACGCTGCGCCGCCACGCGGGCGTGCGCGTGGTGGAGATCTGGACGGCCCCGGTCACCGGCGGCACGCAGCGCCAGGTCGCCACGCTGAAGGACGCCCCGCAGGGCATCGACCTGGAGATCGCGGGCGGCCGGCTGGTGTGGTCGCCGTGGGGCCGCGAGGGCGTCTACCGGATGCCGCTGACCGGCGGCAGAGCCGAGCAGGTGGCCGGCTCGGCCGGGCACACCCTGCTGGCGTGGCCGTGGGCCGCCCGCCCCAGGCCCGGCAACCGGCCGACCAAGGAGGCCGCGTTCGGCGGCCTGGTCGATCTGCGCACGGGGGAGCGCAGCCGGGCGTCCGTCGCCGGAGGGGTGTGCGCGGTCACGTGGTGCGTGCACGGCCGCACCGCCTCCCGCCGCGACGGCGGCGGCAGGCGTGAGCTGCCGGGCCCGACCATGATGTCGGTGCCCGCGCTCGACCGCTTCGTGGTGGTCTCCCACGAGCGGACGAGCGAGGTGCTGTACGACCTGGCCACCGGGAAGTCGGGAACGCTGGGTCCGACCGTGTACAGCCCGGTCCTCGACTACCGGACGCCCGGTCTGCTCGTCTACGCGCGGGACGGCGAGCAGGTCGTGGTGGATCTGAAGGCGATCAGGTGAGCAGGGCCGACGGGTCGCGTTCCGGCGGCCCGTCAGGCCACCAGGCGCCGTCGCGGCGGGCGAACGGGTACCAGCGGCCGTCGCGGCCGTAGCGCAGTTGCCGGTCGCCGACGGTCCACTGGTTGCGCCAGGCCTCGACCATCGGCGGCTCGCCCTCCCAGCCGGCCTCCAGCAGCGCGCGGGCGCGGGCCAGGTCCTGCTTGGGCGGCGTCCACGGGCTCTCGAGCGCGTCCAGGCCACCGGCGCCGCCGTGCCGCCAGGCGGCCACCGCCGCGTCGAGGCCCAGGTCGAGCCCGAACTCGGCGGACAGGCGTACCCGGTCCTGGTATTCGGTGAGCGGCGTGGACGCGCCGGTGAGGAGCAGTTCGCGGGCCCGGGAGGCGGCGGAGGCGGCGAGCACCTCCAGCGCGGCCACGTCGACGCCGGGGGCGGGCTCCAGGCCGAGCGGCGTGAACGTGACGTCCAGCGGCGGCGGGTCGGGCAGCGGCGGGACGCCGAGCGCGTAGGCGTCGGCGACGGGGACGCCCTGCGGGGCGGTGGCGGGCACGTCGCGGCGCTGGAGCCCGTCGATGAGCTCGCGCTCGCCGCGCCCCCGCAGGAGCAGCAGCACGAACGGGTCGTCGTCGAGCAGCCAGGACGCCTGGTAGCACAGGGCGGCGGCGTGCTTGCACGGGTGGCCCCAGTCGGGGCAGGAGCATTCGGGCTCCAGGTCGCCGACGGTGGGCAGCAGCGGCACGGCGGCGTCCTCGGCGGCCTCGACCAGGTCGTGCGGCATGTCGCGGTCGAGCAGGGCGGCGATGTGCCCGGCCTTGGCGGCGACCTGGTCGAGGAAGCGTTCCCAGGCGGCGTCGGTGAGCTGTTCGACGCGGACGACGGTGTCGTACTCGTGCTCGGTGACGGCGGCGAGCCGGCCGGGGCTGACGGTGATGGGGCCGACCTGGCCGGTCTTGGCGTAGGCGCGGCCGTTCTTCAGCAGCGTGTGGTCGAGGGAGGTGTCCTCCAGCGCCTTGATCCAGGCGCGGCCCCACCAGGAGGTGGCGAAGCGGGCGCCGGTCCGCTGCGGGGGGAAGGCGGCGAAGCCGCGGGCGTCGGTCATCTCAGCTCCACGAGGGCGGCGAGTTCGGCGTCGGTCAGCTCGGTGAAGGCGGCCTCGCCGGAGGCGAGCACGGCGTCGGCCAGGGAGCGCTTGGCGACGAGCATCTGGGCGATGCGGTCCTCGATGGTGCCTTCGGCGATGAGCCGGTGCACCTGGACGGGCCGGGTCTGGCCGATGCGGTAGGCGCGGTCGGTGGCCTGGTCCTCGACGGCGGGGTTCCACCAGCGGTCGTAGTGGATGACGTGGTCGGCGCGGGTGAGGTTGAGCCCGGTGCCGGCGGCCTTGAGCGACAGCAGGAACACCGGGGCGGCGCCGTCCTGGAAGCGCCGGACCATCTCCTCGCGGCGGGCGACGGGGGTGCCGCCGTGCAGGAGCTGGGTGCCGACGCCGCGCGCGGACAGGTGCTTGTCGAGCAGGCGGGCCATCTGGACGTACTGGGTGAACACCAGGACGGCGCCGTCCTCGGCGACGATGGTGTCGACGAGCTCGTCGAGCAGCTCCAGCTTGCCGGAGCGGCCGGGCAGGCGCGGGTCGGCCTCGTGCAGATACTGGGCGGGGTGGTTGCAAATCTGCTTGAGCCCGGTGAGCAGCTTGACGATGAGGCCGCGCCTGGCCATGCCCTGGGCGCTCTCGATCTGCGTCATGATCTCGCGCACGACGGCCTCGTACAGGCCGGCCTGTTCGGTGGTGAGCGGGACGGGGCGGTCGGTCTCGGTCTTGGGCGGCAGCTCGGGCGCGATGCCGGGGTCGGACTTGCGGCGGCGCAGCAGGAACGGGCCGACGAGGCGGGCCAGCCGTTCGGCGGTGGCCTTGTCGCCGGACTCGACCGGCTTGGCCCACCGGGACCGGAAGCGGGTGAGGGGGCCGAGCAGGCCGGGCGTGGTCCAGTCGAGGATGGCCCACAGCTCCGACAGGTTGTTCTCCACCGGGGTGCCGGTCAGGGCGACGCGGGCGGCGGCGGGGATCTCGCGCAGCGCCTTGGCGGTGCCGGAGGCGGGGTTCTTGACGTGCTGGGCCTCGTCGGCGACGAGCAGCCCCCAGGGGTGCTCGCCGAGCCGGGCGGCGTCCAGCCGCATGGTGCCGTACGTGGTCAGGACGAAGCCGTCGTCGGCCAGGGTGCGCTGGGCGCCGTGGTAGCGGCGTACCGGGACGCCGGGGGCGAACCTGGAGATCTCCCGCTCCCAGTTGCCCATCAGCGAGGCCGGGCAGACGACGAGTGTGGGTCCGGTGCCCTGGCGGGTGAGGTGCAGGGCGATGAGCGTGATGGTCTTGCCCAGGCCCATGTCGTCGGCCAGGCAGCCGCCGAGGCCGAGCGAGGTCATCCTGGCCAGCCAGCGCAGCCCCTGGAGCTGGTAGTCGCGCAGCGTGGCGGCCAGGCCGGGCGGCGGACCGACGTCGGCGGGCTCGGCGAGGCGGTCGCGCAGCTCGCTCAGCCAGGCGCTCGGCTCGACGGGCACGTGCTCGCCGTCGACCTCGACGGTGCCGGTCAGCGCGGCGCCGAGGGCGTCGAGCGCGGTCATCGGCTTGAGGTGGCTGCGGACCTTGCGGGCCACGCCGGGGTCGATGAGGACCCACTGGTCGCGCAGCCGGACGACGGGCCGGTGCGTCTCGGCCAGGTGGCCCATCTCGGCGGCGGTCAGCCGTTCGCCGCCGAGGGCGAGCTGCCAGTCGAAGCTGGTCAGGTGGTGTCCGCCGAGGAAGGAGGGCAGGTCGGAGGGGGCGGTGTCGCGCAGGCCGACGGCGGCGCGCGCGGTCAGGCCGCTGACCAGGGACTTGGGCCAGTGGACCTCGACCCCGGCGGCGTCCAGGCGGGTGGCGGCGCCGGAGAGCAGCTCTTCGAGGTCGGCGTCGCTCAGCGGGAGCTCGTCGGGGACGGCGCTTTCCAGCAGCCGTTCGAGGCGGGGCCAGGCGCGGGCGGCGCGGCGGATGGCCAGGGTGGCCTCGATCCTGGCGCGCCCGCCGAGGCCGGGGTCGCGGCCTTCCCACAGGTCGGCGGCGTCGACCACGAGCGAGGGGTCGGCGAGGCTGTGGAGCTGCATGACGGCGCGGAACTCGCCGCGTGCGGGGTCGTCGGCCTCCAGGCGCAGCGACAGCCGCACACCGGAGTCGAGCCCGGCCGACACCTCTTCGGCCCAGGGGCGCAGGCGGGGCACCTTGACGGGGCGGGCGGCGGCGTAGGCGGTGGTGCCGGTGGCCCGGACGGCTCCGGGGGAACGCGGCATGGCGTCGGCGACCGCGTCCAGGAACGCCCGCACGTGGCTTTCGGCATCGGCCAGGCGCGGCTCGGCGCCCGTCCCCGCGTCCGGCCCCGTCCCTGCCTCTTCCCCCGTCCCCGCGTCGCCGGTCGCGGGAAGGGGGACGGCGCGGGCTTCGGCGGGCATGGCGTCGGCGAGCTCGCGGATGCGGCGGGCGTCGGCGGCGTCGAACGGGCCCGCGCGCCAGGAGTCGTGGTCCTGGCCGGTGACGCCGGGCAGGACGCGGCCGCGGGCGACGAGCTGCAGCGCCACCAGGGCGGCGGCTCCCCAGAACCGGGCGGCGGGGTGGGCGGATTCGTCGGCGCGGGCCCTGGCCAGCGCGGCGACGGCGTCGGCCACGGGGACGCGGGTGGCCGCGACCTCGTGGGTCCCGTCCGGGCGGGCGACGGTTAGGGTGGTGTCGCCGCCGGGGTCGAGGAAGGCCATCCGCCCGCTCCTGGGGGGATCGCCGGGCTCGAAGACGACCGCGTGCCGTACCGAATCCTGTGGAAGACTCACGACCGTACAGTGTACGGTACGTATGGGTGTGGTTTTCCGCACCCAACCTCGGCAGCGATCCTCATCCCAGGTAGAGTTGATCTTCCGTACCCTTATGCGCATGGTTGATTGGGTAGTGGAGTTGATGGACGCCCTCGGAGCGCCGGGGGCCGGAATCGCGATCGCGCTGGAGAACCTCTTCCCGCCGTTGCCGAGCGAAGTGATCCTGCCGCTGTCGGGGTTCACGGCCAGCAAGGGGTCGATGGGTCTGGTCGACGCTCTGATCTGGACGACGCTCGGCTCGGTGGTGGGGGCGCTGGCGCTCTACGGGGTGGGAGCTCTGCTGGGCCGGGAGCGGACGCTGGCGATCGCGGGCAAGCTTCCGCTGGTGAAGATCTCCGACATCGAGAAGACGGAGGCGTGGTTTCTCAAGCACGGCAAGAAGGCGGTGTTCTTCGGGCGGATGATCCCGATCTTCCGCAGCCTCATCTCGATCCCGGCCGGGGTCGAGCGGATGCCGCTGATGCAGTTCACGCTGCTGACGCTGATCGGCAGCGCGATCTGGAACACGGTGTTCGTGATGGCCGGCTACCTGCTGGGCGAGAACTGGCACCTGGTGGAGACGTACGCGGGCATCGGGTCGAAGATCGTGCTCGGCCTCGTGGCGCTGGCGGTGCTGGTCTTCATCGGCGTACGGCTGAGCGAGCGCCGCAAGGGACGGCATGCGGCCGGTCGTTGAGGGCGCGCGGGTCGCCGGCAGGGTGGCTCTGGGCGCGCTCACCGCGCCGGTGGAGCTGATCTTCCTGCTGGTGGCGCCGTTGCTGGGAGGACGGGCGGACGGGGCCGCCCGCCGGCTGGCCGCGCTGGAGGCCAGGCGGCTGCGGCTGGAGGTCTCGGAGCTGGACGCGCTGGTCCAGGGCGACCGGGACCGGCTGCTGCGCTATCTGGCCGCCCGGGCGCCCGTGGGGGTGCTGGGCGGGCTGGTGCTGTTCCTGGTGGGTTTCGGCGTCAAGAGCGTCGTGGCGCTGCTGTGGAGCTGGGGGCACGGGGAGCCGTTCGACGGGATGGCGCCGTCGTGGACGATCGGCGGTTACTTCCTCCTCGTCGGACTTGTCGCACTTTTTTCGCTCTTGTCGGGCCTGGTGGGCGTGCACGTCCTCGAACGCTGGCTGGCAAGCCGGCTGCTGGCCGGCGACCGCACGCTCGCGCTGGAGCGCCGCATCGCCGAGCTGGCCGAGAGCCGGGCGGGCATCGTCGCGGCCGTCGACTCCGAACGGCGGCGGATCGAGCGTGACCTGCACGACGGCCTGCAGCAGCGGCTGGTGGCGCTGTCGATGCTGATCGGACGTTCCCGCCGGGGGCGTCCGGAGCTGCTGGACCAGGCGCACGACGAGGCGCAGCGGGCGCTGGCCGAGCTGCGCGAGGTGGCCTGGCGGGTCTACCCGAGCGGGCTCGACACGTTCGGGCTGGGTGAGGCGCTGGCCGGGGTGTCCGAACGGGCCGGGGTGCCGGTGCGGGTGTCGTGCGAGCTGGCGGAGCGTCCGCCGATGGCGGTGGAGACGGCGGCGTACTTCGTGGTGAGCGAGGCCGTCACCAACGCGGCCAAGCACGCGTCGGCGACCCTGGTCGAGGTGGACGTGCGCCGCGATGGCGGCATGCTCGTCGTGCGCGTACGAGATGACGGGACGGGCGGCGCGAGCGCCGCCGGCGGCGGCCTGTCGGGACTGGGACGGCGGGTGGCGGCGCTGGACGGCGTCTTCGAGGTCGACAGCCCGCCGGGCGGGCCGACGCTGGTGACGGCGGTGCTGCCGTGCGGGTGATCCTGGCCGAGGACTCGACGCTGCTGCGCGAGGGCCTGGTGCGGCTGCTGCTGGAGGAGGGCCACGAGGTGCCCGCGGCCGTCGGCGACGGCGAGGAGCTGGTGGCGGCCGTGGCGGCGCACGTGCCGGACATCGTGGTGGTGGACGTGCGGATGCCGCCCACGCACACCGACGAGGGGCTGCGCGCGGCCCTGGAGATCAGGCGGCGCTGGCCGGGCGTGCGGGTGCTGGTGCTGTCGCAGTACGTGGAGAAGAAGTACGCCACCGAGCTGATGAGCGCGGACGTGGCGGGGGTCGGCTACCTGCTGAAGGATCGCGTGGCACAGGTGGGCGACTTCCTGGACGCGCTGGAGCGGGTGGGCGCGGGGGGCGCGGCGTTCGATCCCGAGGTGGTGCGGCAGTTGCTGGCGCGCACGACGCAGGTGGATCCGCTGGCGCGGCTGACCGCGCGTGAGCGCGAGGTGCTGGAGCGGATGGCGCAGGGGCTGACCAACGCCTCGATCGCGCAGGCGCTGCACGTGTCGCAGAGCGCCGTGGAGAAGCACGTGAACTCGCTGTTCGACAAGCTGAACCTGTCGCACGCCACCGGCTACAGCCGCCGCGTGCTGGCCATCCTGCACTTCCTGGAGTCCTAGACCCTCCCCGGAGCCGCCTCCGGGGAGTGCTTCAGGCGCCTTGACAAATTTTTTTGTCGGCTGCAGGATGGAGCCCACCCGAGAAGGAGGTTCCTCCATGAGGAAGATCATCGCCGGCCTGTTCGTGTCGCTCGACGGCGTCGTCGAAGCGCCTCAGACCTGGCATTTCCCCTACTATGACGAGGACATGGGCCGGTCCGTCGGCGCGCTCATGGACCGGGGCGAGGCCCTGCTCCTGGGCCGCGGCACCTACGAGGAGTTCGCCGCGCACTGGCCGCATCAGAACCCGGACGAGGATCCGATGGCCAAGCTGCTCAACGACATCCCCAAGTACGTGGTCTCCACCACCCTGGCCGACCCCGCCTGGCACAACACCACGGTCGTCGGCTACGACCAGGTGGCGGCGCTCAAGCGGGAGCCGGGCGGCGACATCGGCATGAGCGGCAGCCCCGCGCTGGTGCGCTCGCTGCTGCGCGACGGGCTGCTGGACGAGCTGCACCTGCTCGTGCACCCGCTCGTCGTGGGCGGCGGCCAGAAGCTGTTCGACGACGCGACCGGGCGGGTCCCGCTGCGGCTGACCTCCTCCACCACGTTCGGCACCGGCGTGCTGGACCTGACCTACGAAAGGGTCTGACATGGCCGGCAAGACCGTCTGCGAGAAGCTGCTGATCAAGCCCGGCGCCTCGGTGTGGATCTCTCACGCCGAGCACCGGCCGCTGCTGGACCCGCTGCCCGAGGACGTGACCCTGGCCGCCGGGCCCGGCGAGGCGGGGGTCGCGGTGCTGTTCGCCTCCGGCGCGGACGAGGCGCGCCGGCTGCTCGACGAGCACCGCGACGGGCTCACCCGGCCCGCGGTGCTGTGGGTGGCCTACCCGAAGGGCAACAAGGCCGACGTCAACCGGGACACGCTCTGGCCCATCGTGGGCGAGTACGGGCTGCGCCCCAACGGGCAGGTGGCGGTGGACGAGGTGTGGTCGGCGCTGCGCTTCCGGCCGCTGAAGGAGGGCGAGCCGCCGTTCACGGGCGGGCGCTCGTGACCGCCGGCAGCCACGTGCCCGGCCCTGGCCTGGCCCTGGAGATCATCGTCAGGATCCTGGTGTGGCTGGCCCGTGACGGCGAGCGGCAGGCGGCCATGCTCGGCCGCGGCCGGCTCCCGGTCGACGAGCTCGCGCTGGAGTACGACGGCGCGCTGGCGACGCTCTGGGTCCTGAAGGAGGCCCGGACCCTGAGCCCGGGCGTCATCGGCGAGCTGGAGCGCCTCGACCGCCGCCTGGAGGCGATGAGCGGGGAGGAGAACGCGCGCCTGTGGACCCCCGCCGCCCTGTGCGAGGCGGCGGAGTGGGCGACGGTGCGGGAGCTGGCCCGGGAGGTCCTGGCCGACGTGGAGCGCGAGACGGGGATCCGCGGCGAGGCCGTGGCCCGGGAGTCGATCTGACCCCGCCCGCGCTCCTTGTCAGCCGGTGTGCAGGATCCGGAAGCGGCCGGGGTGTCCGGGGTCGCGGTCGGCGACCTGGACGGGCGGCCACGCCCACTGCCGGACGTTGATGCCCGGCACGTCGGAGAACCGGATCGTCCCCCGGGTGCCCTCGACGTCCACGTGCGGCCAGGCGTCGGCGATGCGCGCCCGGTCGGCGCCGTGGGAGCGCAGCACGCCGGCCAGCACGGTGATCGTGTCGTAGCCCTCGAAGGCGACGAAGGACGGCGTTTCGGCCAGCTGTTCGCGCAGGGCGGTCTCGACGCGGGCGCCGAGCGGGGTCAGCCGCTCGGGCAGGTAGCGCAGGAACGGTATCGCGGCGCCGTCGCCGCCCAGCGCGGCGGCCCAGCCGGCGAACTCCGGCTGTCCGGCCGGGGCGCCGATCAGGAGGCCGGCCAGGCGGGGGTCGCGGCGGACGGCCCGGACGATCGGCACGGCGGGCTCGGGGGTGCCGACCAGGAGCAGCAGGGCGGTGGCGCCCTGGGCGGCGAGTTCGTCGCACGCGGCGGCGGGGGTGAGCGCGCGCATGTCGAGCTCGGCGAGCGTGCCGCCGCGCGGTGTGAGGTGCTCGCGGAGGATGCGGGTGCCGGAGGCCCAGTACAGGGTCGGCTCGGTGGCCACGGCGACGCGGCGGTGGCCGGCGCCGAGCAGGAAGTCCGCGTAGATCCGCCAGCCGTGGGACTGGGCGGGCGCCAGGCGCGCGACCGTTTTCGCGGGCTGTTCGGTGAGCGCGTCGAGGACCGCCGACGAGCAGAGGAACGGCAGGCCGAGGGCGTCGGCCCGGGTGGCGGCGGCGCGCGCGACGACGCTGTGGTACTCGCCCGCCACGGCGGCGACGCCGAGACCGGCCAGCTCCTCCACGGCGGCCTCGGCCTTGCCCGGGTCGGCGGCGGTGTCGCGGACGAGCAGTTCGAGCGGCCGTCCGGCGATGCCGCCGTCGTCGTTGACGTGGCGGGCGGCCAGTTCGAGCCCGGCGAGCAGGTGGCGGCCCGCCTCGGTCCAGCCGGGCCGGGTCAGCGGGACGAGCGCGCCGATCCGGACGACTGACCCGTCGATCCGCTCCGCCTGCGATGGTGGCGTGTCCATGCGTGGTGTCTCCCGTGTGCAGATTGTCTGCATTATGCCGGGATCTCCGGTCCAGCATCGGCCCGGCGCCGCGCACGCCGTCTAGTCGTGGCCGCCGAGGTAGGCGTGCAGGCGGGCGGCGGCTTCGAGCATGGCGGTGGCCCGTCCGGTGAGCTCGGCCTGGCGGTGGGTGATGGCGGCGCGCAGCGCGGCGCTGCCCCCGGTGCGGCGCAGCCCGTCCAGCACGAGCCTGATCTGCGGGAACGGGTAGCGGCCCTGGCGCAGGATGGCGACCATGCGGGCGTCGCGGACGTCGGCCGGGCCGTAGGTGCGGTAGCGGGTGCCGTGCTCGCGGCGGGGTTTGAGCAGCCCGGCCGACTCCCACAGCCGCAGGGCCGAGGCGCGCACGCCGAGGTGGGCGGCGACCTCGCCGATGCGCAGGCCGGAGCGGGGCGCCTGGGTGGTGTCCTGCCCGGCGACGGCTTCCAGCGCCTCGCCGGTGGCGCGCAGGGCCAGGCGCTGCTCGTGCAGCTCGGCGTGGCCGGCGTCGATGAGCGTGAGGGCGACGGGCACCTGGCCGTCGTGGACGGCCTGCATGATGGCCCGGGCCAGGTCGCGGCCGAACCCGGCGGCCAGCGCCTGGTAGGCGAGCAGGGCGCGGCGGTGGCGGGCGTCGAAGCGGCGGTAGCCGGCCGGGGTGCGGGGCGTGGGCGGCAGGATGCCCTCGTCGGCGTAGTTGCGGATCTGCTGCGTCGACACGCCCGCCAGCCGGGCCAGGTCGATGGGCCGCACCGCACCTCCAGGGTTACGTCAGATTTTAAGGTTAGCCAGTGAAAACCCAGCAAATCTCGCCAAAAGTCTATATCGGCACTTTAATGGCAAACTTGAAGCCATGAATGGCGGAAGCTCACCTGCTCACGATCACACCGCGGCCGACAGCCACGACCACATCCAGGTCCGGGGCGCGCGCGAGAACAACCTCACCGGCGTCTCCCTCGACATTCCCAAGCGGCGGCTCACCGTCTTCACCGGGGTCTCCGGCTCCGGCAAGTCCTCGCTGGTCTTCGAGACGATCGCGGCGGAGTCACGCCGGCTGATCAACGAGACCTATACGGCGTTCCTGCAGGGGTTCATGCCGAGCCTGGCGCGCCCGGACGTCGACGCCCTGCACAACCTGAGCGCGGCGATCATCGTCGACCAGGAGCGGATGGGCTCCAACGCCCGCTCGACCGTCGGCACCGCGACCGACGCGTACACGATGCTGCGCATCGTCTTCAGCCGGATCGCCACCCCGCACGTCGGCCCGCCGATGGTCTTCAGCTTCAACCTGCCGGCCGGGATGTGCCCGGCGTGCGAGGGCCTGGGCAAGATCACCGACATCGAGGTGGACGAGCTCGTCGACCGGTCGCTGTCGCTGAAGGAGGGCGCGATCAAGGTGCCCGGCTACGGCGTCGACACCTGGCCGTGGCAGATCATCGTCGGCTCCGGCTTCTTCGACCCCGACCGCAAGCTGGCCGACTACACCGAGACCGAGTGGGCCGACTTCCTGCACAAGGAGCCGGTCAAGGTCAAGGTGGGCGCCAGCAACTTCACCTACGAGGGCCTGGTCCCCAAGGTGCGGCGCAGCTTCCTGGGCAAGGACCGCGAGTCGATGAAGGGGCAGACGCGGGCGTTCGCCGACCGGGCGGTGCAGCTGACCACCTGCCCCGACTGCAAGGGCACCCGGCTCAACGAGGCGGCCCGCTCGGCGACGATCGACGGCGTCGACATCGCGGCGTGCTCGTCGATGCAGATCAGCGACCTGGCGGCGTTCGTCGCGGGCATCTCCGACCCGACGGTGGGCCCGGTGGTGCAGGGGCTGCGTGACACGCTGGAGTCGCTGGTGGAGATCGGGCTGGGCTATCTGAGCCTGGACCGGGAGTCCTCGACGCTGTCGGGCGGCGAGGCGCAGCGGGTGAAGATGGTGCGCCATCTCAACTCCAGCCTGACGGACGTCACGTACGTGTTCGACGAGCCGACGGCGGGCCTGCACCCGCACGACATCCAGCGGATGAACGACCTGCTGCTGCAGTTGCGCGACAAGGGCAACACGGTGCTGGTGGTCGAGCACAAGCCGGAGACGATCAGGATCGCCGACCACGTGGTCGACCTGGGACCGGGCGCGGGCGCGGCCGGCGGCACGCTGTGTTACGCGGGCGACCTGGCGGGGCTGCGCGCCTCGGGGTCGCTGACCGGCCGCTACCTGGACCACCGGGTCACGCTGCGCGAGTCGGTGCGGCAGCCGTCGGGGTGGCTGCCGATCCGCGGCGCCACCCAGCACAACCTGCGTGACGTGAGCGTGGACCTGCCGGCGGGCGTGCTCACGGTCGTCACCGGGGTGGCGGGGTCGGGCAAGAGCTCGCTCATCCACGGCAACCTGGCGGGCCGCGACGGCGTGATCGTGGCCGACCAGTCGCCGATCCGCGGCTCGCGGCGCAGCAACCCGGCCACCTACACCGGCGTGCTCGACCCCATCCGGGCGGCGTTCGCGAAGGCCAACGGGGTCAAGCCGGGCCTGTTCAGCGCCAACTCCGAGGGGGCCTGCCCGGCGTGCAAGGGCATCGGGCTGATCTACACCGATCTGGCGATGATGGCCGACGTGGCGACCGTGTGCGAGGAGTGCGACGGCAAGCGGTTCACGCCGCAGGTGCTGTCCTACACGCTGCGCGGCAAGAACATCAGCGACGTGCTGGGCATGTCGGTGTCGCAGGCGCGCGAGTTCTTCACCTCGGGGCCGGCGCGGGCGATCCTGGACCGGCTGGAGGCGGTGGGGCTGGGGTACGTGGCGCTGGGCCAGCCGCTGACGACGCTGTCGGGCGGTGAGCGGCAGCGGCTGAAGCTGGCCATCCACATGGCGAAGAACGGCACCACGTACATCCTGGACGAGCCCACCACGGGCCTGCACCTGGCGGACGTGGACCGGCTGCTGGCGCTGCTGGACCGGCTGGTCGACGACGGCAACACGGTGATCGTGATCGAGCATCACCAGGCGGTGATGGCGCACGCGGACTGGATCGTGGACCTGGGGCCGGGCGCGGGTCACGACGGCGGCCAGGTGGTCTTCACGGGCACGCCGGGCGAGCTCGTCGCCTCCGGCACGTCGCTGACGGCCCGGCACCTGCGCCTGTACGTGGACGGCGAGTAGCGGGCGGTCACCGCCGCCGCCGTGGTGCGGGCGGCGGCGGTCCCTGCCGTGCTCAGCGCGCGCAGAACTCCGTCAGGATCGGGGCCAGGGCGGCGGGGTCGAGGTGGTGGGAGGCGCCGGGCAGCTCGCGTGCCGTGGCGTCCGGGAGCGCCGCGGCCAGGGCGTGCGTGCGCTCGCGCATCGCGGTCGGGCTCGCGCCGCCGGCGAGGGCCAGCACGGGGATCGTGACGGCCTGGGTGTCGACGGGGGTGCCGGTGATGGTCAGGTCGTACTCCAGTGTGTGGGCCATCGCCTCCAGCGCGGGCCGGAACGGCGCACTGCGGGACCGGGTGACCAGCTCGGCGGGCATCCCGACGATTTCGGCCTGGAAGTACTCGACGGCCTCGCCCCGCCGTCCGGCCCTGACGAGCTCGCCCACCCGCTGGGCCGGCCCGAGGCGCGGCGCGCTGTCGTAGGGGGCCTCGTACAGGGCCAGGCGGGTGATGGCGCTGCCGCGGGCGGCGGCGTGCAGGGCGAGCAGGGCGCCGGAGGAGTAGCCGAACACGGCCGCGGCCCCGCCGGCGGCGTCGATCACGGCGTCGAGGTCGTCGAGCTCGCGCTCGACCGTGTAGGGGGCGAGATCGCCGCTGTCGCCCCGGCCGCGCCGGTCGTAGGTGTGGACGGTGAAGGCGGCGGCGAGCCGGCCGGCCAGCTGCGTCCCGGTGGAGTGGTCGTTGAAGGCCCCGACGACCAGCACGAGTGCCGGGCCGGTGCCGGTGCTGTGGCAGGCGATGGGGGTGCCGTCGCGGGAGATGACTGTGTTCATGCCCCAACGACGAACGGCGGGCCCGCCCGCCGACACCCCCGCCGGGAGAAGTTCGTCAGGGAAGGGGCGCCTCCTGGAGGGGCCGGATCTCGATGCTGCCGTAGCGGGCGAAGGGGTGGGCGGCGGCGATGGCGACGGCCTCGTCCAGGCCGCTGCACTCGATGACGGTGAAGCCGCCGATCTGGTCCTTGGTCTCGGCGAACGGCCCGTCGGTGAGCAGCACCTCGCCGTCGCGGACGCGCACGGTGGTGGCCTCGGTCTTCGGGCGCAGCCCGGCGGCGGTGACGAGAACGCCGCGGCGAGTCATCTCCTCGCTCCAGCCCTCGCAGCCGGATCGCGCCTGCTCCTCGGTGACCGTGTCCTCGTCGAATCCGATCATCAGCACGTAACGCATGGTCCGAGCCTAGATTGGGGTCATGATGCTGGGGGATCTGCTGGCCAGGGGCCGCACCGCCGACGTGTACGAGGCGGGCGAGGGCCGGGTGCTGCGCCGCTACCGCGACGGTGACGACGCGGGCGGGGAGCTGGCGACGATGACGCTCGTGGCGGCGGCGGGGTTCCCGGTGCCGAAGGTCTTCCCGGAGCGGCCGCGGCCCACGGACCTGGTGATGGAGCGGGTGGCGGGCGCGACGATGCTGGTGGCGCTGGTGGACGGCTCGATGGCGCCCGAGGAGGGCGGCCGGATGCTGGCGGAGCTGCTGCGCCGCCTGCACGCGGTGCCGCCGGGCGCGCAGGCGGGGCCGGGTGAGCGGGTGCTGCATCTGGATCTGCATCCGGACAACGTGCTGCTGTCGCCGCGCGGCCCGGTGGTGATCGACTGGCAGAACGCCGAGCTGGGGCCGCCGGCGCTGGACTGGGCGACGTCGGCGCTGATCCTGGCGCAGGCGGCGGTGACCCGGATGGTGGAGCCGGTGGAGCTGACGCGGCTGCTGCTGGCGTCGCTGCTGTCGTGCCGCGACCCCGAGGAGGAGGGGGGTGAGCTGTTCGGCGGGCAGCTCGCCGAGGCGGGCGCGCGGCGGGCGGCCAATCCGACGATGTCGGCGGAGGAGACGTCGGCGCTGGCCGAGGCGGTGGAGCTGGTCCACGCGCTGGCCTGAGGGGCGGCTATCGGTCCCATACGGGTTCGGCGCTCTCGCTGACGTGGCCGTCGGCGGCGCAGATGAGGTAGCGGTCGAAGTCGGCGGCGAACCACCGGTCGTGGGTGACGGCCAGCACCGTCCCCCGGTAGGCGGCCAGGCCCTGCTGGAGGGCTTCGGCGCCGGCCAGGTCCAGGTTGTCGGTGGGCTCGTCGAGCAGCAGCAGGGTGGCGCCGGACAGCTCCAGCAGGAGGATCTGCAGCCGGGCCTGCTGGCCGCCGGACAGCGTCTCGAAGGGCCGCCTCCAGGCGGGGGCGAGCTCGTAGCGGGCCAGCGCGGCCATGGCCTCGTCGCGCTCGAGGGGGCGGCCGGTGGCGGTGCCGGTCGTGACGAGGTCGGCGATGGGCTGCCCGGCCAGGTCGGGCCGCTGGTGGGTCTGGGCGAACAGGCCGGGCCGCACGCGGGCGCCGAGGGTGTAGGCGCCGGTGTGGGCGACGGGCTGGCCGGCGAGCAGGCGCAGCAGGTGGGACTTGCCGGTGCCGTTGAGGCCGAGGACGGCGACGCGCTCGCCGTACCAGATCTCGGTGTCGAACGGTTTCAGCAGGCCGGGCAGGGCGAGCTGTTCGCAGGTGAGGGCGCGTTTGCCGGTGCGGCCGCCGCGCAGGCGCATGCGCACGTTCTGCGGCTTGGGGGCGCGTTCGGGCGGGCCGGCTTCCTCGAAGCGGGCCAGGCGGGTGAGCGCGGCCTGGTAGGAGGTGGCCAGGCCGTCGTTGCGGGTGGCGCCGCGGCGCAGGGTGTCGGCGATGCCGCGCAGCCGGGCGTGTTCGCGCTCCCACTGGCGGCGCAGGTCGTGCAGGCGTTCGGCGCGTTCGCGGCGGGCGCGGGCGTAGCCGCTGTAGCCGCCGCCGTGCACCCACACGCGGCCGGCTTCGACGGTGACGACGCGGTCGGCGGTCTCGGCCAGCAGGTGGCGGTCGTGGGAGACGAGCAGCACGGTCTTGGGGGTCTCGCGCAGCCGCCGTTCCAGCCACTGTTTGGCGGGCACGTCCAGGTAGTTGTCCGGTTCGTCGAGCAGCAGGACGCGGTCGGGGCCGCGCAGCAGCGCCTCCAGCATGAGCCGTTTGCGTTCGCCGCCGGACAGCGTCTCGACCGGGCGTTCGCGTACGGCGTCGAAGGGGCGGCCGAGGGCGAGCGTGGTGCAGGTGTCCCAGACCACTTCGAGCGCGTAGCCGCCGGTGTCGGCGTAGTCGGCCAAGGCCTGGGCGTAGCGGAGCTGGGCGGGCTCGCCGTCCAGGTCGCGGCCGGCTTCGGCGAGTTCGGCGGCCGCGGCGGCGATCGGCGCGGGGGCGACGGCGAGCAGCAGTTCGGCGACGGTGCCGGGGCCGGGGAACTGGCGCAGCACGCCGATCCCGCCGGAGGCGGCGACGCGGCCGGCGGCGGGCCGCAGCTCGCCGGCGATCAGGCGCAGCAGGGTGGTCTTGCCGGCGCCGTTGGGGCCGACGAGCGCCGCGACGACGCCGTCGCCGACGCGGAACGACACGTCCCGCAGCAGGGGCCGCCCGTCCGGCAGCCGGTAGGTCAGCTCGCTCACCTCGACATGGCTCATTGTTCCATTACTAGACCATCGATCCGGTCCTCGTACAGCGTATTATCGTCGGGTGGTGAACGAGAGCGTGTGGCTGCGGCCCGCCCGGCGCGAGCGCCGGCCCCTCACCCTGGACCGGATCGTCGCCGAGGCCGTCGCCCTGCTCGACGAGGAGGGCGAGGCCCGCCTGACGATGCGCCGGCTGGCCGAGCGGCTCGGCACCGGCTCCACCACCCTCTACTGGCACGTCAAGACCAAGGACGACGTGCTCGACCTGGCGCTGGACGCCGTGTTCGGCCAGGTGCCGCTGCCCGAGGGCGGCACCTGGCGGCAGCGGGCGGCGGCGCTGGTCACCGGCTGGCGGGCCGCCCTGCTGCGCCACCCGTGGTCGACCGGCCTGCTGGACCGCCCGCTGATGGGCCCCAACGCGCTGGAGCGCACCGAGTTCCTGTACGCGACGCTGGCCGAGGCCGGGTTCACCGGCCCCGACCTGACCGCCGCGGCCTTCAGCCTGTCGACGTTCGTCACCGGCTCGGCCACCATGCAGGCCCGCGACCCGGCCGGCAGCGGCCCCGGCCTGGCCCGGCACCTCCAGCAGCACCGCGACGCCTACCCGACCCTGGCCGCGCACGGCCTCGACCCCGACTGGGACGCCGCCTTCACCCGCGGCCTGGCCTACCTCCTCGACGGCATGACCCCCGGAGCCACCCCGTGATCACCCTGCGTGACCTCAACCGCGCCACGCTGGCACGCCAGCTCCTGCTGCGCCGCCACGCCATGCCCGCGCTGGAGGCCGTCGAGCACCTGGTGGGCCTGCAGGCCCAGGCGCCGTTCCCGCCGTACTTCGGCCTGTGGTCGCGGCTGTCCGGCTTCGAGCCAGGCGAGCTGGCGCGGCTGCTGGAGGAGCGCCACGTGGTCAGGCTCGTGCTCATGCGCGGCACCGTCCACCTGGTCAGCGCCGCCGACAGCCTCACGCTGCGCCCGCTGACGCAGCCGCAGCTCACCCGCTACCTGCACAGCGCGTACGGCAGCCGCATCGCCGCCCTCGACCTGGACGCGGTGGTCGCGACGGGCCGCCGGGCGCTGGACGGCGGCCCGCTGACCGGGGCGGCGCTCGGCGCCCGGCTGGCCGGCGAGTTCCCCGGCGTCAAGGCGGCCGACCTGGCGCAGATCATGCGCATCCTCGTCCCGCTCGTGCAGGTGCCGCCGCGCGCCGTGTGGGGCCGCTCGGGGCAGACCACGTACGCGACGGCCGAGTCGTGGCTGGGCCGCGACCCGGACCCGCGGCCCTCGCCCGAGACGCTGGTGCGCCGCTACCTGGCGGCGTTCGGGCCCGCCACGGTGGCCGACGCGCAGGCGTGGTCGGGGCTGACCGGGCTGCGCGAGGTGGTCGAGCGGCTGCGCCCGGAGCTGGTCACGCTGACGGGCCCGGACGGCAGGGAGCTGTTCGACCTGCCCGGCGCGCCCCGGCCGGGCGGTGAGGCGCCCGCGCCGGTGCGGCTGCTGGCGCCGTTCGACAACCTGCTGCTCAGCCACGCCGACCGCACCCGGGTGATCGCCGACGCCGACCGGCCGCGGGTGATCACCGTCAACGGCCAGGTGCTCGGCACGGTGCTGGTCGACGGGTTCGTGCGCGGCACCTGGAAGCGGGACAAGGCCGTGGTGAGCGTCGAGCTGTTCGCGCCCGTCACCGGCGCGCAGGCCGAGGAGATCCGCGCGGAGGCCGCCGCGCTGCTCGCCTTCGCCGCGCCCGGCAGCGCGCACGACATCCGGGGCGTCTGACCCGGCCGGCGGGCCTGGGCCGCCCGTCGGCCGCCCGTCAGCCGCCCGTCGGCCGCCCGTCAGCCGCCCGTCGGCCGCCCGTCAGCCGAGCGCCGCCAGCACGTCGGCCAGCCGTCCCGGCATCGACAGGAACGGCGAGTGGGAGGCGTCCAGCTCGACCACGGACACCGGATCGCCCGGGAAGGCGGCGTCGGCCTCGGCCACGAACCTCGCCTGCAACGCCGGCACGATCGCCCGGTCGGCCGTGCACATGACGTACGTGCGCGGCACCGAGCCCCAGCCGTCGCGGGTCAGGGTCGTGGTGCCGAGCATGATGCCGATGGGACCGTCGGGGGTCAGCAGCGCGGTGGCGGCACCGGCGAGCCCCGGCTCCACGTCGCCGTAGAACGCCTCGTACAGCGCACGCCGGTAGGCGGCGTCGCTGGTGGCCAGGTCGAGCCGCAGCGCCCCGGTGCGGGCGGGGTCGCCGCGCAGCAGCGGCGCGACCTGGTCGGCCGCCGCCTCGGGCAGCCGCGTGCAGGCGGCGGCCGACAGGCCGGAGGCCGGCAGGTAGGCGGTCAGGTAGACGGCGTGCGCGACCAGGGCGGGCCTGCGCTCGGTGACGCGCATCAGCACGGGGCCGGCCGCGCTGTGGGCGACCACGGTCACCGGCCGGCCGCCGCCGATGCGTTCGAGCTGCGCCGTCAGCAGCGCGGCGGCCTGCTCCAGGCTCACGTCGCCCACCGGCGACACCTCGGCGCGCACGGCCTCGGGGTCGTACGGGCGTGCGGTGAGCCAGCGGGGCCTGCGGGCGCGCAGCCCGTGCCCGGCCAGGTCGACGGCGACGGCGGCGCGGCCGGCGGCGGCCAGGTGGGGGATGACCTCGCTCCAGCACCAGGAGCCGTGCCAGAAGCCGTGCACGAGCACCAGCGTGGAGGTGGCAGGCATGGGCGCTCCTTCGCGGCCGGGGAGACGATCAACGCCATCGTCGGCGCTTTCGCCGCGTCGGGCCACCCCTGTCCCGCTTCGCCGGGAGGGTCCGGTTAGGGTGTGCGCACGCCATCGCGGGAAGGGACGAGGACCAGGGTGAACGAGCGCGTCGCAGATGACCGGCTGGCCGGGCTGTTCGAGGAGCACCGGAGCGGGCTGCGGGCCGTGGCCTACCGGATGCTCGGCTCGGTGAGCGAGGCCGACGACGCCGTCCAGGAGGCGTGGCTGCGGCTGAGCCGCTCCGACGTCTCCGGCGTGGACAACCTGGGCGCGTGGCTGACGACCGTGGTGGCGCGGCTGTGCCTGAACATGCTGCGCGCGCGCCGGACCCGCCGCGAGGACCCGCTGGAGGCCCAGAGCGGGCCGGACGGCGGGCCGGCGGGCGGGCTGACGGGCGGGGCGGACCCGGAGGAGGAGGCGGTGCTGGCCGACTCGGTCGGGGTGGCGCTGCTGGTGGTGCTGGACCGGCTCAGCCCGGCCGAGCGGCTGGCGTTCGTGCTGCACGACCTGTTCGCGGTGCCGTTCGAGGACATCGCCGTCATGCTGGAGCGGACGCCGCAGGCGGTCAGGCAGCTGGCCAGCCGGGCGCGCCGCCGCGTCAGGGGCGGCGACGCGCCGCGCCCGGACGCGCCGCAGCGGCGGCGGGTGGTGGAGGCGTTCCTGGCGGCCACCCGGGGCGGGGATTTCGAGGCGCTGGTCAAGCTGCTGCACCCGGACGTCGTCCTGCACGCCGACCGGCGGGTCGTGCCGACGCCGGAGCCGATCGTGGTGCGCGGCGCCCGCCGGGTGGCCGAGGGCGCGATGGCCGCCACCGGCCGGGCCCGCTTCACCGGCGTGGCGCTCGTCGACGGCGTCCCGGCGCTGGCGATGGCGCCGTACGGCCGCCTGTCGGTCGTGCTGACCTTCACCTTCGACGGGGATCTGATCACCGGCGTCGACGTGGTCGCCGAGCCGGACCGGCTGCGCGCCCTGGAGGTGGCCGTCGCCTGAGGCGCGTTCAGAAGGGCGTGTCGACGCCGAACGTCTCGCGCAGCAGCCGCATGTCGTGCACGTCCCGCTCGGCCGGCTCGTAGCCCTGGTGGAAGGTCACCTGCTGGGCGGCCGACAGGCAGCGCACGCGCCGCCCGCCCAGCGTGCCCCAGGTGAACGCGCCGGCCGGGTAGGGGAAGGTGGCGCCGTGCGCGTCGGCGGGCTGGACGGCCGACCCGTCGGCGGCGAAGGTGAGCGGGTGCAGGTCGAGCTCGCGCCCGCGCGCGTCGGCCATGACGAAGCGGACCGGCCGCCCGGGGACCGCGCCGGGCTGTTCGGCGAACCCGGCGGCCGTCAGCGCGTCGATCAGGGCGGGCTCCTGCTCGGCCCGGTGCAGCAGGTCGAGGTCGCGGTGCGGCCGGGTCGGCCGGCCGATCAGGGCGTCGACGCCCCAACCGCCGCCGATCCACGTCCGGCAGCCGGCGTCCTCGATCAGCGCCAGCACCTCGAGCACGTCGTCGAGTGTGAACACGGGCACGATCCTAGGCCCGCTCAGGTGATGAAGCCCTGCGAGCGCAGCCAGTCGCGGGCGACGAGCACCGGCACGTCGCCGTCCACGTCGACCTGGGCGTTCAGCTTGCGGATGACCGCGTCGGTGAGCTTGGCGCTGATCGGCGCGAAGACGCGGGCGATCTCGGGGTGCTCTCGGGCGACCGGGCCGCGGATGGTGACCGACGGGTGGTAGAGGGGGAAGAAGTGGCGGTCGTCCTCCAGCAGCGCCAGGTGGAGCGCTTCGAGCCGGCCGTCGGTGGTGGTGACCATGCCGAGCGTGCACTGGCCGCTGGCGATCGAGTCGTACAGCACGCCGGTGGAGACGCGGCGCACCTTCGACGGCTGCACGTCGGTGCCGTAGCGCAGGCCGTAGGCGCGCAGCATGCCGAGGAACCCGTCGGAGCGGCCGAACGTCTCGTGGTCGACGCAGAACGTGCGCCGCTCGGGCGGCACCCGGGTGATGTCGGAGATCGTGCGCATGCCGTAGCGGGTGGCGGTGGCGCGGGTGACGGCCATGGAGTAGCTGTTGTTCAGCGGGGCGGGGGGCAGCCACACGATGTCGTTGCGGCGCAGGTCCAGCTCGCGCACGGCCTCGTACTGGCGGGCCGCGTCGGTGATCGGGTCGCTCCTGCCGAGGTAGGTGATCCAGCCGGTGCCGGTGTACTCCCACATGAGGTCGGCGTCGCCCCGGGTCAGCGAGCGGCGGGCGTTGACGCTGCCCTGCACGTTGGTGCGGTCGGCGACGTCGGCGCCGGCGACGGTGAGCGCGAGCACGGCGATCTTGCCGAGGATGAGCTGTTCGGTGAACTCCTTCGACGTCACCTGCAGCCGTACGCCTTCCAGCGCGGGGACGGGCCGGATGCTGCCGGGCCCGACCGGCGGGATGAACGCCGAGGCCGGCCGCAGCCCGCACCCGGCCGCCGCCACGAGCACCGCCACGAGCACCGCCACGAGCACCGCCGGCATCAGCAGGAGCGCGGGTCTCATGTGAGCCCCTTGGGCGACAGCAGCCGCTGGGCGACGCCGCCGGCCCAGTCGATGAGCATGGCCAGCACGGCGATGAGCACGCAGCCGGTGATCAGCACGAGGTTGCGCTGGGTGCTGACCCCGGCGGTGATCAGGTCGCCGAGGCCGCCCGCGCCGATGAACGCGGCGATGCCGGCGGTGCCGACGTTCAGCACGAGCGTGGTGCGCACCCCTGACAGGATGACGGGGACGGCCATGGGCAGCTCGACGCGCCACAGCACGCCGAACGCAGACATGCCGATGCCGCGCCCGGCGTCGATCAGCCGGGGGTCGACCTGTTCCAGGCCCACCATCGTGTTGCGCAGCGTCGGCAGCAGGCTGTAGGCGAACAGCGCGACGACCGCCGTCCAGAACCCGATCCGGAACACCACGGCCAGCAGCACGATCAGGCCGACGGCCGGGGTGGCCTGCCCGACGTTGACCACGGCCAGCACCACGGGGGTGGCCCTGCGCAGGGCGCGCCGGGTCAGCAGCACCCCGAGCGGCAGCGCGACCACCAGCACGAGCACGGTGGAGTAGAACACCAGCCGGATGTGCTCCCAGGTGCGCCGGGCCAGGAACGGCAGCCGCAGCGCGCTGCGCTCGATGTCGTCCAGCGGCACCAGCTGGGTGTAGGCGACCATCGCGGCGGCCACGGCCAGGTAGATGAGCGGCGCGAGCAGCATGTGCCAGGAGCGGCCGACGTCCGGTTCGGGGATGGCGGCCTGCTGCGCGGCCGACCCGCTGACGGTCACGCCCCACCCCCCGGCCCGGACCCGCCGCCCCCGGGCCCGCCGTCACCGGATCCGCCGTCTCCGCTGTCGCCGGTCAGGCCGGACAGGCGCCGGCGGCGGCGCTCCCGCTCGCGCGCCTTGATCGCCTGGATCGCGTTCTGCACCGTGCTCAGCGACAGCACCCCCGCGTACGCCTGCCCGCGGCCGACGACCGGCACCACGTCGCTGTCGGCGTTCAGCAGCGCCTCCAGCGCGTCCTGCAACGTCATCCGGTGCCCGATCGGCGGCCCCGTCTCCTCGCCCAGCTCGCCGACGGGCCCGCGGGCGGCGGCCAGGTCGGCGGCGCTCACCCACCGGCGCGGCCGGCCCGCCTCGTCGACGACGAGCGCGAAGTCGCGGCCCTCGTCCTCGGCCTGGGCCAGCAGGGCGCGCGCGTCGGCGCCGGCGGTGGCGTGCGGCACCGAGTCGAGCCGGATGTCGCCCACCTTCGTCAGCCGCAGCAGCCGCATCGACGAACCGCCGCCCAGGTACTGCTCGACGTACTCGCCCGCGGGCGCGGTCAGGATCTCGGCCGGTCGCGCGTACTGGACGATCCGCGCCCCCCGCTCCATGATCGCGATCCGGTCGCCGATCTTCAGCGCCTCGTCGACGTCGTGCGTCACGAACACGATCGTCTTGGCCAGCTCGTCCTGCAGCCGCAGCAGCTCGTCCTGCAGCCGTTCGCGGGTGATCGGGTCCAGGGCGCCGAACGGCTCGTCCATCAGCATCACCGGCGGGTCGGCCGCCAGCGCCCTGGCCACCCCCACCCGCTGCTGCTGGCCGCCCGACAGCGCTCTGGGGTAGCGCTGGGCGAACGTCGCCGGGTCCAGCCCGACCAGCGTCAGCAGCTCCTCCACGCGGCGTGCGATCCGGCCGGAGTCCCACTTCAGCAGGCGCGGCACCTGCGCGATGTTGGCCGCCACCGTCAGGTGCGGGAACAGCCCGGCCTGCTGGATCACGTACCCGATGTTGCGCCGCAGCCGGTCGGGGTCGATGTCGCGGGCGCTGCGCCCGCCGATGAGGATGTCGCCGGACGTGGGCTCGTCCAGCCGGTTGATCATCCGCATCGTCGTCGTCTTGCCGCACCCCGACGGGCCGAGCAGCACCACGATCTCCCCGGCGGCGATCGTCAGGTCCAGCTCGTTCACCGCGGGCGCGGCCGCGCCGGGGAAGCGCTTGGTCACCGCGCGCAGCTCGATCGGCACCCCGCCGCCGCCCGCCGCCGTCTCAGGCACGGCGGCCTCCCGGCCTGGTCAGCCGCCCCAGCAGCACGAAACACGCGTCGAACGCAAGCGCCAGCAGCGCCACGCCGAGCGTGCCGGTGAGCGTGGAGTTCACCGCGTTCGCGCCGCCCAGCCGGGCCAGCCCGGAGAAGATCTGCTCGCCCAGCCCCGGCCCCGACACGTACGCGGCCACCGCGCCGATGCCCATCGCGAGCTGCGTCGAGACCCGGATGCCGGTCAGGATCACCGGCCAGGCCAGCGGCAGCTCGATCCGTGTCAGCGCCCGCAGCCGGCTCATCCCGATCCCGCGCGCCGCGTCCACCAGCATCGGGTCCACCCCCTGCAGCCCCACCACCGTGTTCCGGATGATCGGCAGCAGCGCGTACAGCACGATCGCCGTCACGCTCGGCGCCACCCCCAGCCCCAGCACCGGGATGAGCAGGCCGAGCATCGCCAGCGACGGCACCGTGAACAGCACCCCGGCCGTGCCGGTGGCCAGCGCCGCCCCGCGCGGCCGCCGGTAGGTGACGACGCCCACCGCCACGCCGATCACGGCGGCCACCAGCACGCACTGCGCCACCATGCTGGCGTGCTGCGCCGTCTCGAAGAGCAGCAGATCCCGCCGGTCGGCGATGTACTCCCACAGATTCACGCAGATCCCCCGATCACCGTGTTACTTACCGTGATCGGACATCCGTCTAACGTGGGAGGCGATGACCACCGACCCCGCCCGCGCGCCCGGCGGCCGCCCCTACGGGCCGCCGTCCGGCGCCGGGTTCCTCGCCTTCGCCCTGATCGGCGTCGCCGCCGCGTGGGACACCGCGGCCGGCGACAGCCGCCCCGCCTGGCTGGCCTGGCCGGGCCTGGCCGCCGTCATCCTCCTGTACGCGGCGGCGGTCCTGCTGGCCTTCCGCTCACGCACCGTGGCCGCCACGGTGGCGCTGGCCCTGCTGGGGGTGACGGTGACGGGCCTGGCGGCGCTGTTCGCCGGCGGCTGGCTGTACCTGTTCCCGCTGGCGGGCATCGCGTGCGGGCTGGTGCTGGCCGGCCGCGCGGTGCGGGCCGCCCTGCTGGCGCCGCTGCTGGCGGTGACGGCCGCGGCCGCGCTGGTCACGCTGTTCACCGGCGGCGGGCTGGAGCCGGTGATGGCGCTGGCGTGGGGGACGTTCAGCGCCGGGCTGGTGGTGGCGTTCATCATGCACCTGCACGCGCTCATCGCCGAGCTGGCCGGCACCCGCCGCCGCCTGGCCGAGACGGCCGTCGAACGCGAGCGGCTGCGCTTCGCCCGCGACCTGCACGACCTGCTCGGGCACACGCTGTCGGTCATCGTCGTCAAGGCCGAGGCGGTGCGCCGCCTGGCCGAGCGCGACCCCGAGCAGGCCGGACGGCACGCCGCCGACATCGAGACGGTCGGCCGCCAGGCGCTGGCCGAGGTCCGCGAGGCCGTCACCGGCTACCGCGAGGGCTCGCTGAACGGGGAGCTGGCCCGCGCCGGTGACGTGCTGAGCGCCGCGGGCCTCACCCCGGACGTGCGCCGCACCGGCGCCCCGCCGCCGCCGTGGGTGCAGGACCTGCTGGGCTGGGTGGTGCGTGAGGGCGTCACCAACGTCCTGCGGCACAGCGCCGCCACCCGCGTCACCATCACCGTGGCCTCGCACTCGGTCACCGTCCACGACGACGGCCCCGCCCCCCGGAAAGAGGCCGGCGAGATGAAGGGGAGCGGGCTGCGGGGGCTGGCCGAGCGGGTGGCGCAGGCCGGGGGCAGGGTCGAGGCCGGGCCCGCGCCGGAGGGCGGGTGGCGCCTGCGGGCCGTCCTTCCCGCCGAGCCCCCCGATCTCCCCGGCGGCGAGTGACCCCCCGCTATCCGGCGGCCGGCTGCCGGGCGGCGGCATGGCGGGCGACGGCGGCGGCGAAGGCCGCGATGACCGGGTGCGCGCGGCTGCCGTCACCGGCCAGCTCCGGCTGGAACAGCGTGCCAAGGAAGAACGGATGCCCCGGCAGCTCGGCCACCCGCACCGCCTCACCGGCCCCGCTCTCGTCGCTGTCGCCGTGGCCGGAGAACACCAGCCCGTGCTCCTCCAGCGTCCGCCGGTAGCCGTCGTTGAGCCCGTAGGAGCAGTTGTAGGCCTCCACGGTCTGGCGCGCCCCCATGATCTGCTCGATCAGCGACCCGGCGGCCAGCCGTACCGGGGCCTCGTGCCCGGCGAGCGTGCACGCGAGCGGGGTGAGCAGGTAGTCGTGCCCGGGGCCGTTCTCGGCGTGGGCGACGTCGAGCCCGCACACGCCGCGCGCGTACTCCAGCAGCATGTGCTGGAAGCCGCCGCACGTGCCCAGGAAGGGGATGCGCCGCTCGCGCGCGGTGCGCACGGCGGCGACGGCGCCTTCCTCGCTGGCGTACGGGCTGCCGGGCACCACCCAGATGCCGTCGAAGCCGTCCAGCCCGCCGGTGTCGGTGGTGGGGATCCAGTACGGGTCGAGCGCGAGGCCGTCGCGTTCACGCAACGCCTCCACCAGCAGGGGGATGCGCGTGTGGGCGCGCACGCCGGGGGAGCGGTCTCCGACCAGGGCGATTCTCATGCTCGCCATCGTGACCCCCGGCACCGGGTAAGCGCCAACGATAATGACTGCATGTGCTATAAGCGTTCCTGATGGATCCTCATCTGGTGCGGACGTTCGTGACGGTGGCGCGGCTGGGCTCGTTCTCGGCGGCGGCCGCCGAGCTGGGCTACACGCAGTCGGCCGTCTCCCAGCAGGTGGCGGCGCTGGAGGCCGATCTGGGCGCGCCGCTGCTGTCGCGCCGGCCGGTGGCGCCGACGGAGGCGGGGGAGCGGCTGCTGGAGCACGCCGGGCCGCTGCTGCTGCGCATCCGGGCGGCGCGGGCCGACGTGCGGCGGGTGGCGGCGGCGCCGGTGCACCGGCTGACGCTGGCCGTGGGCCCGCTGGCGCTCGGCCCCGTCCTGGCCGGGCGGCTGGCGGCGGCGCGGGCGCGGCTGCCGCGGCTGACGGTGACCGTGCGGGCGTGCCCGGCTGACGAGGCGGCCCGGCTGGTGGCGGGCGGCGAGGCGGAGCTGGCGCTGGTGGCGGGCATCGCCGCGCCCAGCGATCCGCTGCGCCTGCCGGACGCGGGCCCGCTCACCGCGACGCGGGCGGGGGAGGAGCCGCTGGTGGTGGCGCTGCCGGCCGATCATCCGCTGGCGGGCCGGGCGGGGCTGCGGCTGGCCGATCTGGTGGACGCCCGCTGGCTGCGTACGCCGCTGTGCCCGCTGGAGCGGCTGCGTGACCTGGCGGGCGACGGGTTCCGCGCCGGGTTGCACTACACCGGCGACGATCCGCGCACGGTGATGAGCCTGGTCGCGGCCGGGCACGGGCTGACGCTGCTGCCCGCCTCGGCCGCGACGGGGGTGGCGCTGGTGGCGCCCCGGCTGGTGCACCGGGTGGAGCTGGTGCACGCCGCGCTGCCGCCCGGCCCGGCCGCCGACCTGGCCGCCACCCTCGCCAGCCCCTGAGCGGGCCTGCGAAGGAGCCCGCCCAGGAGCCCGCCCGTGCGGGTCAGGCCCGCCAGGTCTCGACGCCGCCCGGCACCGGCGCGCCCGGGTCGTACGGCTCGCGGGTGAAGACGAACGTGTTGACGTCCAGGTGGTCGGCGGCCACGCGCAGCGTCTCGCCCGCGTAGTAGCCGTCGAGCCCCAGCCACGTCCCGTCGTCCTGCGGCACGAAGCGGGAGGCCCGGCCGCCGCCGCGGGCCGGCTCCAGAGCGAGCCCGCGCCCGGGCAGCAGCCGCAGCACGTACGGGGTCGGCCCCCAGTGCCACACGCCGGTCAGCGCCAGCAGGTCGGCGTCGGCCTCGGCCGGCTCCCACTCGCGCGGCAGGCTGGGCTCGTGCTCGTCGAGGATGCGCAGCAGGTCGGTCAGCAGGGTGCGGCTCATCCCGGAGGTGGTGTTGGCCAGGAACAGCACGCCGACCCGGTCGGCCGGGTCGGCCCACACGGTGGCCAGGAAGCCCGGCATCGACCCGGTGTGCCCGGCCAGCCGCCGCCCGGCGTAGCGGGTGAGCTGCAGGCCGAGCCCGTAGCCGGCGGTCCAGGCGTCGCCGTCGTCGACGATCGCCGGCTCGCGCATCTCCTCCAGCGTGGCGGCGTCGATCACGCCCCGGGTGTCACCGGCGACGAAGGCCGCCCAGCGCGCCAGGTCGGCGGTCGTCGACCACAGCTGCCCGGCGGGCGCCATCGCGACGGCGTCGTGCTCGGGCTCGGGCAGCAGCACGTCGGCGTACGGGTGTACGGCGTAGCCGGAGGCGTGCGGGGCGCGCGGCCGGGCGGTGGTGTCGCTCATGCCGAGCGGCTCCAGCACCTCCTGGCGCACCACGTCCAGCCACGGCCTGCCGCGCAGCCGCGCCACCAGCTCGCCCAGCAGCGCGAACCCGACGTTGGAGTAGTGGAAGCGGCGGCCGGGCCGGTGCTTGACGTGGCCGGGCCCGACCCGGGCGAGCAGTTCGCCCGCCTCCACGCCGGGGGTGCGCTCCCACCAGGGGGTGGGCGGCTCGGCGGTCAGCCCGCTGGTGTGGGAGAGCAGCTGGGCGACGGTCGCCTCGCCGAACCGGGCGCCGGGCAGGTGCTTGCCGATGGGATCCAGCAGGTCGAGCAGCCCTTCGTCGCGCAGCCGCATGACGGCGACGGCGACCACGCTCTTGGTGATCGAGCCGAGCCGGTACTGGGTCCGCGCCGTGGGCGGCTCGCCGCCGACGCGGCCGCGCCCGGCCGCCCATGCGATGTGCCCGTCGCGCACGACCGCCGCCATGATCGACGGGATGCGGCACTCGGCCTGTTCGGCCGCGAGGCGGCGCAGCAGCGCGGCCGCCGTCTGGTGTCCCACCTGGTGACTCATGGCCGCCAAGCCTAACGCCCGCTGCCTGCGCCTTCAGGACCGGTCCGGCGCCCGGTCGAACACGTCCAGCAGCAGCCGGGTGGCGTCCAGCCCGGTCTCGGTGCGGCCCAGCCGGGGCACCTCGACGGGGCCGGGCCAGGTGTGCCCGCCGTCCTTGACCGTGTAAAGCCGGACGGCGGCGCCGCCGGCGCACGACGTCCACGCCGACAGCCGTACCCGGGAGGCGGGGGAGGAGGCGGCGGGGGGCCCGCACCGGTAGGCGGCGGCCCACCGGCGGCTCACGGCGGTGACGGGCGGCAGCGTCACGAGGTCGGCCAGCGCCCGCAGGTCGCCGCTGGCCTCGCGCAGCGGATGCCCGCCCTGGTAGGGGACGACGCGGTCGGCGGTGCCGTGCACGGCGACGACGGTGGCGGGCGGCGGCCGCTCGCAGGGCGGCGCCAGGCTGACGCCGCCGACGGCGGCGGCTCCGGCCAGCCGGCCGCGCAGGCCGCACACGAGGGCGACGGCCATCGCGCCGCCGTAGGACAGCCCGGCGGCGAACGCGCGCCGCCGGTCGGCGCACAGGCCGTCCTGCAGGTGGTCGAGCAGCGCGCCGAGGAACGCGGTGTCGTCGGGGCCGTAGGTGTGCGGCAGCGTCCAGGCCAGCCGCCCGTCGGCGGCCTGCGGGGTGGCGACGATGTAGCCGCGGGCGGCGCCTTCGCGGGGCAGGCGCGTGTAGGCGGCCTGCTCGGGGGCGTCGGAGCCGAGGCCGTGCAGGTTGAGCAGCACCGGGTGCGGCCCGCGCCCGTCCGGGACGCTCAGCAGGAAGGTGCGGGTGAGGCCGCCGTGCTCGAAGGTGTGCCGCCCGCCGGGCAGCCGCCGCTCGCCGCACCCCGCCTCCGCGCGCGTGGGCGCCGTCCGTGGAGAGGCGTCCGCCCGGGGCGGCAGCGGGGGAGCGGCCGTGCAGGCGGCCGTGGCCAGCAGTGCCGTCACGGCGGCGGCCCGTACGGTCATCCGGCCTCCCGGGCTGGCGCGGCCGGTCAGACGCGGACGCGCCGGGCGGCCGCGGTGACGACGCTGTCGAGCAGGCCGGGGAAGAGCGCGTCGAGGTCGTCGCGCCGCAGCGAGTTGATCTTCGCGGTGCCGCGGTAGACCTGGGTGATGACCCCGGCCTCGCGCAGCACCCGGTAGTGGTGGGTGCCGGTGGACTTGCTCACGCCCAGGTCGATCTCGGCGCAGCCGGCCTCCCCGCCGTGGGCGGCCAGGAAGCACACCACCTCCAGCCGCATGGGGTCGGCCAGCGCGTGCAGCACGGCCTCCAGCCGGATCTCGGCGGCGTCGGGGTGCTGCAGAACCCTCGTGGACATCGGCCCTCCCTCAACCACCACCATGGTACGGCAACCATCGTAATACGATAACTCTCGTAGTACGATGATTGACGTACAAGCCGTCCTCCCGGGAGAGGTGCCCCCCGTGCTGTTCGACCCGATCACCCTGCGCTCACTGACGATCCCCAACCGCGCCTGGATGTCGCCGATGTGCATGTACTCCGCCGCCCCCGCCGGCCCCGACACGGGCGTGCCGCACGACTGGCACTACTCCCACCTGGCCGCCCGCGCCGCCGGCGGCGCCGGCCTCATCCTCACCGAGGCCACCGCCGTCTCCGCCGAAGGCCGCATCACCCCCTGGGACCTCGGCCTGTGGAACGACCGCCAGGAGCGGGCCTTCGCCCACATCAGCCACCTGCTCACCCTGCACGGCGCCGTCCCCGGCATCCAGCTCGGCCACGCCGGCCGCAAGGCCTCCACCGACCGCCCCTGGCGCGGCGGCGGCCCCGTCGCCCCCGCCGACGGCGGCTGGCCCGTCACCGGCCCCAGCCCCCTGGCCTTCGACGACGGCTACCCCGTCCCGCACGAGCTCACCACCGAGGAGATCCAGCGCGTCGTCGCCGACTTCGCCGCCGCCGCCGGCCGCGCCCTGCGCGCCGGCTTCCGCGTCGCCGAGATCCACGGCGCCCACGGCTACCTGATCGGCGAATTCCTCTCCCCGCACAGCAACCACCGCACCGACGCCTACGGCGGCTCCTTCGCCAACCGCAGCCGCCTCGCCCTGCAGATCGCCGACGCCGTCCGCGCCGTCTGGCCCGACGACCTGCCCGTCCTGTTCCGCGTCTCGGCCACCGACTGGCTCACCGAGAACCCCGGCGACGAGCGCGACGGCTGGACCGCCGACGACACCGTACGGCTGGCCAAGGAACTGCACGCCCACGGCATCGACCTGCTCGACACCTCCAGCGGCGGCAACGCGCCCCGCGCCCGCATCGTCCCCACGCCCGGCTACCAGGTGCCGTTCGCGGCCCGCGTGCGCGCCGAGACCGGCATGCCCGTCGCCGCCGTCGGCAAGATCACCGACCCGCGGCAGGCCGAGGACATCCTCACCTCCGGCCACGCCGACGCCGTCCTGCTCGGCCGCGAACTGCTGCGCGACCCGTACTGGCCGCACCGGGCCGCCCGCGAGCTGGGCGCCCGCCCGACCTGGCCCGACCAGTACGCCTACGCCCTGTGACCCACCCGCCGGCCTAACCGTGGCGGCCCGCGCCGATCGCCTCCCGCCCCGGCCGCTCCGGCATCGGCCGCTCGTGGAACCCGCCACCGGGGGAGCGCACGATGACCCCGCTCTCCACCCCATGATCCTCCGCCTGGCGCAACCCCAGGCAGATCCACCGCGTCACCACGAACGCGACCACCGGCCCCGCCACCACCGCGCACCTGAAGAAGACCGTCACCGCCTCCAGGGACAGGTGGAACTGGTGGGCGAGCTGGTCGTTGGCCGCCGCCGCCCACAACAGCCCGTAGAACGTGATCCCGGCCACCGCCAGCGCCGTCTTCACCGGCGTGTCCCTCGGCCGGTCCAGCACGTCACCCACGGCCCGCTCCCGCGCCATCCGGCTCGCGCTCTTGGGCCGCCCCAGCCCGTCACGCCGCCCCCGCCGCGCCAGCACGAACCGCTCGGCCACCGGGTAGGCCGCCAGCACCGTGAAGAACACCCCCGGCACCACCAGCGTCGGCACCAGCACCGCCAGGCTCAGCGTGTAACCGCCCAGCGTCAGCTCCCACGCCGGCATGATCCGCAACGCCCCGTCGAGGAACCCCATGTACCAGTCCGGCACCGAACCGGCCGAGATCTGCGACGGACTGGCCGGCCCGTACAGCCACACCGGAGCGATCTGCACCCCGTACCCCAGAATGATCAGCATGCCGGCCGTCGCCGCCGCCATCATCGGCCGGGCACTGCGCCGCACCGGCAGCGACGCGACGAACCGCGAATGCCCCCGCCGCCGCACCAGCAGCTCCCGCCAGATCAGCAGCCCCGCCATCACGACCGAGACCCCCAGATGCCCGCCGTACATGACCGGAATGATGTGATCGCCCGGGAACCCCGCCCCGAACAGCAGCCCCGCCACCCACGTCCCCACCAGCGGGATCGACTGCACCACCGACACGATCAGCCACAGGCTCCCGCCCGACAGCCCGTCGTCCGGCAGCGCGTTGCCGGTCTCGCCCGCGGCCATGCCCAGCGCCAGCAGCGTCACCCAGATCAGCCACTGACCCGTGCGCGGCCGCCGGAACGCCCCCGTCAGGAACATCCGCAGCAGCTGCAACGCCACCGCCGCCACGAACACCAGCGCGGCCCAGTGATGCGCCTGCCGCACCAGCAGCCCCCCACGCACCTCCAGCGAGAGCCGCATGGTCGAATCGAACGCCTCGCTGACCCACAGCCCCCGCAGCGGCCCGTACGGGCCGTCATAACGCACCCGCGCCATGCCCGGCTCGTAGAACAGCATCAGCACGGCCCCCGTCACCACCAGCACCGCGAACGACCAGATCGCGATCTGCGCGAACATGAACGACCAGTGCGAGAACTGGAACGACCCCCGCCTGGCCCCGGAACGTACGGGCGAACGCATGATGAAACCTCCTGACCTCGCCTGTACACAAGACGCCGCCCGCCCCGCCCCTGTGACGCCCCCACCGCCCGCCGTGACCAACGTCACGCCGCGATCACCGCCGCCCCGCCCGTACGGCAGAATGCTGGCCATGACCGAGGAACGACCCGCCGGCGCCGTGCTGGAGGCCGTCCTCGAACGCATCACCTACGCCAACGAGGAGACCGGCTACACCATCGCCCGGGTCGCCACCGCCCGCACCGGCGCCGACCTGCTCACCGTCGTCGGCCCCCTCCTCGGCGCCCAGGTCGGCGAATCCCTGCGCCTGACCGGCCGCTGGACCTCACACCCCCGCTACGGCCGCCAGTTCGAGGTGTGGTCCTACACCACCGTGCTCCCCGCCACCGTGCAGGGCATCCGCCGCTACCTCGGCTCCGGCCTCATCAAGGGCATCGGCCCCAAGATGGCCGAACGCATCACCGACCACTTCGGCACCGCCACCCTCGACATCATCGAGAACGACCCCGGCCGCCTCACCGAAGTCCCCGGCCTCGGCCCCAAACGCACCAAACTCATCGCCGCCGCCTGGGAAGAACAGAAAATCATCAAAGAAGTGATGATCTTCCTGCAGGGCGTCGGCGTCTCCACCTCCATAGCCGTCCGCATCTTCAAGCAGTACGGCGACAAATCCGTCGACGTCGTCCGCACCCACCCCTACCGGCTCGCCGACGACGTGTGGGGGATCGGCTTCAAGACCGCCGACACCATCGCCCAGGCCGTCGGCATCCCCCACGACAGCCCCGAACGCGTCAAAGCCGGCCTGCGCTACACCCTGTCCCAGGCCGCCGACGACGGCCACTGCTACCTGCCCGCCCCCAACCTCGCCGCCGACGCCGTCAAGATCCTCGACGTGCCCGCACCCCTCGTCACCACCTGCCTCGACGACCTCGTCACCGCCGAAGGCGCCGTCCGCGAACCCGTCCCCGCCGGCGACAACGTCGTGCCCGCCGTCTACCTGCCGCCCTTCCACCGCGCCGAACTCTCCCTCGCCGGCAGCCTGCTCACCCTCCTGCGCAACGGCCACGACCGGCTCAAGAGCTTCACCGACGTCGACTGGAACGCCGCAGAAGCCTGGCTGCGCGACCGCACCGGCGCCGACCTCGCCCCCGAGCAGCGCCAGGCCGTCCGCCTCGCCCTCACCCGCAAGGTCGCCGTCCTGACCGGCGGCCCCGGCTGCGGCAAGAGCTTCACCGTCCGCTCCATCGTCACCCTGGCCCGCGCCAAACACGCCAAGGTCATCCTCGCCGCCCCCACCGGCCGCGCCGCCAAACGCCTGGCCGAACTCACCGGCCACCAGGCCACCACCGTCCACCGCCTGCTCCAGCTGCGCCCCGGCGGCGAGGCCACCTTCGACCGCGACAACCCCCTCGACGCCGACCTCGTCGTCGTCGACGAAGCCTCCATGCTCGACCTGCTCCTGGCCAACAAACTCGTCAAGGCCGTCGCCCCCGGCGCCCACCTGCTGTTCGTCGGCGACGTCGACCAGCTCCCCTCCGTCGGCGCCGGCGAGGTGCTCAAAGACCTCCTGGCCGCCCCCGACATCCCGCGCGTCCGCCTCACCCAGATCTTCCGCCAGGCCCAGGAGTCCGGCGTCGTCGTCAACGCCCACCGCGTCAACACCGGCCACCACCCCCAGCTCGCCGGCATGACCGACTTCTTCCTGTTCCCCTGCGAGGAAGGCGAGGAGATCGCCGCCCTCACCGTCGACGTCGTCGCCCGCCGCATCCCGCGCCGCTTCCGCCTCGACCCCCGCCGCGACATCCAGGTCCTGGCCCCCATGCACCGCGGCGCCGCCGGAGCCGCCGCCCTCAACACCGCCCTGCAGGAAGCCCTCACCCCCGCCCGCGAAGGCATGCCCGAACGCCGCTACGGCGGCCGCGTCTTCCGCGTCGGCGACAAGGTCACCCAGCTGCGCAACAACTACGACAAGGGCGCCGCCGGCGTCTTCAACGGCACCGTCGGCATCGTCACCGACATCCGCCCCGACGACAGCGCCCTGACCGTCCTGACCGACGAGGACGAGCACGTCGACTACGCCTTCGACGAGCTCGACGAGCTCGCCCACGCCTACGCCGTCTCCATCCACCGCTCCCAGGGCAGCGAATACCCCGCCGTCGTCATCCCGCTGGCCACCAGCGCCTGGATGATGCTGCAGCGCAACCTCCTCTACACCGCCATCACCCGCGCCAAGAAGCTCGTCGTCATCGTCGGCTCCCGCCGCGCCCTGGCCCAGGCCGTGCGCACCAGGGGAGCGGGCCGCCGGCACACCGGCCTCACCCACCGCCTGTCGGGCCCGCTTTCCGGCCGTCCTGACCCGTCTTGACCAGCGGCGACACCCCCAGAAGTGATCGAAATGTGACCGAACTCTCCCAAACTCATCCGCGTCTTACATGCAGGAGCATTAAGGTTTTTTAGTGCGCAGATGAGCAAGTGGGGGAGAGGTACGGAGTGAACGTCGCAACCGGCTGGAGAAAGACCGCCGCAGGAGTGGCCCTGGCCACCACGGCAGCCTTGACCGCCTCATGCTCCGGCGGAGGAACGCCCAACGGCCCCTCCGCCTCCGAGGCGACCACCTCCGCCACCACCCAACCCCCCACCATCCAGATCAGCCCCGCCGACGGCGGCGCCAAGGTCGACCCCGCCAAGAAGGTCATCGTCACCGCCGCCGGCGGCACCCTCGACGACGTCATCGTCGAGGCGAAGGGCGAACAACTCGAGGGCAAGTACAACAGCGACAAGACCCGCTGGATCTCCACCACCCCCCTCAAACCCTCCAGCAGCTACACCGTCACCGCCCGCGCCGGAGCCACCACCGCCGACGGCACCTTCACCACCCTCAAACCCGAACGCATCCTGCAGATCGCCGACGTCACCCCCAACGTCAAGGGCGAAACCGTAGGCGTCGGCATGCCCATCCGGGTCACCTTCAACCAGGCCGTCACCAACAAGGCCGCCGTCGAACGCAACCTCCACGTCGAATCCGAAGAACCCCACAAGGGCGCCTGGCGCTGGATCGACGACACCGTCGCCATCTACCGCCCCGCCAAATACTGGGCCGCCCACCAGAAAGTCACCTTCTCCGCCGACCTCACCGGCGTCAAAGCCGGCAAGGGCCTCTACGGCATGAAGGACTACGACTACAGCATGAAGATCGGCGCCAAGGTCATCAGCAAGATCAACGCCGCCAAGCACATGATGTACGTCTACAAGGACGGCAAACGCGTCAAGACCATGGCCATCAGCGCCGGCATGGCCACCACCCGCGAATACACCACCACCTCCGGCATCCACCTCACCATGGAACGCGCCCACCCCGTCCGCATGATCTCCCCAGGACGCAAAAAGGGCGACCCCGGCTACTACGACGTCATGATCGACCACGCCGTCCGCATCTCCAACAGCGGCGAATACGTCCACGCCAAGAACAACACCTGGGCCCAAGGCCGCCGCAACGTCAGCCACGGCTGCATCAACGCCCGCCCCGACCAGGCCAAATGGTTCTACGACACCTTCCAGCGCGGCGACATCGTCGACATCACCGGCACCGACCGCCAACTCGAATGGAACAACGGCTGGGGCTACTGGCAGATGTCCTTCACCCAGTGGAAGAAGGGCAGCGCCCTCAAGAACGACGCCTGACCACCACACACGTAAGGGCCGCACCTGCACCCAGGTGCGGCCCTTACGCATCTACGGGACCAGCGGCACAGGGGAGAAGCCCTCACACCGAACGGGGGAGAAACCCCCTACCACCCAACGGGGGAGAAGCCCCGCTCACACCAACGCCAACTGCCCGAACCGCGGCTCACGCCGCTCCGCCACCCCCGCACCACACGCCAGACCATACGCCCGGCACAACTGCCCGATCTGCCCCACAATCCGCTCCTCATAACCAGCCGACGGCAACCCCGACCGGTCATACAACTCCTCATACCGGCCCACCAACTCCGGATGAGCACCCCCCAACCACTCCAAATACCACTCCCGCGTACCCGGAGGCAGCCGCAACACCACCGGCTCCACCGCCACCGCCCCCGCCGCCGCGATCCGCCGCACCGTCGCCCCCAACTGATCCGCCGCATCACTCAACAACGGCAACACCGGCCCCATCCGCACCCGGCACGCCACCCCCGCCTCCACCAACGCCGACACCAGCTCCAACCGCGCCTGCGCCCCCACCGCCCCCGGCTCCACCCCACGCCGGATCCGCTCATCCACGAACGCGATCGACACCGCCACCGAAGCCCCCGCCTCCGCCAGCACCCCCGCATCACGCAACACCAGCGGACTCTTCGTATACACCGTGAACGGCACCCCCGCCTCCGCCAACGCCGCCACCACCCCCGGCATCAACCGATACGTCCGCTCCGCCACCTGATACACATCACCACTCACCCCCACCGCCACCGGCTCACCACCCCACCGAGCCAGCTCCGCCCGCAACCGCACCACCACATTCGGCCGCACCACCACCCGCGTCTCGAAATCACGACCCGCGTCCAACCCCAACCGGCCATGCCCCGACCGCGCCCCACACCCCACACACGCGTGCGCACACCCCCGATACGGCGACACCCCCCACCCCTCGGAGACCCCCGCCCACACCGGCACCCGCTCGATCACCGAACGAGCCTGCATCTCATAGAAACCACCACGCAGCACCGCCCGCCGCTCGATCAGCGGACGATCGTCAGCGGCCTCCACCAACGGCAGCGCATCCCAACCCACCACCCAAGTGGAACACGCATTCGACTCCCAGAGCAAGCCACTACACTGCCCCCGTGCTCAAACCCCGCTACCCCATCACCACCCCCCGCCTCACCCTGCGCCCCTTCACCCCCGACGACCTCGACGCCCTCCACGCCTACGAATCCCGCCCCGACGTCGCCCAATACCTCTACTGGGCGCCCCGCGACCGCGACACCGTCCGCGAACACCTCGACAAGAAAATCACCCGCACCCAGCTCCACGACGAAGGCGACGCCCTCGACGTCGCCATCACCCGCAACGACACCGGCGCCCTCATCGGCAACACCCTGCTCATCTGGACCAGCCGCACCCACCGCCAAGGCGAAATCGGCTACATCCTGCACCCCGACCACCACGGCCACGCCTACGCCGCCGAAGCCGCCCGCGAAATGCTCCGCCTCGGCTTCGACCACCTCGGCCTCCACCGCATCGTCGGCCGCCTCGACGCCCGCAACACCGCCTCCGCCCGCGTCCTGCAGAAACTCGGCATGCGCCAGGAAGCCCACCTCATCGACAACGAACACGTCAAAGGCGAATGGGTCTCAGAAATGATCTACGCCATGCTCGAAACCGAATGGACACCATGACCACCCACCCCACCATCCACCACCTCGCCCTGCGCACCGACTGGACCCACGCCCAGACCACGGGGGAGTACCTCATCTCCACCCTCGGCCGCACCCTCGCCCAAGAGGGCTACATCCACTGCAGCCGCGACCACACCCAACTCCGCACCGTCCACGACACCTACTACCACCACATCCCCGACACCGACCTGATCATCCTCGACATCGACCCCACCGGCCTCGACATCCGCACCGAGAACGGCTACCCCCACCTCTACGGCCCCCTGCCCACCACAGCCGTCACCGCCACCCGCCCCTACACCCCCTGAAAAACGGAAAACGGCCAGCCCGTCACACCGTGACAGCCTGGCCGCAACCGCGAAAACCTAGCGGCGAACCCCCGGACCCACCGCAACCGGCACCTGAGCCGGCGCATACAACGGAGCCTGCACCGGCTCCTGCCCATACCCATACGCCTGCCCCTGCGGATGACCCTGCGCCTGCCCCTGAACTGGACCCGGCGCCGCAACCGGACGCGCCACCTGCTGCGTCCGCTCCCGATCAACCCCACGCCGATCGGCGCAGTCACCCCCGCAATACCCATTCGTCAGAATCAGCCGCCCCCGCAGCGGCGTGTACGCATCCCGCCCCGAAGCCGGAACAACCCCCTGACACACCGGACATAACACAGACTCGTTCCCCACGTGCTGCTCCTCTCGCGGCGCGATAGCAGAAGACCACCCTAAACGCCACATCAACCCAGCGGCAGCCAATCAACGAGAAGTCACCCCAACTGTCAACCACCCACCCCACCCCGCCACCCAACCGCACCACCGGGGGAGAAGCACCCCAAACCACCACTCCACCAGCCACAACACCCGCTCACCACCACCCCCGCCGCCCCACCACACCTCCCGCCCGGCATGCACCCCACCACGTAACGCATCTCACACCCGCCAATCCGGCGAACCCAAACCCCTAACCGAAAACCGGCAGGGGAGAGCCCCCACGAGCCGCCGACCACATCTACTTGACATAATGTCCATTATCAAGCAACCAGACAGACCCCAGAAGCCCGCTGTCAGAGCCCCCGGCGCACCCGCACACCCTTCGTGCCGCACAACCGAGCGCGTACGATCGAATCATGCCCATCCTGGCGATCTCCACCGGCGGTCTCGTCGCGATCACCGCGGTCGTCACGATCGTGATCATCTACCTGATCATCCTGGCCGCGCGCCTCACCCGCCGCCCCCGCAACCGCCCAGCCCCCAACCCCGACCTGGTCGAGCAGGCCCGCGAGATGAAGGCGCTGGGCCAGATCCAGGAGGCAGTGTTCCTCGTACGCGGCGAGACGGGCATGAGCCACCGCGCCGCCACCCGCTTCGTCAACCGGCTCTAATCCGACAAAATAGGTCATACCAGACAGAAGCTGGATTCTGTTTGGTATGAGCAGCCAGTCGTTCCGCCGCCTCCGCACGCCGCCCCGCGCGCTCTGACGCACCGCGCGGCCTCCTTACGCGCGCGCTCCCCTCTCGATGCCGGCTTGATCACTCCAGGGAGCCGGTCCCGCAGGGGCCGACCGCCACGAGGGGCCGACCGCCTGCCGAATGGGCGTGGGCCCACTCCCCTCGCGCGTCCGTGGTCCACGGGTGGGCGTCTGCCCACTCCCCTTCGGCGGGTGTGACCAGTGCGGCGTCCCTCCCCCTCCGGCCTGGCGTGGTGGTCAGGTTTCCCGCCACTGCCCCGTGCGGAGGGCGTGCTCGGCCGCGCGTTCGTGTTCGTCGGTCCAGGTGAGGTCGGGGTCGGGTTCGAGGAGGCCGACCACGACGGTGGCGATCGCGAGTGCGGGTTCGGTCCATTCGGCGGGTTCGGGGGCGCCGAAGGGGTTGGCGGGGAATCGGTGGGTGGTGAGTTCGGGGTTGGCGGGGGTCATGAGGATGAGTCCGCGCAGGGTGGCGACGGCGAGGCGGGCGATGGTCTCGTACGTGATGCCGGGGTGTGGGCGCAGGCCGAGGAGCCGGGTCATGTGGGTGTAGGTGGTGGCGAGGCCGGTGATCATGGTGTGTTCGGCGTCGGTGAGGGCTTGCTGGACGTCGGTGCGGAGGTCGCCGTCGGGGAGGCTGCGGAAGGTGGCTTGCAGGGCGAGGTAGGTGCGCCAGGCGGGTGAGCGGTGGAAGAGGTCGTATTCGCCGAGTGCGCCGGTGCGGAGTGCTTCGGCGGCGAGGGCACGGCGTTGGTGGGGGTTGCGGGCCCAGGTGAGTGAGGTGAGGAGGGTGTGGGTGGCTGTTCGGGTGGCGGTGGGGTCGGTGGCGGTGGTGGTGGGGTTGGTGGCTTTGGCGAGTTCGCGGAGGAGGTCGCTGAAGAAGAGGTCTTTGTAGGGCCAGCGGCGGTAGACGGCGCTGCGGGCGACGCCGGCGTCTCGGATGATCTGTTCGAGGCTGAGGTGGTCGAGGCTGACGGTGAGGCCGGTGTGTTCGACGGTGTGGGTGGCGGTGTCGAGCATGCGGCGGGCGGTTTCTTCGTCGGTGATGCGGGTGCGGCGCCGGGTTGGGCCGGTTTGCGGTGGTTGTGGGGTCACTCTCGTAGTTTATGGTACTTGGGATATCGTGTCTCAACGGGTGCGGGGGTGGTGGGCCGTGGTGGGTCGGCCGGGGTTGTTCCTGGTGCTGGTCGCCGTGCTGTCGGTGCCGTTCTATGTGGTGGGGGCGCTGTCCCCCACGGTGCGGGTGGGGGCGGTCGACATGCCGGCGAGTGCGGCGATGTTCGTGGTGCCGCTGGTGGCGGCGGTGGTGCTGGTGTGGCGGGATGCGGGGCGGGCGGGGGTCGTGGCGTTGCTGGCGGGGGTGGTGGATCGGCCGGCGGGGCGGGCTCGGTGGTATGCGGTGGCGGTGGCGTTGCCGGTCGTGGTGGGGGCCGGGGTGGTGCTGGTGGGTGCGGCTCCGGTGGGGTTGGCGACGTCGCTGGTGGTGTTGCCGTTGGTGTTCGGGGCTTCGGTGGTGGCGGCGGCGTTCGAGGAGGTGGGGTGGACGGGGTATGCGGCCGATCCGTTGCGGGGGCGGTTCGGGGTGGTGGGTGCGGGGGTGGTTCTCGGGGTGTTCTGGGGGGTGTGGCATCTGCTGCCGTTGGTGCAGGCGGGGCACGGTGCGGTGTG